>JARFRF010000194.1 GCA_029287395.1 Methyloceanibacter sp. | reverse complement strand
CGACCGAAATGCTCATAACGGAGCATCTTCAGATTCAAGAGGGCCGAAAGCTCGGGATCACGCCAAGTGAGGCGGAAATCAACCGAGTTCTGGAAGGCATGGCCGCGCAGAATAATCTCGACGTAAATGGCCTAGCGACGGCCCTAAAGAGCTCTGGCGTTAGCATCCAGACCCTCAAGAACCGTGTTGGCGCCCAGATCGTTTGGCAGCGCTTCGCTATGCAGAAGTTTCGTCGCGAAGTAGACGTTAACGATGCCCAGATCGACGAAGCGTTGGCCCTATCGGGCGGCGGCTCGTCCTCGGGCGGCATCAAACAACTTCGGCTCCCGTTAGCCAGCGGCGCGAACCAAAAGACTGTCGCTGCGAAGGTCGCTGAGGCGGAGAACCTGCGGGCTAGGTTCAGTGGTTGTGGGAGTGTCCAGAGCCTTGCCAAAGGTGTCCAAGGCGCGACGGTTCGCAACTTTAGGACCCAGGACGCGTCGATGCTGGGCTCCCCAGGTCGTATCCTTGTGCGCAACGCTAAGGTTGGGCAGATGACCCCACCGACAGTAACGCGGGCCGGCGTCGAGCTCTATGCCGTGTGCGCAAGTCAGTCGGCTGCGCCCACAGGCGGCCTCGACGTTCGCGAAGAGACCGAGCGGAAGATTATGAGTGAAGCAATCAGAGCGAAAGCGGACGAATATCTCGAGGAGGTCCGCCAAAAGGCGTTCATCGAGTACCGCTGAGGACGATGTTCCTGGGCAACCAGGCGTGCTAGGCACTTCCGCATGTCTTCCCCGATCGCAAAGCCCCTCGCTCTGACAATTGGTGACCCAGCGGGCATCGGTCCGGATATTACCTTGCTCGCCTTTTGTGCCCGCCACCGCGAGCGGCTACCACCCTTTATTTTCCTCGGTGATAGGCTGACTTTGGAAGACCGTGCCTCGCAGCTTGGCTTATCCCTTCACATCGAGACTGTGACGCGCCCCATCGAAGCAATCGAGCTATTTGCAGAGGCGCTGCCGGTTCTCTCAGTTCCTCTGCCAAGTCCCGTACGTGCGGGCAGCCCGGAGCAAGGTGCGATGCCAACTGTGATTTCTTCGATCGACGCGGCCGTCGAGATGGTGAAGTCGGGCGAGGCAAGCGCCGTTGTCACTAACCCGATCTCGAAGTCGCACCTATATAAAGCCGGTTTCAAGTTTCCAGGGCACACGGAATATCTGGCAGCACTTGCCGAAAAGGATGGACAGGTGCCGCACCCTGTTATGATGCTAGCAGCCGGTATCCTCAAAGTCATTCCGACCACCATTCATGTTCCGCTAAAGGATGTGCCAGGCGCGCTGACCTCCGAGTTGCTCGCAAAGACGATCGCCATCACGGACCACGATATGCGGCGGTGGTTCGGGCTAGCGAGACCTCGCATCGCCGTGAGCGGACTGAACCCACACGCTGGAGAAGAGGGAAACCTCGGCCGCGAAGAGGTTGATATGATAAGGAGTGCAATCGTCGCGGCGCAACATGCTGGTATCGATGTCAGCGGCCCCTACCCGGCGGATACGCTCTTTCACGCTGCTTCGCGCAAGCGCTACGATGTTGCGATCTGCATGTACCACGATCAAGCTTTGATACCGTTCAAGACACTCGCTTTCGAAGAGGGCGTCAACGTTACGTTGGGGCTGCCGTTCGTTCGGACGTCGCCCGATCATGGAACAGCTTTTGATATAGCGGGCACGGGTAGAGCAAACCCAACGAGTCTCATCGAAGCGCTTCGGCTCGCCGACCGGATGAGCGCTCAGACCGCACCGGCCAGCGCATGACCACCCCGGATGGCCTGCCGCCTTTGCGCGACGTCATTCGAGAAGCGGGCCTCTCTGCGAAGAAGAGTCTCGGGCAGAACTTTCTTCTCGATTTAAATCTGACACGCCGGATTGCCCGATCGGCCGGGCCACTAGACGGCGTCAGTGTCCTCGAGGTCGGCCCTGGTCCTGGTGGCCTAACACGCGCCTTGCTCATGGAGGGCGCTGCGAATGTCATCGTCATCGAACGTGACGAGCGCTGTCTTCCGCCACTTCAAGGCATTGCCGCGGCCTACCCGGGTCGCCTAGAAATCGTAAGCGGAGACGCACGCGAAATCGATTTCCCGGCACTGCGGATCAAGAGACCAGCGCGCGTGGTCGCCAATCTTCCATATAGTGTCGGCACGTCACTTCTCGTGGGTTGGCTGAAATCTGAACCATGGCCTCCCTGGTTTGACAGTCTCGTGCTCATGTTTCAGCGGGAGGTCGCCGAACGCATCGTCGCGGCGCCAGGCACTAAGGACTACGGGCGCCTCTCAGTCCTGTCCCAATGGCGCTCGAACCCGCGCATCCTGTTCTCGCTGTCGCCAGACGCGTTTACGCCGAAACCCAAGGTCGCTTCAGCCGTTGTCCGCCTCGTCCCAAAAGAGGTCCCGGCACCGGCATGCAATATCGAGATGCTGGAAAGGGTGACCGCCGCCGCCTTCGGTCAGCGACGCAAGATGCTTCGCGCTAGCCTTAAACAAGTCACATCCGATCCGGAGCGGCTCTTGACTCGTCTTGGTCTCGATCCGAAGGCGCGAGCCGAAACCTTGCAGGTCGCGGACTTTTGCCGCATCGCAAACACGCTATCAGTCGAGCCCCCACAAACCGGCGCCGCTAACAATTAGAGTTCGGTCAGCAAGCCCTCGACGAAGCCTTGTAGCCCTGTGAGCCGCGATCTCTTGAGCCGCTCAGCCGCAAGGACCGCGTGCACCGCCTCTACGGACTTGTCGACGTCAAAATTGATGAGCACGTAGTCGTACTTATCCCACGCTCGAATCTCGTTACTCGCGCCTGCCATGCGGCGAGCTACGACGTTGTCGGAGTCCTGCGCCCTGGCCTTCAGCCGCTCTTCAAGAGCGCCGGCTGTCGGCGGTAGTACGAAAACGGAGACAACGTCTTGCCCTGCTTGCGTCCGTAGCGACTCCGCGCCCTGCCAGTCCACGTCGAACAGAACGTCACGACCCCGCTTTAGCGACTCTGCAACGGGCGCGCGCGTCGTTCCATAAAAATTGTCGAACACGAGCGCCCACTCTAAGAAAGCCTTTTGGTCGCGCATTTGCGTGAACGTTTGTTTGTCGACGAAGTGGTAGTCTTTGCCGTCCACTTCGCTCGGACGCCTGGGCCGCGTGGTATGCGAAATGGAGGCCGTAATCTCGGGATCCTCAGCAAGAACACGCCGCGCAATCGTCGTCTTCCCTGCACCCGATGGTGAAGACAGCACGAGCATGAGGCCGCGGCGATCGATCGTCTCTTTTGGAGAACTCATCTATAGGCCTCACTCAATGTTCTGAACCTGCTCGCGCAGTTGGTCGATCACAGACTTGAGCTCAAGCCCGATTCTGCTGACTTCAATATCAATGGCTTTGGAACACGTTGTGTTGGCTTCCCGGTTGAACTCCTGTGCAAGAAACTCAAGCTTGCGGCCGGCGGGCTGACCGCTGTCGATCAACTCCCGAGCCGCTGCCACGTGGGCCGTGAGCCGTTCGAGTTCTTCTTGAATGTCTGCCTTGGCTGCGAGGAGAAGTCCTTCCTGATATAAGCGATCCGGATCCATTGACGCGCCAGCCTCGTCCAACCGAGCGATTTGTTCCCGAAGCCGCTCCGCGATCAGCTCGGGCTGCTTCGACATACAGTCTGTCGCCCGAGCAACCAGCGTTTGAATCCCCGTGAGCTGAGTTCCAATGACCTCCGCAAGTCGCTCGCCCTCAGCAATGCGCGCAGTGACTAGTTGATCCAGCGCCGCCGATAGACTCGCGAGCAGCGCGGAAGCGAGTGCTTCCCGTCGCTCTTCGCTTTCCTCGGGCTCGGCAACCTCGACAACGCCACGCATGCCAAGAAGCGTGTCGAGTTTGGCCGGCTGAAGAAATGTTTGTCTTTGTGCCTGCTCAGCCACGGCCAGTGCCTCGCTAAGCGCAGTCTCGTTCAGTCGGATTTCCGGCTGGCCGGCCTCGCGCTTCAACGAAAGTGAGACGGTGCAATTGCCACGCACCAGCTTTTCTTGACACAGCGCACGGACCTGCGGCTCAAGCCGCTCTAGCCCGGGAGGCAAACGCAGACGCAAATCCAACGAACGGCCATTGACGCTGCGGACCTCCCAATGCCAACGAGCATCGCCGTGGCTTCCGTCGGACCGGGCAAATCCGGTCATGCTCTTCAAGGCCATTGGTTGTACCCACCCCTACCCGGCTTGATGAGTGCCGCCGCGCGGACGGTCATTTGCGCGTTTTATACCCGAGTCGGAACCGAATCGCCCAAGACGCAATTACAACGTCGACTATTGATTGGAACCAGATGTCGAGCACAGGACTCGCTATCGAACCGGATTGCGCTGCGGCCATCCTACTGGACCGCCGGTTGCGGTAAGGCCGTCCTCGCCTTCCGGCAACAACATGCCCCGCTCTGCCGCCAACTTGGCCGCCTCTTCCTCGGCCTTCTGCCGCGCACGGATCTCGCGTTCGATTTTCCGCCACTTAGCGACTTTCTTATTGTGCTCGGCAAGTGTTTTCGAGAAGTCATGACCCCCCGTGCCATCGGCAACAAAATAGAGTTCGTCGGTCTTCGCTGGCTTAAGCACTGCCTCGATCGCAGCCCTGCCGGGATTGCCGATAGGCGTCGGGGGCAAACCATTGATTTGGTAAGTATTGTAGGGGTTTTTCTCCTTGAGCTCATCCCGTGTGATGGGATGATCTCGGTTTCCCGACCCACCAAAAATGCCATAGATGATGGTGGGGTCCGACTGCAAGCGCATACCTTTGCGAAGCCGATTATTGAAGACGGCTGCGATTCGTGGACGCTCTTCGGCCACGCCCGTCTCCTTCTCAACGATGGAGGCCAGAATTACGGCCTCCTCCGGCGTCTTGACCATGATGTCCCGGTCGCGTTCGTCCCAGACTTGAGCGAGGAACTTGCGGTGCGCGGCGTGCATCCGCTCAAGAATATCGTCCTTCGAGTCTCTTGTCCCGAAGCTGTATGTGTCGGGCAGCAAGGAGCCCTCTGGCGGTATCGCACTGACAACACCGTCTAGCTCTGCATTTGCCGAGATGCGCTTGACGATCTGCTCGCTGGTCCAGCCTTCCGGAAAGGTAATCCTGTACTGAACGGACTTCCCGTCGACCAAGGTGTTGAGCACCTCACGCATAGTCGCATGTTTGTCGAATTGATACTCACCCGCCTTCAGCGTCCCGTCGCCCTTGAGCCTCATGAAGTAAAAGATCGACGCCATGAAGATGCGCGTGTCCGAAATGATGCCTTCTTCGGTAAGCCGGTTCGCGATAGAGGTCGTGCTCGATCCTTTTGGCACGACGAAAATCGTAGAGATCTCAAGCGGACCCGGTCGATCGAACTCGACTTTCAGGAAGTAGAAGAAACCTGCAACCGCGACGAGCACAATAAGTACGAAGTTCAGCAACCCGTCGAACATTCGCAGCACCGGCCGCGAATATTCTTCTTCCTCGTCGTGAGCCGGCAGCTCCGGCGGCCGCTGCGGCACAAGCGCCTCGGCGGGACTGTCTGCCGCCAAGTTTACCGGGGGACGTTGCGGCGCATGAGGAGGACGCTGCGCCGCCAGGGGCGGTCGCTGGGCAGGTTGAGCCGGTCGTTGCGCGGCCTGAGTGGGATGTTGCGGCGCTTGAGGTGGATGTGGCGCAGCCTGAGGCGGACGCTGTGGCGCTTGAGCAGGCTGTTGCGGAGCTTGTGGGTGCGTTGTTTGCGCAGCTTGGGGCTGCCCATATGGGGTCCGATGTCCTGTGACGGGATCAACAAGGTATTTCCTGCCAGTCGCCGGATCGATCATGACCTGGCGACGGCCACCTTTCGGCGGAGGCGGTGGGGTGTTTCGCGACGATGTCATACTAGATGAGCGCGACCCTTAGAGTAATTGCGCCACTTTCCCAGCAAATATGGCGAAAGGGTGTTTAGCCCGACAACCATTGAAACGCTAGGCTGCGTAGCGACGCATCACTAATGAAGCGTTGGTGCCACCAAAGCCGAACGAGTTCGACAACACTGTGTCGATATTCCGTTGCCGCGCTTTATGCGGCACGAGGTCTATAGCGGTCGAGACGGAAGGGTTGTCGAGGTTGAGCGTTGGGGGGGCAATGTTGTCCCGGATGGCCAAGACAGAAAAGATCGCCTCGACTGCGCCAGCGGCGCCCAACAAATGTCCCGTCGCTGACTTCGTAGAAGACATGGAAACCTTGCCGGCGGCGTTGCCGAATAGGCGCTCGACCGCACCCAGCTCAATCTCATCGCCCATAGGCGTGGATGTTCCATGCGCGTTGATATAGTCAATATCGGCTGCGTCAATTCCAGCGCGCTTGACTGCTGCAGTCATGCACCGATAGGCGCCATCGCCATCTTCTGCCGGCGCCGTAATATGGAAGGCGTCACCTGAGAGCCCATACCCAATAACTTCGGCGTAGATGTTTGCGCCGCGCGCCTTGGCGTGCTCGAGCTCCTCAATCACGACGACCCCGGCACCCTCCCCCATAACGAAACCGTCGCGATCACGATCATAGGGGCGGGAGGCCTTTTGCGGCGCATCGTTGAAGTTGGTCGAGAGCGCACGACATGCCGCGAAACCAGCCAAAGACAGACGGCACACCGGAGACTCGGTGCCGCCGGCCACCATGACGTCCGCATCGCCAAATGCGACAAGGCGAGAAGCATCGCCGATCGCATGGGCGCCTGTGGAGCAAGCCGTTACGACCGAGTGATTGGGCCCTTTCAGTCCATGCTCAATCGAGACATAGCCGGAGGCCAGATTGATCAGACGCCCAGGTATAAAAAACGGGCTCACCCGACGTGGCCCCTTGTCGTTAAACAGGAGTGACGTCTTCTCAATACCCTGGAGACCACCGATGCCGGAACCGATCAGAACGCCTGTCCGGGTTTGATCTTCATATGACGTCGGCTGCCAGCCCGCATCGTTCAGTGCCTGGGTCGCAGCGCTCATGGCGTAGATGATGAAATCATCGACCTTGCGCTGTTCCTTCGGCTCCATCCAATCGCTCGGATTGAATGTACCGTTGCTGCCATCACCCCTCGGGACCTGACAGGCAACCTGACACGATAAATCGGAGACGTCGAAGTCCTCGATCCGCTTCGCGGCGTTTTCACTCGCCGTCAGACGCTTCCACCCCGCCTCATAGCCAGAGCCTAGGGGTGAAACGAGACCGAGACCTGTAATGACCACACGTCGCATCGCGGCTAAGCCAGATCCTTCGAAATTGGGTGTGAGGATCGGCCCCACCGGGCCGGATCGCTCGTGGTCTGAACTCATAGATCAGCAACCAGGCCGATCCAGGAGCCCGCACTAAGCCGAGTTCTTATCGAGAAATTTGATGGCGTCGCCTACCGTGAGAATAGTTTCGGCAGCGTCGTCCGGAATTTCGCAACCGAACTCCTCTTCGAAAGCCATCACCAATTCGACTGTGTCTAGGCTATCTGCCCCTAAATCGTCGATGAAGCTTGCGTTGTCAGTCACCTTATCGGCCTCAACGCCGAGATGCTCGACAACAATTTTTTTTACGCGCTCAGAGATATCGCTCATATCCTCTTCACCGTCCCTTCAACTCTCAAATCCTTGTGGCCTCGCGTACCCCAGAGCACAAGCCCCCGGCCCAAGTCACCCTCTAATGGTTCTTCCGGAGGGTTGATCGCGGTGGGGCTGTTCTTTGTCAAGCCCCCGCAAACGGCCGTTTGCCTAACATACTCTAAATGACATTGCCAGAAGCCCCTAACTCGAAGACTGGTTTGCAAAAATTCACTTCACGCCCAGTACGATCGCCGTATCCAAGGCCTCTAGACCATGATCATCCCGCCGTTCACGTGCATTGTTTCGCCAGTGACGTAAGACGCTTCATCGCTTGCGAAAAACACGACTGCGGCGGCAATATCATCCGGCTTGCCGAAGGCTTGCGCCGGAATAGCGGCGGCAATAGCCTCGGTTTGCCTCTCGGTCAAGGCATCGGTCATCGGTGTGGAGATGAAACCGGGAGCAATGCAATTAGCGGTGATTCCACGCGCGGCGACTTCCCGGGCCAAAGACTTGGTCATGCCCACTAGACCGGCCTTGGAGGCTGCGTAGTTGCCCTGCCCTGGATTCCCAAAAACACCCGAAATCGACGCGATGTTGATGATGCGCCCACCCCTGCGGCGCATCATGCCACGGAGGACTCCGCGCGTCAGCGTAAAGACCGACGTGAGGTTGACCGCCAAGACATCGTCCCACTCTTCATCCTTCATACGCATAAAGAGGTTGTCCTTGGTGATGCCGGCATTGTTCACGAGGATGTCGACTTGGCCGAGGGCCTTTTCCGCATCCTCTGCAAGGGCAGCGACTGCTGCCCGGTCACGAAGATCGCAGGGCAGCACAGAAACGCGATCGCCGAGTTCGCCGGAAAGCTCTTCCAGCTTTGCAGCATTCGTTCCTGAAATAGCGACAGTCGCGCCTTGATCAACTAAGGCTCTTGCGATCGCCCCGCCGATGCCGCCAGTTGCACCCGTTACAAGAGCACCCTTCCCACTGAGGTCGAACATATTCGGGTCCCTCCCTAAGCTCTGCGCGCGTCTAGCCGTTCAATGCGGCTGCGGCGCTTTCCAATTCTTCAGGCGTCCCAATGCTGCGCGCCTCTACGCCATCGAGGCGCCTCGCCATTCCAGTCAGCACCCTACCCGAGCCAACCTCATACATCGCGTCAACGCCATTGCTCGCAAGAAACTGCATCGTCTCCCGCCAACGCACCATGCTCGTCACCTGCTCCACGAGACGAGAGCGAATGTCCTCCGGATCCATGATGGGTTCAGCCAAAACGTTCGCGACGAGCGGCACGGCCGGCGCAGATATCATGACTGACGCCAGCGCCTCCGCCATGACATCAGCGGCGGGTTGCATCAGCGCACAATGGAACGGCGCACTAACCGGAAGCAGAACCGCGCGGCGGACTCCGAATTTAGGCGCCAAGGCCACAGCCCGCTCGATAGCTGTTTTCTTGCCGGAGATAACGACCTGACCCTGAGCGTTGTCGTTTGCCGCCTGGCAACACTCGCCCTCGGACGCTGCCTCAGCTAGTTCCTGCGCCTGCTTTAAGTCAGCACCCAGCAACGCGGCCATGGCGCCCTCGCCGACCGGAACCGCATCCTGCATGGCTCGGCCGCGCGTCTTTAGCAGCCGTGCCGTATCGGCAAGGCTCAACGCTCCAGCTGCGGCCAGTGCGGCGTATTCACCCAAAGAGTGTCCTGCGACGTAGGCAACTTTGTCTGACAACGCGAAGCCCTCTGTCTCAAGAGCCCGCATCGCAGCCATCGAAACTGCCATCAGCGCGGGTTGGGCGTTCGCCGTTAGGGTCAAGTCCGCCTCCGGCCCTTCCCACATCAATGTGGAAAGCTTCTGGTCCAAGGCGTCGTCAACCTCGTCGAAAACCGTCTTGGCCGCGGGAAAGGCTTGGGCCAACGCAGCGCCCATGCCGACGGCTTGGCTCCCCTGGCCTGGAAAAACGAAAGCAATGGTCATGTTGTTAGAAAAAACGGCGTCTTGTTGGTTGGTATCCGGCCAGAGACACTGTTTCAATCTGACCTGTCAAGCGGGGCGAGATATTCGGCGCGTCTAGCTTCCCAACTGCCTTGCAAACCCCGCGCAAACCACTATAAGTCCCATTTTTCAGTAACCGCTTCGGTCGGAGGCTGAACGGAGGACGGTTTCTGTGCCAGCGCTCGCGCGGCCAGACGGCAGGAAATATCCGCCCTCCCGTGTCTCCGCTCTTCTGGGCTTGCGCTCTTTAGAGTTGTTTCTTGGGCTTTTCCTTCATCGCGCCCATGACGAGGCTTCGCGCCGGAGCAAAAAAGAAAGAAGGAAAGGCAGACCATGCCTCTCTATGAGCACGTGTTCCTGGCACGCCAGGACGTTTCGACGCAGCAGGTCGAGGGCCTGCAACAGACTTTCCGTACTCTGATCGAGGACAACGGCGGGTCGGTCGCCAAGACTGAGTATTGGGGACTCAAATCTCTTGCCTATCGCGTGAAGAAGAACCGCAAGGCGCACTTCACTCTCCTGAACATCGACGCTCCTCACAATGCAGTGGCCGAGATGGAACGCCAAATGAGTCTCTCCACGGATGTTATCCGCTTCATGACCATTCGTGTGGATGAGCATGAGGATGGCCCATCTGCGATGATGCGCCGCTCTGATCGCGATGAGCGCGACGGACGACGTGGCCCGCGCCGTGACCGGGATCATGATCGCGGCGACCGCGGAGAACGCGCGCCCCGCGAATCTAACGCGGAAAAAACCGCCGCCCCCAAAGATGCCAACGAGGATGACTCCCAATGAGCACGACCGCGATGCAAGCTCGCCGCCCGTTCTATCGGCGGCGTAAGACCTGCCCCTTCTCCGGCGACAAGGCTCCCAAGATCGACTACAAGGACGTCAAGCTCTTGCAGCGTTACGTGTCCGAGCGCGGCAAGATGGTGCCGAGCCGCATTACCGCAGTTTCCGCAAAAAAGCAGCGCGAACTTGCGCGCGCGATTAAGCGGGCACGGTTCCTTGGTTTTCTGCCTTACTTGATTCAGTAAGTCCGGGGACCAAGGGCGAGGGCCTGATGGGAGCTCACCGGGGCTCCTGACGATTCGAGCGACGATACTGGAACACCAAAGTTGGGGTGGATGCATTTTCCACCCCTAACCGCCTCAGATGGACAGCGGGACAGCGAAATCGATGCCGACACACCTGATCATAGGCGGAGGCGCAGGGCTTGTCTCAGCGGTGCTTTTTGCATCCGCGGTCAAGTCGGCGGCGCTGGCTGGTCTCATTCTTTACATTTGTCCGCTGCCGCTCTGCCTCGCTGGACTCGCGTGCGGCAAGCAGATTGTGACGCTGGCGAGCTTCGTCGGCACGGTTCTCGCCGTGATCGCACTCGGTGCCTCACCGGGTCTTGTGTTCGCAGTCACGATTGCTGTACCGGCTGCGATTTTGGTTCATCTCGCTCTACAAAGCCGGACCGTTCCGGATCCAGCGAACGCAGGCAAGCAAACTGTCGAATGGTATCCGCCGGGCCGGCTTGTTGCGGCCGCTGCTGTCATAGCGGGCGTGATCGCGATGTTCCTCGTGTTGCTGCTTGGCCCAGACATGGTGCGTTACCAAGCGACGATCGATGAAATGATGCCGGTGATACGCGACGCTCTTGGTGTTGATGAGGAGGTCTGGACGGCCGAGGCGACCGAGAACCTGCGAGTGCTTCTCACCCGCGCGCTTCCCGCGGTCATTGCAATCGTCTGGATCACTATCGCGTTGTTCAATATGTGGCTGGCCGGAACTATTGCGAAGGGCTCGGGCCACGCCTTGCGTCCATGGCCAAACTTTCACCAACTCGAGATCCCGAACGCGATGGTCATTGCCTTTGCGGTGGCTTTGGCAATGTCGTTCATACCAGGTGTCATCGGCTTGATCGCATCGGGCTTCGCCGGCGCCTTCTTGATTGCGTATCTTCTTCAAGGCCTCGCGGTGATCCATTTCTACACGCTCGGCATGCCGTTCCGCGCCGCACTGCTGGTGGTTCTTTACTTGGCAGTACTGCTACTTGGCTGGGTCGCGATCCTCGTCGCCATTCTTGGCCTCGGTGAGCCTCTATTCGGGCTGAGGGGACGCGCGGCGACTACGCAGAGCCAGAACAACACCAACCACACCAACGATCAAAGCTAACGCTGACGACCAGAAGACTAGGAGTACTCAACAATGGAAATTATCCTCTTGGAGCGCATTGGACGCCTTGGACAAATCGGCGACGTCGTGACCGTTAAGGACGGCTACGCCAGGAACTTCCTTCTGCCGCAAGGCAAGGCGCTTCGCGCAACCGAAGCCAATCGGGCGCATTTCGAGAACGAGCGGGCTCAGCTTGAGGCACGCGACCTTGAGCGCAAGACCGAGGCCGAGGCGGTCTCTGAGAAACTGGCTGGCGAGAGCTTCGTCGTCATCCGTCAAGCTGGCGATACCGGCCAGCTCTATGGCTCCGTATCAACGCGCGACATTGCCAGCGCCGTTACCGAAGGCGGCTTCTCTATCGAACGCCGACAAGTGCTCCTCGACAGACCAATTAAAACCCTGGGGCTGCACGAGGTACGCCTCGCCTTGCACGGCGAGGTCGTTCCAACGGTGATCGTAAACGTTGCCCGCACCGAAGACGAAGCAGAACGTCAGGCCCGCGGCGAAGACGTGACCCAAGAATTGTCAGAAGAGGAAGAAGAGGCTGCAGAAGCGCTGGCCGCTGGGGAAGCACTCTTCGAGGAAGGCGCGGAGCCGCAAGCGGCCGATGAGCCTGAGAGCCGCGACGAGACCGAGACCTCGGACGAGACTGGCACGGACGAGAACGAGAACAAGGAATAGTCCTCAGGCAGCGCCACTTCGCCGAGAGGCAGCCACCGCAGCGGTCAGCAGAAGCAGGGTCATCCCGCCTCTTTTCTGGAGCAGCTACGCTGAGGGCTCTATCAACCTGTGAGTTGGGCCCGATCTCCCCGATGTTCACAGGACTGACATCTGGCCCACCCCTGGCAATTGGCTACTCTTGGGCATGACCGCACTGATTCGCCAAACGCCTCCAGAGCCGCATCCCGAGTCTGCCGATTACCGGGATGCCCCTCACAACTTGGAGGCCGAACAGGATCTCCTCGGCGCCATTCTCGTAAACAATGAAGCGCTGGATCGGGTTTCGAGCTTCTTGAAGCCGGACCACTTCTTCGACCCGCTCCATGGGCGCATATATGAGAGTGCAGCCAAGCTCATTATGGGTGGGAAGCGTGCGACCCCCATTACGCTCAAGACCTTTTTCCAGGCCGAACCAGCCATCGGTGATCTGACTGTCCCGCAGTATTTGGGACGGCTAGCCGCCAATGCGACCACGATTATCAATGCAGAAGACTATGGGCGAACGGTCTACGACCTCGCTATTCGCCGGAACCTCATCGATATCGGCGAGAGCATGGTCAACACGGCTTATGACTCGCCGATCGATGCAGAACCGTCCCATCAGATCGAGGAGGCAGAGCAGCGGCTTTACGAACTCGCCGAGACAGGAAAATACGGTGCGGGTTTTGAGCCGTTCTCCTCTGCCCTCACCGACGCCATCGACATGGCCGCTAATGCCTATCAGCGCGACGGAGGCCTGTCTGGCCTAGCGACCGGATTCGCTGATCTCGACCAGCGCATGGGGGGTCTTCAGGCCTCTGACCTCGTGATTCTCGCAGGCCGCCCCTCCATGGGCAAAACCGCCCTTGCCACCAACATTGCCTACCATGTGGCAAAAGCCTATGCCGCCGATCCGCATACGGGAGAAGCGTCGGATGGAGCCGTTGTTGGCTTCTTCTCGTTGGAAATGTCCGCCGAGCAGCTCGCGACTCGCATTATCTCCGAGCAGTCCCAGATCTCCTCTGAAAAGATCCGTCGTGGCCGCATCGACTCTCAAGACTTCGATCGGATCGTCGAAGCCTCGCAGGAACTCCAGAATCTTCCGCTATTCATCGATCAGACCGGTGGCATCTCGGTTGCTCAGCTGGCGGCCCGCGCTCGACGCCTAAAAAGGCACCGGGGGCGGGGGTTTATCATTGTTGACTACTTGCAGCTCTTAACGGGTTCCACTCGCCGGGCTCAGGAAGGGCGTGTCCAGGAGGTCTCCGAAATCACCACTGGATTAAAAGCCCTGGCCAAAGAGCTCCATGTGCCTATTCTCGCGCTGTCACAGCTGTCGCGCCAGGTCGAGCAGAGGGATGATAAGCGGCCGCAGCTGGCCGACCTGCGTGAATCAGGGTCCATTGAACAGGACGCTGATGTGGTAATGTTTGTATTCCGCGAGGAATATTACCTAGAGCGCAGCCAGCCGCGCGAGAACACCGAAGAGCACAGACAGTGGCAACAAGACATGGAAGCGGTGACAGGCAAGGCCGAGGTCATCGTGGGCAAGCAGCGCCACGGACCGACGGGAACGGTGACGCTACAGTTCTCTCCAGAGTACACCCGGTTTTCCAATCTCGCGGCCTCGGATCGTCTTCCGGACCGGATGGAGTAGTCGGCGCAAAGGCGCAACCCGACAGTGGCCGCGCAGTCAACGACGAGACGCACGAGACGGCGATCCTTACGATCGACCTCAGCGCCTTAGCGGAAAACTACCGAGACCTGCGCGACCGCGCGCACCCGGCGGAATGCGGGGCTGTCGTTAAGGCAGACGCATACGGATTGGGCATGGAGCAGGCAGCCGCGGTGCTCTGGCAAAATGGGTGCCGGACTTACTTTGTCGCGACGATCGCTGAGGCGATTGATCTGCGAACGTTGCTACCCGAAGCCGTGATTTACGTCTTGAACGGCCTGCTGCCAGGAACAGCTGCCACGTTTCGCGACTACGGACTTCGACCGGTTCTCAATAGTGCCGGCGAGGTACGCGAATGGGCCAACTATTGCTCGAATGTCAGCGGCGCCCTCCCTTGTGCGATCCATGTGGACACCGGCATGAACCGCCTTGGCTTATCGGCTGGCGATATCGATGAAGTCCGAGCTATGGCGAATCTCTGGCAGACCGTCGCGCTATCTTTGGTAATGAGCCATTTGGCTTGCGCGGACGATCACACCAGTCCTAAGAACAAACAGCAACGCGCCTGCTTCGAAACCATTCGAGCGGCGTTCCCCGAAGCTATGACGAGCCTAGCCAATTCGGCAGGCATCTTGCTCGGACGGCAGTATCACTATGACCTCGTTCGACCGGGCGTCGCGCTCTACGGCGGCCATCCGCAGCGGCAAGGCGCAAATCCCTTCCGCAGGGTCGTGCAATTGATGGGACGCGTACTGCAGATCCGATTAGCAGATAAGGGTGAGACCGTTGGCTACGGCGCCAGCCGTCGTCTTGATCGTCCGACCCGCATCGCAGTGGTCGCGGCCGGCTATGCGGATGGTTTGTTTAGAGCGCTCTCCGCTGGCGATGGCGAGACGGGATTGACGGCCTATCTCGGGCCCTACGCGGCACCGGTTTTGGGGCGCATTTCTATGGATCTCGTTAGCGTCGACGTCACAGACGTGCCTGAGGCCTTCCGCCAACGGGGCGCCTGGGTCGAGCTCCTCGGTCCCAATGTGCGCCTGCACGAGATGGCCTCTCAAGCTGGGACCATCGACTACGAGGTCCTAACAAGCCTCGGCGGACGCGCAACGCGCCGCTATATCGGCTTTTGAGCAAAGACGCCTGAAGCAACAAAAAATATGGCAAAAACTTCGAAAGCCTATGTCTGCCAGTCTTGCGGAGCTGTCGCGGCGCGCTGGTCGGGGAAATGCTCTGCATGCGGCGCATGGAACTCGCTTATTGAGGAGGCATCCACGCCGACCCAAAGCCCTGCGCTCGTCGCCATCAAAGGCGGCAAAGGTCGGCAGGCGCACTTCGAGACGCTTGACGCTCAGACCGAAGACGCGCCGCGACTGAAGACGAATATTGCGGAGCTTGATCGCGTGCTCGGCGGGGGCCTCGTACCTGGCGCCGCTGTGCTCGTTGGTGGCGATCCAGGTATCGGCAAATCAACACTGCTTCTTCAAACCGCGGCACAACTAGCGCAGGACGGAGCAAAGGTCATATACCTGTCAGGCGAGGAAGCCACTGCACAGGTGCGCATGCGTGCAGGGCGCCTCGGCGTCGCGGGCGCGCCCGTCGCACTCGGGACGGAGACCAACGTCGCCAACATCATCGCGACGTTGAGTAAGGGATCGCCCGCTGCCCTAGTCATTATCGACTCGGTGCAGACACTTTGGTCGGAAGGCATCGACTCTGCGCCGGGGACGATCTCGCAGCTTCGCGGTTGTTCCGCCGCGCTGATCAGCTACGCGAAGGCCAGCGGCACAACCCTCATCCTTGTTGGTCATGTGACAAAAGACGGCCAGATCGCTGGACCGAAGGTGATCGAGCACATGGTTGATACCGTGCTCTACTTCGAAGGCCTCAGCGGACATCAGTTCCGCATCCTGCGGTCCGTAAAGAACCGTTTTGGGCCCACTGACGAGATTGGCGTCTTCGAAATGCGCCTGGAGGGGCTTCGCGAGGTGGACAATCCATCGGCCCTTTTTCTGAACGAGACCGACCGCGGTTCGCCGGGAACAGCCGTGTTCGCAGGTATGGAAGGTACACGGCCGCTACTTGTGGAAATTCAAGGATTGGTGGCTCATAGCGTGCTGGGAACGCCTCGTAGGGCCGTGGTTGGCTGGGACCAAAATCGCCTCTCAATGCTCTTGGCCGTCCTAGAGGCACGGTGTGGTGTTCGGCTTGGCGGCCACGATGTCTACCTGAACGTGGCAGGAGGTCTGAGACTGAACGAACCGGCTGCCGATCTCGCGGCAGCGGCCGCGCTGCTATCGTCGTTCACAGGGCGAGCTGCCCCGGAAGATACGGTTTATTTCGGCGAGGTCAGCTTAACGGGGGCTGTGCGGGCCGTTGGTCACACAGACCAGCGTCTCAAGGAGTCGGCAAAGCTGGGCTTCGTTCAAGCGGTCGCGCCGGCCGGAAAAAGCCCCGCCGAGCATGATGCCAAGGGGATCGTGCTCAACCCGGTCTCCCAGCTCGAGGAATTGGTCGCTTGGTTCGCCCTGCCGGAGGGTTAAACCTGTCGTGGATTGCCAAGAAGTGTGACCCTCAAGTCATTGCACAACAGGGGTCATTCGTGCTTCATCCGCGAGAATCGTGATAGTCTGACAACACTCGCCCGAGGGAGCGCCGCGGCATGCCAATTTCCTGGCTCGATATCATACTGATCGTCATCATGCTTATCTCGGGCTTCCTCGCCATGGTGCGAGGGTTCACCCGCGAGGTCTTGTCGATCTTTTCCTGGGCCATGGCCGCCGTCGCCGCGCTTTACTTCACGCCGCGCTATTACGAAGTTCTCTCGCCTTATATCGACAACCCCAGCATCGCTCAGATCGCATTCGCGGCAGGGGTGTTCATTCTCACTCTGATCGTTGTCAGCCTGATTACCTTCCGTATCTCAGACAAGGTGCTCGACAGCCGGGTTGGAGCCCTCGATCGATCGCTTGGCTTTGTCTTCGGTTTGGCTCGCGGCTTTCTGCTCGTGGCTATCGTCTTTATTCTCTTCACCGCGCTCGCCAGGGACCAGCCAGACTGGGTCCGCAACGCGCGCTCCTACCCGTTGTTGGAGCGGACCCAAGTTGCCATCGAGTCGTTGCTGCCGACCAACCCTGAGGAATTCATTCCCAAGCAGGAGGAAGAAGGCTCTGATGCGGAAGCCGACGGCGCTCCGGCGCAGTAACAGAAGCGTTCCGTTCGAAACCCGTACGCGCGTCATTAGTATCCAGTTGCGTGGCATTGAAGCCCCAGATGGGGCGACTATTTATCAATAGGGAAAGGCCCGTGCCCGTGACAGACCAACTCGATCAAGCGACGCCGCTCCAGTGGCTCGAAGACGACCGACTCCACGAGGAATGTGGGGTTTTCGGCATCTTCAATCATCCCGACGCAGCAGCGCTGACGGCGCTGGGCTTGCATGCTCTTCAGCATCGCGGGCAAGAAGCGGCTGGGATCGTGAGCTTTGACGGGGAACACTTTCACACCGAGCGCCGGATGGGCCTCGTCGGCGACCACTTTACATCGCGCCCGGTCATCGATCGGTTGAAAGGCGACATGGCCGTTGGGCATGTGCGTTATTCAACTACCGGCGACGCTATAATGCGCAACGTCCAGCCCCTATTCGTCGATCTCGAGTCCGGCGGATTCACGCTTTGCCATAATGGCAACCTGACAAATGCGCTGACCTTGCGCGAGAACCTCATCAGTAAAGGTGCCATCTGCCAGTCGACGACAGACACCGAAGTCATTCTCCACCTCGTTGCACGCAGCGAGAAGCGGAACTTCGTCGAGCGCTTCGTCGAAGCATTGCTTCAGGTCGAAGGTGCTTACGCCTTTGTCGGAATGACCAATAAGAAGCTGATTGGCGCGCGCGACCCGTTCGGCATTCGCCCGCTCGTACTCGGCCGTCTCGGCGATGCGTGGGTATTGTCGTCGGAAACCTGCGCGCTCGACATTATCGGCGCCGAGTTCGTTCGCGAGGTCGAGAATGGCGAGGTGATTATCGCAACGCGCGACGGGCTTGAGAGCCACCGTTTTGTCCCCGAGAATCCGCCTCGCTTATGTATCTTTGAGTACATCTATTTTGCGCGGCCCGACTCCATCATCGATGGCCGCTCGGTATACGACGTGCGAAAGGCCATGGGCCGCCAGCTAGCGTTGGAAGCGCCCACGGATGCGGACGTGGTTGTCCCGATTCCCGATAGCGGCGTACCCGCAGCCATTGGCTATGCCCAAGAGTCCGGACTTCCTTTTGAATTTGGCATCATCAGAAACCACTACGTTGGCCGGACCTTCATTGAGCCGGAGCAACAAATCCGCCAACTTGGCGTCAAGCTGAAGCACAGCGCGAACGACTTACAAGTTAAAGGCAGACGCATCGTCCTTATCGATGACAGCGTGGTGCGTGGCACCACGTCGGTGAAAATCGTGCAGATGATGCGCGAGGCTGGAGCGAAAGAAGTGCATATGCGCATCTCCAGCCCGCCGATTACGCATCCGGACTTTTACGGGATCGACACGCCAAACCAAGACAAGCTGCTCGCGGCGAACCGTACGCTTGAAGAGATGCGGAACTTCATGGGCGCCGACTCATTGGCTTTTATTTCCGTTGACGGCATTTATCGCGCGATGGGTTTTGACGGTCGCGACGACGACAATCCTCAGTTTACGGACCACTGTTTCACTGGCGAGTACCCAACGCGCTTGCGCGACCGAGAAGGCCCGCCGCAGCAGAAACAGCTTTCCTTCTTAGCCGAGGTCGGTTGACCGGCACAGATTTCAAAGACCGCATTGCCCTGATCACCGGCGCGTCGCGGGGTATCGGGCGCGCGACGGCTCATATGCTCGCGGCCGAGGGTGCGCATGTGATCTTGCTCGCACGTAGCCGAAAGGCGCTGGAAGCCGTCAATGACGAGATAACAGCGATGGGCGGTGTGGTGACTATCATTCCGCTTAATCTGGAGAACGGTGCCGCGATCGACCCGCTCGGCCCATCGCTCTATGAGCGCTTCGGCCGCTTGGACATCTTTGTGGGCAATGCCGGCGTACTTGGCGGCTTGCGCCCACTCAACCACATTCCATCGAAGACGTGGGACAAGGTGCTCGCGGTCAATCTCACGGCGAACTGGCGGCTGATCCGGACACTAGACCCGTTGCTGCACTTGTCGGATGCCGGTCGCGTCGTCTTCGTCACATCTTCGCGCGTAGCCGCGCAGGGCCGGGCCTACTGGGCGCCATACTCGGTCTCCAAAGCCGGCCTGGAAACGCTGGCGAAGACTTATGCCAATGAGACATCGGACAGCCCGATCAGGGTCAATCTGGTCGACCCGCGTGCGACGGCAACGGCCATGCGGGCCGAAGCCTTTCCGGGCGAAGACCCGGCTTCGATCAAAGCCCCTGAGAAGGTTGCCGAGACCATCGTCAAGCTTTGCCTCCCCAGCGTCACGGAGACCGGACAGACGATCGAAGTCGGTTGACAGAAAGTCTCGCTGGATCAAGAGCTAGTATGCAGCAATGACCATACCGTCATAGGCTGGTTCAATGCCTTCGGGAAGCTGTCCCTTGAGGGTCTCGTAGTCCAAATCCACGTGCATGTGCGTGAATACAGCGCGCTTCGGCCGCATGCGTCCGACCCAACTCACCGCCTCATCCACACTTAGATGGCTCGGGTGGCCAGTATAGCGCAGCGCGTCGAGAATCCAGGTATCGAGTCCTTCCAGCAATCCTAAAGACTCTTCTGGGAAATCGCTCACGTCCGGTGAGTACGCAAGACCATTGAAACGAAACCCGAGAGACTCGCTTGAGCCATGCTGCTGAAGAATCGGAATGGCCTTGATCGCCCCCCCTAGCCCATCAATGACGACCGGTTCGCCCGGCTCAATGTCATGTCCGTTCAACACCGGCGGATACTCGCTGCCTGGCGGCGTCTCGAAGCAATAGTCGAAACGCTGACGCAAAACCTCGCCAAACGGCTTCAGATAGTACACATCGACGCGGCGCCGTGCGTTGTAAGCAACCATGCGAAGGTCATCGATGCCGTGCACATGGTCTGCGTGGTCATGGGTATACAGAACCCCGTCGAGAAGGCCGACATCTGCATCGTTTAATTGCTCGCGCAGGTCCGGCGGCGTGTCTACGAGCACGCGCGTGACGCCGCCGTCACCGGTCCGTTCGACGAGCAGTGCGCAGCGACGGCGCCGGTTCTTGGGATTTGCTGGATCGCAAGCGCCCCACTGATTGCCGATCCGGGGCACGCCGCCTGAGGTGCCGCAGCCAAGGATAGTTGCCTTCAAGCTCATGCGGTGTTTGAATGTTCTTTCAGAGAGGTGCGCGGCACCTTGCTGAAAAGACCGAAAAAATTGTCGGTCGTAAGCTGCGTGAAATCCTGGATCGCAAGACCGCGGACAGCGGCGAGCTGCTCGGCTGTCTTTGCTACATAGGCGGGCTCATTGGTCTTCCCGCGGAAAGGCTCCGGCGCAAGGTACGGGGCGTCGGTCTCGACGAGGAGCCGATCGGCCGGCGCCGAAGCGGCGATTCTGCGCAAGCTGTCCGCCTTCTTGAAGGTCACAACTCCTGAGAACGAGATATAGCCGCCAAGAGCGAGACCGCGTCGCGCGAGGTCCTCGCCGCTGGTGAAGCAATGGAGGACGAAAGGAAACGAGCCCTTGGCGCTTTCCTCTTCGAGGATCGCTGCCATGTCCTCGTCGGCCTCTCGGGAATGAATGACGAGCGGCAGCCCCGTCTCTCGCGCAGCGGCAATATGAACGCGGAAGCTCTTCGCCTGCAGCTCCCGCGGCGAATAGTCGTAGTGGTAATCGAGCCCCGCCTCACCGATTGCAACGACCTTGGGATGACGCGCGATCTCAATCAGCTCGTCGAGTGTCACATCCTGCTCTTCGGCTGCATTGTGAGGATGGGTCCCGACGGAACAAAAGACGTTCTCATGCAACTCAACGATCTCCTTCAACGCGTCGAACTTCGCAACGCGGGTCGAGATCGTCACCATGAGCCCTACCCCGGCGTCGTCCGCACGCGAGAGCAGCGCCGGCAAGTCCGACAGAAGTTGCGGGAAATCGAGGTGGCAGTGGCTATCGATCAGCATCACGGAAAGATGAAATATCGTTACGGTTCAGTTTGCTAGGGTCCGACGCGCGTAACCGAGCGGCGGGCCTTTGTGCAGCACTTTGGCCGACGAAACAAGCCGACGCAGCAATGGGACGACCACCATCACTCCTAATTGGCAAATATACCTCAACGCGGTGTGGATAGGCACGCGGAGGCTCAGGGTTCTCGCCGCCCTTGCCGCCGCAATACTGACTTCGCCTTTATCGACTGCAGGCACGGCCAAAGATGGCTGCAGCAAGAGCGTTTACGTCTATAGCGCTCCCTGGTGCGGAACGTGCCGGCGTCTCCTGTCCTATCTCGATCTTAACCGCATTCACTACACGCTGTTGGATGCGGACACCCCCCGCGTTAAGGCTGAAATGAGAGCGCGCTTTGGCACGACGGCCGTGCCCCAGATGCTGATTGGCCTGAACAAAGTGAGCGGACTCGACACGCCCAAAATCCGGCGGTACTGCCGGTAGGAGTTTTTTCTTATGAAAACTGGAACCGAATTCGTCGATCCGCGTTTACCGGCTATGACACTTGCACTCGCCTTTGCCGGTACCCTGGTCTTTGCATTCCTCGTTTCGGCGTTCTGTGACAGCGTTGGCAACTAACGCGGCGCGCGAATATCGGCCTGCCCGCCGCATTGCCGCGCGTCTAACGCCCTTCGCCCTCCGGCTCGACATAGCGCGGGAAGACCGGCGTCGGCGCCGGAAGCTCCGTTCCGGGCTTGAGGCGCCCTGCTTCACCAAGATTGCCGAAGTCTCTCGCGTCTTCCGGCACACTCAGCAGATCCAATAGCTTCCCGCCGCTTTCAGGCATCGCGGCCTGTGTCAGGATCGCCGCTTGGCGCACGACCTCGGCCGTCACGTAGAGGATCGTCCCCATGCGCTCCGGGTCGGTCTTCTTATGCGCCCAAGGCTCCTCGCCCGCGAAGTAGCGGTTCGCATCGGCGATCAACGCCCAGATGGCTTCAAGCGCCTTGTGGATTGCAAAGGCATCGATCTCCGCCTCCAATCGCGGCAGAAGCCCATCCGCTTGAGCCAAAATCGCTTTGTCGTTGTCGGTAAGGTCACCGGGTTCGGGCACCACGCCACCGCAATTCTTGGCGATCATCGATAGCGAGCGCTGCGCCAAATTGCCGAGGTCGTTGGCAAGGTCCGCATTGATGCGCTGAACGATGCCTTCATGGCTGTAATTGCCGTCCTGACCGAACGGCACTTCGCGCAGCAGGAAATAGCGGATCTGGTCGACGCCGTATTCACGTACAAGCGCATTGGGGTCGACGACATTGCCGACCGACTTCGACATCTTCTCCCCGCGATTGTAAAGGAAGCCGTGACCGAACACCTGGCGCGGCAGCTCGACGCCGGCAGACATGAGGAAGGCGGGCCAATATATCGCGTGGAAGCGGATAATGTCTTTGCCGATAATGTGGACGTCCGCTGGCCAGTACTTCTTGTAGGTCTCGCACGACTCGTCCGGGAAGCCGACGCCAGTGATGTAGTTCGTTAGCGCATCCACCCACACATACATAATGTGCTTGGGATCATCCGGGACCGGCACGCCCCAGTCGAACGTAGTTCGAGATACGGAGAGATCGCGCAAGCCGCCGCGCACGAAACTTTTGACCTCGTTCGCACGCGTATCGGGCCCCATGAATTCAGGGTTGGCCTCATAGTGGGCGAGCAGCCGGTCTTGAAAAGCAGAAAGGCGGAAGAAATAGCTCTCCTCCTCGACCCATTCCACCGGCGTGCCTTGCGGTGAGAGCTTGGCGCCATCGGGTCCATCGCTCAACTCGCTCTCGTCGTAATACGCCTCGTCGCGTACCGAGTACCATCCGGCGTACTTATCCAAGTAGATGTCCCCTGCCGCCTGCATGCGCCGCCAGAGTTCTTGCGCAGCACGCTTATGGCGTTCCTCGCGTGTAGTGATGAAGTCGTCGTGGGAACAATTGAGCACCTCGACCATCTCGCGAAACTTCGGCGTATTGCGATCGGCGAGTGCACTGACCTCGATTCCGTGCTTGCGCGCGGTTTGCAGCATCTTGATGCCGTGCTCGTCCGTCCCGGTGAGGAAGAACACGTCGCGCCCCTGCAGCCGCCGGAACCGGGCAATAGCGTCGGTCGCAACCGCCTCGTAGGCATGGCCGATATGCGGCGCATCGTTCGGGTACGAGATCGCGGTGGTGATGTAATAAGTTTGTCTGTCGGCCATAACGTCTCCTTACGCGGAGACATAGCCTTGCCTTCGCCGCCTGCCAAGCGCACTCGGTTCATGCGTCAGGATGGTGTGCGTGAAGCTAGGTCCTGAAGGCCAAACCAGCTGTTCAGAACGAGCAGCCCGCGATCCAAATTCAAAGCCATCGTCTCGGCGCGTGCGGCGGAGATCGTTTCCCAAGATTCGGCCCAGGCGCGCAATGTCTCCGGCGTGATCAGACGCCGCGCGAAGTCTGGCTCCGATCCCACGAGGCCCTGACCGGTCGCGCCATAGCGCACCAGCCGCTCGATCAAGCCCAAGAGCAGCGTCAGATAGAGCTCGAGATGCTCCGTCTCATTGATACTGGCGAGCTTTTCGGCCTGGCGCTGCACCTTTGCACCATCGAGGTCTGGTAACCCCTCGAACATGGCGATGATGTCGTTGTAGAGCCCAATGCCCTCCCCGGTAACGAGCTCCAGCGTACGACGGACACTTCCCTGCGAAAGAGCGAGAGCCAAGCGGCGCGTTTCCTCATCTGCGTCGATGCCATCGCGGGTCAATGCAGCGTCGACGGCGTCAATCAACGCCGCTTCGTCCAGCGACGACAGCCGCAACATACGCGTTCGCGAACGAATGGTCACGGGCAACCGACCTTCAGCATTCGAAACGAGTAGAAATAGCGTGTCCGGCGGCGGTTCCTCCAGCGCCTTCAGCAACGCGTTCGCCGCGTTCTGGTTCAGCTGGTCCGCCCTGTCGACGATCACGACGCGCCATGAGCCATCGCCAGCCGTGCTACCGAGAAAACTACGCAACCGCCGAACTTCATCGACGCTGATCACCTGAGAGTAGCGCTTGGTCTTCTCTATCCAGGACCGACGGATCAGCAGAAGATTGGGATGCGCGAGCCCCGCTACTTTTCGGAAAATCGGCTGATCTGGTGCGACATCGCCGGGAGCGCCTGGCAGAAGATCGCCGGCCTCTGCATGAGCGAGTACTGTTCTCGCCAAGCGATAGGCGAGCGTAGCCTTACCGATGCCCTCAGGGCCCACAAGGAGCCAGGCGTGATGCAAACGCCCGCTACGGAGTGCCTCCTCGAACTCTGTAGCCGCGTCGTCGTGACCGAACACCCGATCGACATCGCGTGGACTGGAAAAGCCCTCTAAACAATCCGGCTCGACAACTGCGGATGCCGACTTCTTGGTCGCGGCGCTCATAGGGTTTCACTCACCGGACGGAGCCGCTTCCGGCGAGACCTCTGCATCGGTCGCAGCTCACGGATTAAGCCGCTGTAAGACCGTCTCCCACACATCTTCGGCGACCATGGCCTCCGGCTGGCTTGCATCGACGACAGCGCATCGGCTTGGCTCTTCCTCTGCGATATCGAGAAATCCACGACGAATGCGCTCATGAGTCATGAGCTCTTGGCTCTCGAAACGATCGAGTTCCTGACCTTCCGCCCGCGCCGCTACACGTGCAAGCCCTTCTTCTACAGGAATGTCGAGAACGAATGTCACGTCCGGCAGAAGGGCCCCGACGGTGATCTTCTCCAGCGCGTTAATAAGGCCACGCGGCACGCCAGCCGTTGCCCCTTGATACGCACGCGTGGAGTCGATGAAACGATCGCAGATGACCCACTGACCCTGCTGCAGTGCGACCCGAATGGCGTTGTCGATATGGTCGCCACGTGCAACAGCAAAGAGCACCGACTCTGCAAGAGGGCCAAACTGTGCCGCCTGGCCCGATAGAAGAACCTCGCGGATTTCTTCGGCCGCGGGCGACCCGCCGGGTTCTCGCGTTACGAAAACGGGGCGTCCGGAACGAGACAGCCGATCGGCAAGGATGCCAACCTGCGTGGACTTGCCCGCGCCCTCGCCACCCTCGAATGTGATGAAACGTCCGATCTCGATGGCTTGCTGCATGATGTGTTGGGCCCGCGTGCTCAGCGCTACAATAGCCAGCCGAATGCGAGCACAAGAAGCGAGTCGATGCCCCGGCTGGCAAAACCGCTCCTGTTTATGTCTTCACCCGCATAAAGCGGTATTTCGTTGACCGCCGCGAGATCGGCCGACTTCACGCGCAAAGTCGCGATCTGGTCGCCCTTTTTGATCGGCGCCTTGATCGGGCCCTGATAAATGATCTCGCCCGACACTGCGCCGGTTGCACTTGCTGGAAGAAGCAGATCAATCGCGCCGTCCCCCACAAGCGGCACGTAGTGCTTCTCGCCGCCCCAGACCAGCGCTTCGCTCACTTGCTGACCGTCTTCGAATAGCCGGAATGGCCGGAAGCTCTTGAAGCCCCACTCCAACACTCGGCGGGACTCGCGCTCCCTGTCATTCTTTTTCTCAAGCCCCGTGACAACCAATATCAGCCGTTGGTTCCCGCGCTTTGCACTCGATACAAGCCCGTACCCGGCTTCCTTGGTGAAACCCGTCTTCAACCCATCGACACCGATTGGAGCCCAGACCAAGGGATTGCGATTCCGGAAAGTGAATCTGTCCCTGTAACGGAACTCCTTCTGGCCGAAGTAATGATAGTACTCTGGATAGGTCTCGATCAGATGCCGTGACAGCTTCGCAAGATCTCGCGCGGTCATCACATGACCCTCTGCAGGGAGTCCGGTCGGGTTCACAAAGGTCGAACCCGTAAGGCCAATCTCCGCTGCATAGTCATTCATCATTTTCACGAAGCCCTCCTCCGTCCCGCCGATCCCTTCGGCAAGAATGAGGGACCCGTCATTTGCAGACTGGACGGCTACACCCTGGACGAGATCGCTAACGGTGATTGCATTGCCCAACGGCGCGAACATCGCAGCCGTCCCCGACGGTGCACCGCCTGTTCGCCAGGCGTGCTCGCTCACTGTGAACGTATCGTCGAGTTTGATCCGCCCCGCTTTCAACTCGCGAAAGACCACTGCCAGCGTCATGAGTTTGCTCATGCTGGCGGGGGGAATGGGCTGCTCGGACCCCTTCTCGTATAGAATGAGATTGGCACCCGGATCCATTAGGATCGCGGTCTTGGCCTTAGTCTTGAACTCGCTCGTTTTCTTCGACGCCGCAGGGTTTGGCACCAATACAAGCGACATACACAGTGCGACAAAGGCACATGCCAAGACGGTTCTTGCCAATACAGTTTTTCTCAATCTACGCAAAGCGCGCACGCGGCCACATCGAGCTTGAGGAACGGCGGTTCGCCAGGCGGCCCCAATAGCCGCCAGAGCGACAGCAATATCGAATGTCAGCAGTGAAAAATCAACCGGCGCCCCGCCAACACTCAGTTCTGCAATATGAGCCTCGCGCCCTCGTAGCCAGCGTCTGCAACATCGGAAAGCGCCGTAGCCGCCGATATGCCATCTAGAAACGGTCCGACACGAACCCGGTAATATGTCTGGCCGCGGTTCGTGATCGGTGCAATTTCGACCGGGCCCACGCCCGAGAGCGTCTGTTTCGCGCGCTGCGCGTTACTCGGGTTCCTGAAAAGACCTGCCTGGATTATCGGTCCGTTAGGTTCTTCTGGCGAAGACGATCCTATCGCGCCCGTTATGTCCGCAGCGCCCCGCCTGCTGGTCAGCTGAGCCAATCGGGTCCCATCTGTTCCATCAGAGGCCGCTGCACTTACCGAAGCAGGCTGAGCGGCAGAAACAATTGTCCGGTGGGCTCGCTCGGGGATCGGAGGATCTTTCGGCTCCCCAGGCGCGGCCACTGCGATCACGACCTCCGGCGTTCCATCAGAACCCCGGGTGCCCGCATATTGTGAGTAGCCGCGCGTCGAGAGGTAGTCGCGCTCCAACGCGTCGTCGCCCTGGAGACCCGCTTCGCGGAGATAGCTCACGCGAACATTGGCGGTACCGGCCCTCTTGAAACCCAACACTTCGGCTGCTCGCTTGGAGAGATCGATCACCCGCCCTTTGCGGAATGGCCCGCGGTCATTCACACGCAAAACTGCGCTCAGCCCGTTATCGAGATTTGTAACCTTCACGTAGGACGGGAGCGGCAGCGTCGGATGGGCAGCCGACAAGCGCTCCATATCGAAGATTTCGCCATTAGATGTGAGGCGCCCGTGAAACAAATCGCCATACCAAGACGCGACACCTCGTCGATCATAATCCGGGTCATTTCTTGGGACGAACCGTTGTCCATTGATTTCGTAGGGCTGCCCGATCTTGAAATGACCACCGCCTTTAGGGGCTGGCTCGCCGATTTGGACCAAGCGCGGCGCCAGACCATCGGGCTCCTCGTCCACCGGAGCAGGTTCCGACCAGATCCCGAGCGCTACGACGAAGACAACGAGCAGAGGAAACCACAGACGCGGGTCAAAAACGCGTTCGGCCAGAGAACTGATGCGGCCCAAGCTCGGCCCCAGCCCAACCAATGTTTCTCTGTCCAATAGTCCGCCCCCCAAGGGCTGAAACGGGAAGCGCCGAAAGAGCCACGAACGCAAAACTAGGCGAGCTCTCCCGGCGCACAGTCCATTTGCGCCGAACCCAGTTAGCAAAAACTAAATAGGTCCCGGTACGCAACCGCGAAACAGAACCTCTGTCTCGCACAAATTATCATTCAGAATCAGCCCATTATAGGCTGCCAAAAATGACAAAGCGATTTTGTTAACCATACAGGGACAATCCCGTGCCCAATGGGCCACAGAGTCCTTGAAAACACTCGGGAAACTAGCCCGAAGCCTTGTGGACCAAATCAAACGCTTGGCCCTTCTATTACGGCTTTCAGCCCTCAGGCCGCTTTCCTGACCAGCCGTTCGTGCGCGAGCAGTACCACAACAACCTCTCGATCAAGCTGCACCGCGTTCCGGAGCCAAAGTTGCGAGCGCCTCAGGTCCAGAAGCCTGTCAGGGTCCAGCCGATCACCCGTCCGACGCATATGCCTCGCCAACTCCCCGCGTGACGCAAACGCCGACTGTCGACCCAGCGCTGCCGGGGGTCACCAAGTGCCCAAACTGTTAGTCGCTCAAGGGCCCTAACCGCCCGTTCCCCTTGTATTGGGACCGTTGAGTTCCCAAATAAGCAGGCGACGCGCTGGTCCCGGCGCGCACTTCCACATGCCAACGAACCCATTAGCTCTCAAGGATTTTCTGACATCTGCCTGCAGAACACGAGACGTTGAGCGAGGCACAATGCGTGATCCGAAGACCCAAATGTTCGCAGAAGCCTGTGCCATGCTCAAACAGGCGGAACAGCTGCATCGGCAGTTTTTCGAGCCTTCAAGCAATGCCAGTCATGCCTGTTGGGAACCACCGGTCGACATCCTAGAGACCGACCGCGAGGTCACCGTGATCACAGCTTTGCCAGGCGTGCACCCGGATGCCGTGCAGGCCGAGGTGGAAGGCTCGACATTGATCGTTACCGGGGTTCGCGCAATTCCGGCGGCGGGACGCGGGGCCAACATCGTCCGGCTTGAGATTCCGTACGGTCGGTTTGAGCGACGTATCGCAATTTCCAGCCGCTTGAGGCTCATTGAGCAAGAGCTTGAGAACGGATGCCTCAGGTTGATTTTTTTGAAGGGTGGCTAAGCCAATCACTAAAGTGCACACCATGAACGAACATGAGCAAAGCCTGAAAACAGAGAGCTTGAAAACGGCGGATGAAACGACGCCGTCCGAGAGCGCGGCAGAGCCGGCGGAGACAGCGTTTCCAGAGTTGCCCGACGACGCTGTGATCCTGCTGTCGACGCGGAACGCCGTCTTGTTCCCGGGCGTCGTTGCTCCGCTTATGGTTGGGCGACCCCAAACTATTGCAGGCGCACAGGCAGCCGCTCAGGGTGGGAAGCACGTCGGCATTCTGCTTCAGAGCGATCCGGCGGCGGATGCGCCGGGACCCGATCAGCTGCACAGCGTGGGTACGATCGCCGAAATCATGCGCTACGTGACCGCGCCAGACGGAAACCATCATCTGGTGGTGCGTGGCGTGAATCGATTCAAGGTTGTCGAGATGCTCGACGGGTACCCGTTCCTTGCGGCGCGCATCGAAGAGGCTGGGGAGTCCGAAGTCTTCTCGACCGAGCTCGCAGCGCGCGTTCATCAACTGCGCGAACGTGCGCGCGAAGCACTGTCGCTGCTGCCAAACGCTCCAGAGGAACTCGGGGGCGCGCTTGACCAAATTCAATCGCCCTCCATGCTGGTGGACTTTATCGCCAACGTTATGGATGTCAGCCCGCCTGAGAAGCAAGATATCCTCGAGACCTTCGATGTGTCTGAGCGCATCGATAAGGTGCTGCGGGAGCTCGCCCAGCAGATCGAAGTCTTGCGCCTTTCGAAGCAGATCGGCGAGCAGACACAGGAATCCCTGTCTGGTCGACAACGCGAGCACATCCTCCGCGAGCAGCTTCGCCAAATTCAGAAGGAGCTTGGCGAGGGCGAGGAAGGCGAAGCCGAGATTGCCGAGCTGCGTACTGCCATCGAAGAGGCAGGTATGTCCGAGGAAGCTGAGACTCAAGCAAAAAAAGAACTGCGCCGCTTGGAGCGTATGCCGGAGGCATCCGCCGAACACGGCATGGTTCGCAACTATCTCGATTGGTTGATCGAGCTTCCTTGGTCGAAGCTGTCCGAAGAGACGATCGACATTGCCGAAGCCCGGCGCATTCTTGACGAAGACCACTACGGGCTGCCCAAGGTAAAACAGCGCATCCTCGAGTACCTAGCAGTCAGGAAGCTCAACCCAGATGGGAAGAGCCCAATCCTGTGCTTTGTTGGCCCTCCGGGTGTTGGGAAGACGTCGCTCGGCCAGTCAATCGCCCGAGCAATGGGCCGGAAGTTTGGCCGGATTAGTCTTGGCGGCGTCCATGACGAGGCAGAGATCCGTGGGCACCGGCGTACCTATGTGGGCGCCCTGCCCGGCAATATCGTTCAGGCGCTTCGCAAGGCCGAAACGCGAAATCCCGTCTTTATGCTAGACGAGATGGATAAGCTCAGCCCGAGCTTTCACGGCGACCCCTCGGCCGCGCTGCTCGAGGTCTTGGACCCAGCTCAGAACAGCACGTTTCGTGACAACTATCTGGGTGTTCCGTTCGATCTGTCTAAGGTGATGTTCATCGGAACCGCCAACGTTCTCGAACAGATCCCTGCCCCGTTGCGGGATCGCATGGAGGTGATCGAGATCCCGGGCTACACCGAGGAAGAGAAGATCGAGATCGCAAAGCGCTACCTGGTCAAACGGCAACTAGAGGCGTCTGGCCTTACGCCTGAACAGTGCGATATCACCGAAGCCGCGCTGCAGGCCATCATCGATGGCTACACGCGAGAGGCTGGCGTTCGCAATCTCGAGCGTGAGATTGGGGCTGTGTGCCGACACGTCGCGATGCAGATCGCCGAAGGCGACCAAACGAGCATGCGCATCGACGAAGGTGATCTGCACGACATTCTCGGTGCCCGCAAGATCGACAACGAGGTTGCCATGCGGACGTCCGTACCGGGCGTTGCAACAGGGCTGGCGTGGACTCCGACGGGCGGCGACATTCTCTTCATCGAGTGCACGAAAGTCCCCGGCAAAGGGCGGCTCACCCTCACCGGACAGCTCGGGGACGTTATGAAGGAAAGTGCCCAAGCGGCTCTGTCTCTTCTCAAAGTGCGCGCAGGCCTTTTGGGCATTGATCAGAGCGTTTTCGATAACTCGGATGTCCATCTGCACGTCCCAGCTGGCGCCATCCCGAAAGACGGGCCGAGCGCGGGCGTTGCCATGTTCATCGCCCTCGCGTCACTCTTCACGGGCAGAACCGTCCGCAACGACATCGCCATGACCGGTGAGATCTCACTGCGTGGTCTTGTGCTGCCGATCGGCGGCGTGAAGAACAAGGTGCTCGCTGCCGTCCGCGCTGGCATCAAAACCGTGATGCTCCCGGAACGAAATCGCAGAGACTTCGAGGATATTCCGGAGGCGGCTCGCGAAGCCGTTGACTTCGTCTGGATGTCCACGGTGGACGATGCTTTGGCCGCGGCACTCAGTGCACCGGAGACCCCTGCACAGAGCCCAAACGACCTCTCGGATGATCAGCGGCGTTTGGCGAGCGGCTGAGCGCATCTCATGATCACGGCGGATCGGCTATCGCGCGAGATCTCAGCGCTTGGTGTCGCGCCTGGGGATGTCGTGATGGTGCACGTGTCGCTACGAGCCATTGGCCCGCTTGAGAACGGAGCCGCTGGTCTCCTAGAGGCGTTGAGAATTTCCGTCGGGCACCAAGGCACGCTGCTGATGGTCCTGGGCGCAAACATCCCCCATGACTGGGTGAACAAGCGGCCAGAATCAGTGCGCGAGACCCTGCTTGCCGAGAAGCTACTCCGCGATGCGCCTTGGCACGACTATTATGGGCCCGGATCGCCGCTCCAAAAGCTCTGCGGAGCTGGCGGCAAGATCCTACGCATTGGTGCTAACCCCGACACAACGACAGTCTTACACTATGCGGAATACCTGGCGGACGTGCCGAACAAGCGCCGCGTGCGCCGCCACTATCGTTGTAAGAGTGTCGGCGGGTCTGCGATCCGTGCCGTGGAGTGTCTCGACGACGAAGACAGCATTGTTCCCGTGGATGGCGAAGACTACTTCGCGCGTATCTTGAGAGACTATTTGGCACTCGGAAGGGGCCGGCGTGGCCAGGTCGGGGACGCGGCGGCAGAACTTATCGAGGCTGCAGATATCGCCAACTTCGGCGCGCAGTGGATGACCCGGAACCTCTCGCAGCCATAGACCGATCTCAAACAGCCAACGCCTCACCTTACGCCAACGCCGAACCGCTAAAGGCTGAGCCGATCGGGGTTTATCTCTACGAAGGCTGCCCCTATCATCCCCCCTACTTTTCGCGGGGTAAGGGGGATTCTATGCGGTTCCTGACAGGGTTCATTTTGGGCATCGCGCTAACGTTCGTCGCGGCCTACGTCATTGATCAACGCGAGAAGAGCGCGGAGAAAAAAGTCGTCAACTGGGACGTCGTAGGCGAGAAAGTCGACGCCGCGACGAAGGATGCACAGCAGGTTTGGTCAGACTTCACACGCGAAATCACAGGCCCATAAATCGACATTATTTCAATATTTTAGTGGCGCACGCTCCAATGCAGCACGACCCCTGCAGGCAGCGCCGCGTTCTTGATCTCGGGACGCTTGGGCGGCTTATCCTCCCGCCGGCCCTTGGGATGAGAGCTCGACTTCTCAGCTTGGGTCGTGGCCACCATATTCATGCCGATTAGAAAAGCAGCCCCGCTGCCTACCACGGCCAAGATAGCGACCAGCCGTAGGGCACGCCGCAACTCGCGACGGCCAGGAGACTCCATCCGGACTGTCCTATTCAGATAAGCCAAAAAAGAGCTGAAAAGCGCGGCCAGCGCACCACCGCTGAACACGAGCATCGCCATTGTGACTTTGCGGTCGACGGTCGCTTGCGGCTCCATCGCCACAATTATGAGCAGCACAAGCGCGGCGATCCCATTTAGTGCGACGAGAAAAGACAGAGCCCGGCCGGCAAAACGGTTCCGCTCCCGCTCGATAAACGCGGCATCAAGATCAGGTTCAGTCTGAGAGCTGTTCATCATCGTCTCGGCAGATACAGGTGCAGCCCTAGCGAAGCACCACCTTGGGAAAATACAGCGAAACCGTCCAGTTCGGCGCATCGACGATCTCGCTGATCCGAAGGTCGGCGCATACGCTACACAGCATGTAGGCATCCACCGCATTCATCTTTGTAATCGCGCAAATCCAGTCGATCATCCCGGAAACGGCGTCTCTAGCAGCCTGCATGAGATCTGGACCTACCCCCGTCGTTGCCCAATAACCCTTGTCGTCAAGTTGGCGGGACACAGGCCCTTCCGTTTCAAACCGTGGGAAGGAGAAGTTCGCCTGCTTGATCAAGCCGATCTCCGCAGCCACGACCATGGGGCTTTCGATTGCGGTACCGCAGACCTCCCCGTCTCCTTGCGCCGCATGGGTGTCACCAAGCGATAGCAGGCCGCCCGCGACCTCGACAGGCAGGTAAAGCGTCGTATTCACGGCATTGTCGCGGATATCCAGATTGCCGCCCACGCGCCTTGGGGGAATCACCGAATGCACACCCGGTTCTGCGGGCGCGAGCCCGACGGTTCCGCAAAAGGGGCGCAACGGAACTGCCCCGCCCGGTCCGAACAATGCCGGTGCAAGCGTTTGGGCATCATATTTCCAGATATGTAGCCGAGGTTCGGTGAACTGGTCGGCGAGCAACCCAAAGCCGGGAATGTTCGCGGTCCAACCCCAGCCGGAAGGCTTAAAGTCCCTGAATGTGACAGCGACTGCATCTCCTGGCTCTGCGCGCTCGACATAGATCGGCCCTGTGACGGGGTTCACCTTAGATGTATCCCGCGCGAGAAATGCTTCGAGCGTGGTATCGGGCCCAACCTGCCCGGCCGAAGCATCGATCGTCTCCATCTCGACCGTTTCGCCAGGTGTCACAGTCAGTACCGGCTCAACGGTCTTGTCCCAGCCAAAATGGTGATGGTCTTTGTGGATGGTGTGGTTGCAGAGCACGGGCAGACTTCACAGTTTATTGCCTGATCTCGCGGCAATGTACCAGACAACCGCTCTCACAACGCGACATGAACTACGATGGCCCAATTAAGGCAATGGCGGAGACGGAGGGATTCGAACCCTCGATACGCGGTTAACGTATACTCCCTTAGCAGGGGAGCGCCTTCAGCCACTCGGCCACGTCTCCGTTGAGGGCAAAGGCTTACTGGTCCCGTTCGGGACGGTCAACACGCGCCGGCGCGATTTCCAGTGGCGGATAAGCGGTGCCGGGAGTGCCGAAGAGGCCCACAGGCCCATATTACTCTAGGGCGCAGTGTGCTACGCTTCCATTCTCTAATCTTCGAGGAGCGTAGGTTATGAGAGGCGGCATCCGTTTCGGATCGACCTGGCTTGTCCTGGCCTGCTTCGGCATAACGATCGCTGCTATGCCGACCCTAGCAAGCGCTGGCGTCGCAGAGTTTTGCGTGAACTGCAAAACGCCCGACGCCTCTTACCGGTGCCGACTTGAAGGCAGCGGCGTCACACAAAGCGACGCCCTTAAGCTTTACTGTGTGGTGCGGGCATCGAAGGAGGGCAACCACGCCTCGTGCGCGGCAAAGACCAACCCCAAATGCGCGGGCGTGCTCAAAGTCTACACTTATGACGGCCCTGCTCTGCCCGGCAACATCACAAGCGACCCGCGTCTGCGTGAGCTAAACCAGCGCGTGGAACGGGAGAATCGAGCCTTCGAGGACGATCGCAGCGACAAACCCAATTCGTTGTTCGAGCTTGGGGGCCGGGCCTACGATGCCTCGAGGCGGGGCTTGCAAGGCGCAGGCTCCGCGATAGGCATTGGTGCCGGCGCACAAGATCAAGAGATCGCGACACCGCCTCCCCCGCCCGCGGCAGAGGAACCAGATAAGCCGCGCAAAAACTTCGCGCGCCGCAGCTGGGCTTGCATGGTCTCTATGTTCAGAGAATGCGGCGAGGGCGAGTAGAGCGGTCTACTCAAACTCGCACCTGTCCGCTCTCAGTTAACTTGCCGCCCTCAGTGGGTCTGAAGCCACTCGCGTGCTTGGCGCTGCGCCTCGGCAATCTGACCGGGGGTCATGTCCTGGGCCAGTTCGCTGCGATAATCCCGCGCCGACATGTTGCCCCGCGCTGCAGACAGGTTGAACCACTTATGCGCGGCGATGAAGTCTGCATCAACATCGCACCCTGTCGCATAGAGCATTCCAAGCTCGAAAAGCGCATCGGCGCCACCGGTTTGAACCACCGGCTCAAACTGGCTACCCAAGACAGTTCCAAGTTCCATTCGTGCCATGACGTCCCCCATTTTGGCTCTTTGTCCGGCCGTGCCCCTGACTTCCCCAAGGCAGGTGTTCAATGCGCGGCTTTGTGTTCAACGCGGACGATCATCTGCGCGATGTTTGAAGAACATCTGAATCGATGTGCTTAACGCAAGCTCACCGAAGTCTGAATCGAGTGGTAAGCTTCGTTGACGCGAGTGCTGGAATCGCAGGGGCAAAGATTAAGATCGCGACTTTGAAACGGTCCCGTAACTATGCCCGGTGGGGTCTCGCTAACCAGTCGCAGATTTCTCCCGGACGAAAGTCGACACGTACAACCGCCGCTCTCGACCCGAGGCGCTTTAGCTTCGCCTATAGTTGCG
>JARFRF010000190.1 GCA_029287395.1 Methyloceanibacter sp. | reverse complement strand
CGCGAGAGACTCTCGCCGGCACAAACGCGACCGCACGCCTGACGGGGCTTGCGGTTATCCGCGATGAGATCCTGTCGGGGCTCTCGGAAGACCAGCAAACGTTCGGCCTCGTGGCTGTCGGACTTGGGATTATCGTTTGCTGGATCTTCCTCCGCAGCATTCCGCTGATCATCATCGCCGTCGTGCCGGCCATCATTGCCGTGGCTTGGCTACGGGGCGGCATGTGGCTGTTCGGCCAGGACATCAATCTGCTGACAGGTATCGCCCCGACGATCATCCTAGTGATCGTGCTGTCCAACTGTCTTCACTTGCTGTTCTCGATTCGCCGCGGCCTCGAACGCGGTGACTCTCTAGAGACGGCGATCGAGGGCTCTGTAAGGCGCGTCGGGCCGGCCTGCGTGTTGACCTCTTTGACGACGGCCCTGGCCATGTCGTCTCTCATTTGGATGCCTCATTCCTTTATTGCGGACTTCGGCATCACAACGGCTTCCGGTACAGCCATGTCGCTGTGCATCACGCTGATGATGGTGCCGGCCTTGTCGGTGCTTCTTCTCCGCGGCTTCGCCAAGAAGGTTCATGGCAAAGCCCAAGAGAAGGACATCTTCCGTCAAGGTATTGATGGCCTTTGCGCCAAAGCCGCGGAGGCCGTGGCCTCGTACCCGCGCGCGATTGCCTTGATAGGGCTGCTACTGACCATTGGCGGCCTTGCGCTGCATTTTCTGAACGAACCGCAATACAGCTATGCGAACAACATGCCGCCGCAAAGTACGGCGCTCAAGGCGATCCAGGCCTACGACGACAAGCTCGCAGGCGCCAGCACGCTCGAGGTGCTCTTGTACTTCCCCGAGGAGCACGCGCTGAAGTCGTACAAGACAATTGAAATCATTCGCGAGGTCCACAAGATCCTCGACGACGAACCCGCCTTCGGGGCGGTAACCTCACTCCACACCGTCGAAGAATGGCTTGGCGGCGGCGAAATCGGCGAAGATCGGCTCATCGGCTTTTTGGAAGCGGAGAATACGCGGGACTTCGCAGCAAGCTTTGTTGCGCTAGACGAAAACGCCATCCGCATCTCGGCGCAGTTCCACGCCATGACGTCTGACGAAATGAAACCAATTCTCGACAATGTCGAGCGGCAGATGCGGAAAGTTGAGGCCAAGAATCCCGGGCTCAAGATTGCCGTTACCGGCATTGTTCCAGTGTCGTCGGCAGCGAGCCATGAGATGATCAAGCAGCTCAACATAAGCTTAATAACGGCGATTGGCCTTATTCTCGTGCTAATTGGTGTCGGAATGCGCTCTCTTCGCGCCGGGCTCGCGAGCGTTCTACCCAACCTGTTCCCGATTGCGATGGGCGGTGCCTATCTGAACTTAGTAGAAGGCGGCCTTGAGTTCACAAGCCTCGTGGCCTTCGCGGTCGGTTTTGGTATAGCGGTGGATGCGACAATCCATTATCTCACTCGCTATCGTCTCGAGCGCGCAAACCTCGATTCCGTCGCAGCGGCATTGACGAAAACCACGATGGATGTGGGACCTGTTGTCATCATGGCGACCGTGCTTATCGCCGGCGGCATCGGCACGACCATGCTGAGTAAGTTGCCCACGGTTGCGCTTTACGGAACCATCGTCGTTATCGTGCTGACATCGGCGGTGATCGGGGCGCTGTTGTTCCTTCCCGCTGTGATGTCGACGATGGAACGTTATTGGCCCTCGAGCTGGCAGCGGGAGCCAAAGGCCAAATCCGATGAGGCGGTAACGGAACCCGTCTAAATCTCAGCGAGTAAGCGGAATACCGAGATAGCGCGTCGTGCAGCGCCGTATGATACGGCTCGGTACTTTTCCGCGAAGAAAGAAATCCACCTTGGCGAAGAAACCCACGGGATAGCGAAACCTTGGATGGGACGCGTCCAGGGCTTTCGCCACGACCTCAGCCACCTCCTCAGGGTCTCGCGCGTGCTTTTCCGCGTGAGCATCGGCGCCACGCATTACCAGCCGCACCCAGTTCGTATATGGCCCGCCCGGCGGCGTCACCCGTTCCGTAGCTTGCCAAATCTCCGTTTTGTATGGGCCAGGCTCGATGAGAATGACGTCGATACCAAATGGATCCAACTCGTAAGCAATCGACTCGGCCCAGCCCTCCAAGGCCCATTTCGATGCGCAATAGATCGAATTGGTTGGCTGCCCCGCGAAAGCCGACTGGCTCGATATACAGACGATCCTGCCGTGTCTTTGCGCGCGAAAAGTTGGCAGGAGCGCACGGGTCAGCCCGAGGACACCGAAGAAATTCGTCTCCATGACTCGCCGAATTTCGGCATCGGGCAGGTCTTCATGGGCTCCCGCAATTGCGACGCCAGCATTGTGAACGACCGCGTCCAGTGTGCCACCGGTCTGGGCGAGGACGTCGGCCACGGCCTTGTCGATTGAAGCCGGATCGTTGACATCAAGCGCCACGAAAGTCACTTGGCCAGAGAGCTCTCGCTCGCTGAGCATTTTCTCAAGCGGCGCGCTCTTTTCCAGATTCCGCATGGTGGCAAAGACATGCCAGCCCTTCGACGCAAGAACGAGAGCCGTTACCTGACCAATGCCCGTCGACGTGCCCGTGATCAGAACCGTTCGCATATGGTCCCGTACCTGTTTGCCATCGTAAACACGGCTCATGCCTTCCGCCGATCATGGCGTCTCGCGGTGGATCGCCCCACAATGTCTAGACCCGCTGTTGGATGTCAATCTAACGCTTTTCCCCAACAGTCAGTTATGTAGCATAGGGACTGCGCAATTGGACTGAAGCAAAGCTACGTTAAGGGAAGGGTCGTGGTTTCTTCTACAAACGATGCACCGACACGACGGGCTTGGGCGCCCGGCATGCTTGCTGCCGGACAATATGCGACCGCCAACACTCTGCTCGTATTGGGGTCTGTATCCCTCCTTGTCGCCGGGTGGATGCCGTTTGTCGTTATCCTCCTCATCTTGGTGTTTGGGTCCTTCGCGGACGAACTGAGCGGCGAAGATTTGGATCGGTTGGGGGACCGCGGCCGCGCCTTCTACAATGCCAATCTCTATCTATCGCTACCGCTGATGTGCCTGCTATCGGTGCTGCTGGCCGTCTTTGCGCGCGATGCCAGTTTCACCGATCAGCCGTTGCAAACGATTGGAGCGATCTGGGTTGTTGGCTACCTGTTTGCGCTTGTCGGAGCCACAGTAGGCCACGAACTCTCACACCGGCAGGGTTGGATTTTGCAGGCCGCGGCTCACCTCTTACTCGGCTTCACGCTGAACCCCTCCTTCGTCCTCTACCATGTACATTTGCATCACCGCCGCGTGGGCAACTACGACGATGCATCAACGGCACGGCGCGGGGAGCGGCTTCTGGTTTTCTTTGGCCGCGCGGTCTATGGGCAGTTCGCGCAAGCCGCTGCGGTGGAGGCTGCAAGACTCCGCCGCAAAGGGATTCCAGTCTGGTCCCTCCGAAACAGACTGATTCTTGCTTTCGCAGCACCAGTCTCAATCACGGCCGCGTTGGCGCTTGTTGGCGGACCCCGAGCTGTCCTGTTTTTTGGGCTCGCCGCTTTGCTCGGGAGGTTCTTCCACGAGCTGATCAATTTTGTTCAGCATTACGGTCTGGTGCGAGCCGAGAACGCTCCGATCCGCCCTCGGCACAGCTGGGACTGCTATCACAGACTGTCAAACGTGCTTCACTACAACCTTCCGCGGC
>JARFRF010000184.1 GCA_029287395.1 Methyloceanibacter sp. | reverse complement strand
GACCGATCCTGACGGCGCAGAACTTGAACTCAGGAATCTTGCCGTAAGGGTCCAGCTGCGGATTGGTCAGAATATTCGCGGCGGCTTCGACATAGGCGAACGGGATGAAGACCGTGCCTTCCTGAACGGCCATATCGGCCCGCGCCGTGAGTTCAATCGACCCTCGACGGGTAGTGACCTTTATCAAGTCGCCGGGCGCGACGTCGTTACGCGCGAGCGTATTAGGGTGCGCACTCGCCGTAGGACTGGGCTCCAGTGAGTCCAAGACCCCTGCCCGCCGCGTCATGGCCCCTGTGTGCCAATGCTCCAACTGCCGCCCCGTGATGAGGATCAATGGATACTCATCGTCTGGCACTTCGGCTGGCGGCGAAAGTTGAGCGGGTACAAGCCGCGCACGTCCTGTATGTGTTGGGAAGCGATCGCCAAAGACGACTGCCTCGCCAGGGTGGTCTGGCTCGGGGCAAGGGTATAGAACCGACGACTCATTCTCCAAACGATCCCAGGTGATGTTATCAAGCGAGCCCATTGCGCGTTTCATCTCAGCGAAAACGTCCGATGGGTGCGTGTAGTTCCACGGCAGGCCAAGCCGCTTGGCCAACTCAACAAGGATCCAAAAGTCCTCACGGGCATCGCCAGGAGAGTCGACGGCCTTGCGTCCCATCTGCACCTGACGATTTGTGTTGGTGACCGTGCCGGTCTTTTCGGGCCACGCCGAGGCGGGCAAAATTACGTCAGCCATCATTGCAGTTTCGGTCAGAAAGATATCCTGGACCACGAGATGCTCGAGCTTCGCAATGCCGGCGCGCGCGTGGTCAAGGTCAGGATCCGACATGGCGGGATTCTCGCCCTGAACGAACATGCCTTTGATCTCGCCGGCATTGGCCGCCTTGATGATCTCCACTACTGTGAGGCCTGCTTTGTCCGAAAGCTCCGTTTGCCATAGGTCTTCGAACTTCTTGTGGAACAAGTCGCCTTCCACGTCCTCATAGTCAGGATAGAACATCGGGATCAGGCCGGCATCGGATGCGCCCTGGACGTTATTCTGTCCGCGAAGCGGATGCAGACCCGTGCCTGGGCGCCCAACTTGACCGCACATCAACGCAAGTGAGATGAGGCACCGCGAATTATCTGTGCCGTGAACATGCTGGGAGACACCCATGCCCCAAAAGATCATGGCATTGCTGGCATTGCCGAATGTCCGCGCGACGTCACGGATCGTATCCGGGTCGATGCCACAGATGTCCGTCACCGATTCCGGACTGTAGCTAGCAAGGTTTGTCTTCAGAGCTTCAAAGTTCTCTGTATGCGCCTGGAGGTACTGAACGTCGTAGAGCTCTTCCTCGACAATGACGTGCATGATGGCGTTGAGTAGAGCCACGTCGCTCCCGGACTTAAAGCGCAGCATGTGAGATGCGTAATTGCGCAGCGACTGTCCGCGCGGGTCGATGACGATCAACTTCGCGCCGCGACGCGCCGCCTGCTTGAAGAAAGTTGCTGCGACTGGATGATTCTCTGTCGGATTGGCGCCGATTATGACGATGACGTCGGCGTGCTCCACCTCGTTGAAGGTTGCCGTGACAGCACCTGAGCCGATCCCTTCGATCAGCGCCGCAACAGACGATGCGTGACACAGACGTGTGCAGTGATCAACATTGTTCGTACGGAAGCGGGAGCGGATCAGCTTCTGAAAGAGATAAGCTTCTTCGTTCGAGCATTTGGCTGAACCAAAGCCCGCGATAGCCTCACCGCCATAGGCATCGGACACACGGGCCAAGCCGGATGCCGCGGCATCCAGCGCCTCATCCCAGGTCGCCTCGCGGAAGTGGGTATATGGGTTCGACGGGTCGACATTTACGCCTTTGCGCATATCCGGTTTGCGGATAAGCGGCTTCGTCAGCCTTTGCGGATTGCTGATGTAGTCGAAGCCAAAACGGCCCTTCACGCAGAGCCTGTTCTCGTTCGAATAGCCATTTTTGCCCTGAACAAAGGCGATTTTCTCGTCCTTGATCTGGTAGCTGATCTGACAGCCAACGCCGCAGTAAGGGCAAACAGAATGAACCTCGCGATCGACCTCCCGCGAGCCATGCTGCGTGATCGGATCAACGATTGATTTCGGCATGAGCGCGCCGGTCGGGCACGCCTGCACACATTCCCCACATGCTACACAGGTGGAATCGCCCATCGGGTCATCGAAGTCGAAGACCGGCTTTGCGCCGATCCCGCGAAGAGCCATACCGATCACGTCATTCACTTGGACGTCGCGGCAAGCACGCACACAGAGACCGCAATCGATGCATGCGTCGAGATTCACTGCCATCGCAGGGTGCGAAAGATCGGGCTCCACAATCGCATGGGCCGGAAAGCGCGAGCTATCGATATCTTGGGCCTCAGCCCAGTGCCAGAATGGCGAGACGCGATCGGGAGATTCGTCGCGTGCCGGCTGATCGGCGAGTAAGAGCTCCATCACCATACGGCGCGCCTTGGTGGCGCGATCGTTCGCGGTATTCACGACCATGTCTTGCGTGGGTTTGCGGATGCAAGAGGCCGCCAGCGTGCGCTCCCCCTCGATCTCGACCATGCAGGCCCGGCAATTTCCGTCGGCGGCGTACCCAGGCTGGGGAAGCCAGCACAAGTGAGGAATCTCAATACCGTAGCGCTTCGCGACCTGCCAGATGGTCTCATCTGGATTCGCAGCGACCACTTTCCCATCAAGAGTGAACTTTAATTGATCCGTCATCACATCATCCACTAGTGGCCAATTGGTGTGCCGTCGTCTTCGGAGAAAAACTTAATCGCTGTTGCAAATGCATTCGGTGCTGCTTGACCAAGTCCGCAAATCGATGCATCGCGCATCGTCTGCTCCAGTTCGCCCAAAAGTTCTTTATCCCAAGTATCTCTTTCAAGCAGGGCCACAGCCTTGTCACATCCCACTCGGCACGGCGTGCACTGACCGCATGACTCGCTCTTAAAGAACTGAAGCAAGTTGATCGCGATGTCAGCGATACGGTCCTGTTGCGAAAAAATGACAATGGCATGACTGCCAACAAATGCGCCGTATTCGTCGAGCTTGCCAAAATCTAGCGGTATATCGCCGAGGCTTGCGGGGAGGATACCGCCGGACGCGCCGCCTGGCAGATAGGCCTTGAACGTATGCCCGTCTTCCATACCGCCGGCACGCTCGATGAGTTCGTTTACGGTAACACCGGCCGGTGCGGTGATAACCCCCGGCTTCTTGACGCGGCCTGACACTGACCAAGATCGAAAGCCCTTACTGCCGTTGGCTCCCTGATCGGCGAACCACTTTGCGCCCTTCTTTATAATATCGGGCACCCAGTAGAGCGTTTCCACATTGTGGTTGAGGGTCGGACGATTGAAGAGGCCAACCTCGGCGATGTAAGGCGGTCGATTTCGCGGGTATCCGCGCTTGCCTTCAATAGACTCGATCATCGCCGATTCTTCACCGCAGATATACGCGCCGGCGCCCCGGCGCAGTTCGATCTTTCCTTTATCGATGATGCCAGCCGCTTCGAGTGCCGCGATCTCTTTGGCCAAAATATGCAGCACAGCAGGATACTCGTCGCGCATGTAAAGATAGATGCGCTCAGCCCCTACGGCCCACGCCGCAATCAAAGCACCTTCGAACATCTGATGCGGGTTTCGCTCGAGGTAGTAGCGATCCTTGAAAGTACCAGGCTCGCCTTCGTCTCCGTTGATCTTAATCAGTCGTGGAGCAGCAGAAGAGCGCGCTATTTGCCACTTCTTGCCAGCTGGGAAGCCTGCAACACCCAGCCCTCGCCAGCCAGCAATTGACATCTCTTCGATGACGCCTTCGACATTGAGTTTGCCGCCTCGGCATTCCTGCAGGACCGCGTATCCGCCTTCGGCACGATAAGCGGCAAGATCCTTGTAGTCGGGAATGACCGCTTCGTGTTTGCCGGCCTTGATTGCGGCATCGACACTTTCCAACGTGGCGTGGTCGACAAAATAGTGCCCTACCTCACACACCGGCGCCGTGTCGCAACGCCCCATGCACGGAGCTTTCACTACTCGAACCTGCGAGGGGTCAACACCGGCCGCCAGCGCATCATGGAGACCATTGGCACCCTTGATTGCGCAGGTGATAGACTCACATACGCGAATAGTCGTCGGCGGCGGCGGCTGTTCGCCTTCCTTCAGCACGTCGAAGTGGGCATAGAAAGTCGCCACCTCGTAGGCTGCAGCTTGCGGCATCTTGAGCTCGTCACACAGCGCCCGCAGATGCGGTGCGGAGATGCACTTGTAGCGGTCTTGAATCAGATGGAGGTATTCGATCAGCAGGTCGTGTCGGCGTGGTCGATTTCCCAGCAACTCTCTGATCTGCTCGAGCGCAGCAAGGTCGAGTTGCCGTCCTTTCGGAAACGCGCGCGCACGCTTGCGGCCACCATTGTTCCTTTGAGGGTGCTGCGACCCACCATTGACGGGGCTATGCTGCTCCACGCTACTGTTTCCTCTTCCGACGATTGCCCAGGTGCCCTTGCGGGTTTGAATAGTTTTGAGCTTGGTGATACCAGCCCCTCACCTGTGTCGGCAAGCAGTGCAGCACGATGCGATGCACTTTTGTTAAACGATTGAAAAAGCTGAAGGAGTGATCGGAAACTCTGATCGTCCGATTGAGCGGTTTAAATCAAATGGCTGACTTCATAGACGCATTCCAAACAGCTCTCGGCCTGATCGTGACGCTCAATCACGACCTGGTGGAAATTCTTCTTCTGTCTTTGAAAGTCAGCCTGACGGCAGTGGTAATCGCGAGCGTTCTTGGCTTTGCGATCGGGGGCGCGCTAGCCGTCGTTCGCTTTCCCGGGCGCGGCGCGGTGTCCGCCATACTCAGTGCGCTCATGGGTTTGCCACCGGTAGTCGCAGGCCTGTTCGTCTATCTCCTTTTGTCGAATGCTGGACCGTTGGGCGTCCTTCAGCTCCTCTACACACCAACAGCGATGATCATTGCGCAGGTTGTGCTAGTTACGCCAATCATTGGCGCACTCACTCGCCAGGCCTGCGAGGACCTGCTTGAGGAGTATGACGAACAGCTCCGCTCCTTGGGCGCGTCCCCTACTGCGACTATCGTTACCCTGTTGTGGGATGGCCGCTACCGCCTGATCACGGCAGTTCTGGCAGGCTTTGGCCGCGCTATTGCTGAGGTAGGCGCGGTTATGATCGTGGGTGGAAACATTGATCACGTGACCCGCACAATGACGACGGCCATCGCATTGGAGACATCCAAGGGGAACATCGCGCTAGCGCTTGCATTGGGGCTTGTCCTTCTTACCATCGCCTTCGCCGTGAACGCGGCGCTGGTCTCTGTCCAACGTCTTGCTAAACGTCTCGCCTATGCTTGATCCAGTCGCCAAACTTCAAGGTATCGGCGGTCGCACGGTCGGTCTTCCTCTTCCTATTGAACTCAAACGTCTCACCTTCGAGAGAGGTGGCAAGCGTGTCATCGACGGTATCGACCTGGTAATCGATAGTAACCGCGTGACCGTGATCATGGGCCCCAACGGGGCGGGAAAAAGCGTACTGCTCCGACTTCTGCACGGCCTGATCGCGCCAACAGCAGGCAGAATTATGTGGGCGGGGCGCCCCCTTGATCCGGCCCTAACGCGGCGACAAGCGATGGTTTTTCAGCGACCCGTCCTGCTTCGCCGCTCCGTCGCAGCAAACGTCTCCCACGCGTTGGGCCTGCGCGGGATCAAGGGTCCTGAGCGCAGCCAGCGGGTAGCGGAAGCTCTCAGGCTTGCGGGACTCGAAGAGCACGCGGCCACACCTGCACGAGTTTTGTCCGGCGGAGAACAACAGCGGCTCTGCCTCGCACGGGCATTGAGTCTCGAACCTAATGTGCTGTTTCTCGATGAGCCCACCTCCAGCCTCGACCCAGCATCAGCACTCCTTATCGAAAGGCTCCTGCTCGATGCGCAACGGCGCGGCATCAAAGTGATCCTCGTGACCCACGACGTAGGCCAGGCACAGAGGCTCGCAGACGACGTCGTTTTTCTGATGCATGGTCGCGCGATCGAACACCAAAACGCTGAGAGCTTCTTCACGAACCCGCTTAACGAGAGCACACGCGCTTACTTGCGTGGCGGGCTTGTCTTGTAGATCGATGGAGGCTCCCCTGACCGCCTCTGTACAGAAACTGCTCGTCTTTCTTCTCTTCTTGTGCGCGCTACTGCTGGCGGCACCCCGCGGCTTTGCGGCAGACCAGGGATTCATCTTGGTCCAATCGACGACCTCCACACAAAACTCCGGTCTCCTCGATCACATCTTGCCGAAGTTCACTCGACGCACGGGGATCGAAGTGCGCGTTGTTGCCGTAGGCACGGGCCAAGCGCTGAAGAATGCGCGGAACGGCGATGCCGACGTCGTGTTTGTCCATTCAAGGGAGGATGAGGAGAGGTTTGTGTCCGAAGGCTGGGGCGTCGAGCGTCACGACGTAATGTACAATGACTTCGTCATCGTCGGACCGACCTCGGATCCTGCAGGCATCCGGGGTCTCAGTGACGCTGAACAAGCCTTCGAAAAGATCGCGATGGTCGAAGCGCCCTTCGCTTCGCGTGGCGATAACTCCGGCACCCACAAAGCTGAGCTTAAGCTTTGGAAGAATAGCGAGATCGACCCTTTGCGCTCCAGCGGCGACTGGTACCTGGAAACCGGCTCTGGCATGGGAGCAACGCTCAACACGGCAGTGGGCAAGCGTGCCTATGCGCTCGCGGACCGTGGCACGTGGCTAGGCTTCGCAAACAAGAATGGCTTCGAGGTTCTGGTTGAGGGAGACCGGCAACTGCTCAATCAGTATGGTGTGATCCTTGTCAGTCCGGAGAGGCACCCAAACGTGAAAGCCAAAATGGGCGCCGCATTTGTCGACTGGCTGACAAGCACTGAAGGGCAGAAGGCTATCGCGAGCTTCAAGATCGACGGGCAGCAACTCTTTTTTCCCAATGCCCGGCCTAGGGCCTAAGCACTTGCAACGCCCCTATGGCATTCTTCAGTCGTCGATTGCCGCGCGGATGAGCTTGTGGCGCTCGTCGGTATTGTGATCCATGGACGCACGCTGTGCGTTCGCAAAGGTATTATCGCGTCCGACACATCCTTGGAGATACAAGCATGGGCAAGCAGAAAATACACAACTTTCCAGGTAACGCTGCGGACGTTCACTGGGACGAAAGACTCTGTATCCACATCGCCGAGTGTGGGCGGGCGGCGAATGATCTTTTTGTTGGCGGCCGTAAGCCGTGGTGCGAACCCGATGCCGTGAGCGTGGACGATGTGGTCGATGTTGTTAAACGATGCCCTAGCGGCGCGCTTTGGTACACGCGTAAGGACGGCGGCAGTAACGAAACTGCTCACAGCGAGAACATTGTGACCGTCGTACATAACGGACCGCTGTTTCTACATGGTGATCTGCAGATCGACGGAGCTGCGGATGACATGCCTGGCGTTCGTTTCCGCGCCGCCCTGTGCCGTTGCGGCCACTCAAAGAACAAGCCTTTTTGTGACAACAGCCATGAGGCAGCGGGCTTCAAGGACTACGGTGCTGTCGGAGACGCTGGCGAAGGCGTCGAATTCACCGGTGGTCCTTTGGAAGTCAAAAGTGCACCTGACGGGCCGCTGCTCTTGAGCGGCAACTTCACGATCGTCGCTTCAAGCGGACGACGGGCGTGGACGGGAACGAGGTCGGCGCTGTGCCGTTGCGGTCACTCCAAAAACAAGCCGTTTTGCGATGGCGCCCACTTGAAGGCAGGTTTTAAGGCGGCTTAGGCCGACAATTCCACTTCCAAACAGATAACCTCACTCAGGGTCTGCTCTGAGCGCGGCAATATCTTTCGCCTGGAGCCTGGCAGTCTCCGGCGGTCGCAAATCTCCGGCCGCTGTCAGTCGTCATCCGATACCGAGGACTTGCTACAGCGCGCGACCAACCTAGTCTTGGTGTGTCCCTCAATCACATCGCCCGCGCCGTCAATATTTGCTACTCCACTTGGCGTTCAGGTGACGGAGTTAGCGCCGAAGTACGCCCCCAACTCTGATTGAGAGCGCTTAGACGGGAAAAGACTTCGGTCCCTGAAC
>JARFRF010000153.1 GCA_029287395.1 Methyloceanibacter sp. | reverse complement strand
TCTCGGGCAGGTGCGTCCACAGTGGCCGAACTAACAGCGATTGGCCGGCCGGCCATTCTCGTCCCTCTGCCCCATGCTATCGACAACGATCAACTTGAGAACGCCAGACGCATGGAGGAGGCCGGCGGTGGGTGGTGCATGCATCAGTCCAGCATCACGCCCGAGCTCTTGGCAGAAAGACTCGAGCAGTTGCTGAGCAGTCCGGACGCGCTGGCGAAAGCAGCAGAGAAGGCGAAGGGCATGGGTAACGTGTATGCGGTCAATAGGCTCGCAGACCTCGTAGCTGACCTCGCCGGACCGGACGGGGCATGAGCGGCTATGCATTTGCCTTCGCCCGAAACTGCAGGTCTTTTCCACATCGTGGGCATAGGCGGCATCGGTATGAGCGCCATCGCGGAGGTGATGCACACGCGAGGTTACCGCGTTCAAGGGAGCGATTTGAAAGAGGGCCCGAACCTAGCGCGGCTCCGCGATCATGGAATTGAGTGCATTATCGGCCACGATCCCGCCAATGCCGATGAGGCCTCCTATCTGGTGATTTCCAGCGCAGTAAAACCTGGCAACCCGGAACTTGAGGCCGCTCACGAGCGCGGTATACCGATAATCAGACGTGCCGAAATGCTGGCCGAACTCATGCGTCCGTGCACGACGGTCTCGATTACCGGAACGCATGGCAAGACCACGACGACGTGTTTAGTCGCCGACCTTCTTTTTGGCGGCGGTCTCGACCCAACAGTGATCACCGGGGGCATCATCAACGCGTGGGGCACAAACGCACGGATTGGACAGGGCGAGTGGATGGTCGTCGAGGCCGACGAGTCTGACGGCACATTCTTGAAGCTGCCGACACAGATTGGCGTCATCACCAACGTTGACCCGGAGCACATGGATTTCTGGGAGTCGGAAGAAGTTCTGTATGGGGCGTTCGAACAGTTTATCGAGTCGATCCCCTTTTACGGGACCGTTGTTGGTTGCATCGATCATCCAGTTGTACGCAGCCTGATGGCGGCCGTTGGTGGTGCGGAAAATGGGCGCCGTACACTGACCTATGGTGTCTCGCGCTCGGCCGACTTCCGGCTATTCAATGTGCGCCCCGATCACGCCACGATGACTTTTGATATTCGCCTGGGCTCCGGCGCTGCAGGTGGCGCGCGCGAGATCAAGGACCTAAAGCTGCCGGCCTTGGGCCATTACAACGCGCTCAACGCGGTCGCCGCACTTGCCGTAGCAACGGAAGCTGGCATCGATGATGACACGATCCGCGCGACGCTCGCCAATTTCTCTGGAGTGAAGCGGCGCTTCACCCGGGTGGGCGATTGGCAGGGCGTTGCGATTTATGACGACTATGCTCACCACCCCGTTGAGATCGCAGCTGTGCTGCGAGGCGCGAATGCTGCAGGCTCAGGACGTATCGTGGCTGTCATGCAGCCACATCGGTATTCGCGGCTCCAGGCGCTGTTCAACGAATTCTCTGCGTGTTTCGACGACGCTGACGTGGTGATCCTCACGCCCGTCTATTCCGCCGGTGAGGCCCCGATTCCGGGGATCGATAGAGAGGAACTTGCAGCGGGCTTACGACGCCATGGTCATCCACATGTGCTGATGGTCGATGGGGCCGAGGCGCTGGTTGGTACCGTCGCCTCTGTCGCGAAAGATGGCGATCTCGTTGTCGGATTGGGAGCTGGAACGATCACCGATTGGATTAATGCGTTGCCTGCGGAGCTCGCAAAGCACGGAGGCAATTCGTGATCGGAACAGATCTTCATGCAACTGTTGTCAAAGCAATGCCGGACTTACGGGGTCGTCTGAGCGCTGGGTCGGATCTCAAGCAATACACTTGGTTTCGTGTCGGGGGCCCAGCCGAAGTGCTGTTCTCTCCAGCTGACGAAGCGGACCTTGCCTATTTCATGAAGACACTGCCCCCGGCCGTGCCTGTTACAATAATCGGTCTCGGGTCAAATCTTCTGGTGCGCGACGGCGGCATCGACGGCGTCGTTGTTCGGCTTGGCCGAGGCTTTAATGAGATCAAGGTCGAAGAGCTGAGCCGACTGCGCGTTGGCACGGCCGTTCCCGATGCCAATGTCGCGCGGGCGGCGGCTGATGCAGGTATTGCTGGGCTTGCCTTCTATCGCGGTATCCCCGGCGGTATCGGCGGCGCTTTGCGGATGAATGGCGGTGCGCACGGGACCGAGACGTGCGATGTGCTCGTCGAAGCACGGGCCGTCGACCGGGCAGGGAACACCCACGTTCTCTCCGTCGACGACATGAACTACACCTACCGTCACTGCGGAGCGTCGGAAGACCTCATCTTCACGGAGGCGCTGTTTCAAGGACGGCCTGGCAATCCCGCCGAAATACTCGCCGAGATGGATGAGATTGCCGCCTATCGCGAGGAAGTGCAGCCGATAAAAAGCCGCACAGGCGGTTCGACCTTTAAGAATCCTGAAGGGGACAAGTCATGGAAGCTTATCGATGCCGCAGGCTGCCGTGGCCTCTCGGTAGGAGACGCGAAAGTTTCCGAGCTGCACTGCAACTTTCTCATCAATGAGGGCAACGCTTCGGCTGCGGACCTTGAAACGCTCGGCGAAACTGTACGCACGCGGGTCAAGGAAACGAGTGGCGTCCAACTCGAGTGGGAAATCAAACGGTTCGGCAAGCCGGCCTAGGCAAAGCCACCCGATTTTCATGATCATCGGGGTGCGTTGGATCGCGAATACGGTTAATGCAGCGTTAACCGATTCGAGGTGTGGTGCGTCCAGAACGATGTGGGCGCCGTTTCGCGTAGGCATCGCAGCCTCGGGGGCCGTTCCATGAGAGAAAACCAAACGCACGTCGCCGTTCTGATGGGAGGCCTGTCCAACGAGCGTGAAATATCGCTCCGGTCGGGCGCCGCCTGCGCCGAAGCCCTCGAAGGAGAAGGCTACAAGGTCACGAAAGTCGATGTGGGACGAGACATCGCCGAGCGTTTGGCTGCGATCAAGCCGGACGTCTGTTTCAATGCACTACACGGCAAGTTCGGTGAGGACGGCTGCATCCAGGGCCTTCTGGAAACCATGGGGTTGCCCTACACACATTCGGGCGTTCTGGCATCGGCGCTCGCTATGCACAAAGAACGTGCCAAGGCCGTCCTTCGCGAGGCAGGCGTGCCAGTGGCCGAAAGTCGGGTCGTGAGCCGCGCCGAAGCGGCCGAGGGGCACCCAATCGAGCCGCCTTATGTGATCAAGCCGCCCGCAGAGGGATCCTCCGTTGGCGTCTACATCATTCGTGAGGATCAGACGCATCCGCCGCAGGAACTCCATGCCGCCGACTGGGCCCTCGGCGAGGAGTTGATGGTTGAGCGTTACATCCATGGGCGCGAGCTGACTTGCGCCGTCATGGGCGATGAGGCGCTGGACGTTATCGAGATCCGTCCGGCCGACGGCCTGGCTTTTTATGACTACGAGTCAAAATACGCCCCAGGAGGCTCAATTCACGTCCTCCCGGCCCCGCTTAAACCAAATGTTTACCAATTGGTACAGAAGCTGTCGGTAGCGGCTCATAGGGCACTGGGCTGTCGTGGGGTCAGTCGGAGCGACTTTCGTTTCGACGATCGACCTGATGGAACGGGGGAAATGATCTGTCTTGAGGTCAACACCCAACCCGGCATGACATCCACGTCGTTGGTGCCTGAGCTTGCAGCCCATGCTGGGCGTTCGTTTGGCGAGCTGGTCCGTTGGATCGTGGAGGATGC
>JARFRF010000141.1 GCA_029287395.1 Methyloceanibacter sp. | reverse complement strand
TCAGGCCTGGAGACACCCATCAGTGATGAGGATGCGTACCGTACGGCATGCATTATCGGATCTGGCGTTGGCGGACTGACCACGCTCGAATTCTCCTACAAGATGCTGTTCAAGGAGAACAAGCGCGCGACCCATCCGCTGACCCTTTTGAAGGCGATCGGATCGTCAGCTTCGGCACATGTGAGCATCGAATACGGGATCAAGGGTCCGACATTCGGTGTTGTTAGTGCGTGCTCCACCGCGACCCACTCCATTGGCGTCGTCTACCAGATGATACGGAGCGGCTTGGTTGACACAGGGATCGCCGGCGCCGCGGAGGCGTCGTTGAACTGGGGGGCGACCCGGGCTTGGCAGGCCATGCGCGTGCTAAGCCCCGACGGACTGTTTCCTTTCTCGAAAACGCGCAACGGTACGGTTCTGGCCGAGGGGTCCGGCGTTCTGGTGCTGGAAGAATACGAGAAGGCCAGGGCGCGAGGTGCACCGATCCTTGCCGAGCTCATGGGCTTCGGCATGACTGCCGACGCAGCCGACATGGTCAACCCCTCGATCGAGGGCGCCGCGACTGCCATGAAGATTGCGCTAGACGAGGCGGAATTGGCGCCGTCCGACATCGACTACGTCAACGCGCATGGCACGGCGACGGCAGTCAACGATGTCAACGAGACGCGTGCGATCAAGCACGTATTCGGGAACGCGGCGAACAATCTGTCCATCTCGTCAACCAAGTCCATGCACGGGCACACGCTCGGTGCGTGCGGTGGGATAGAAGCGATTGCGTCGATCAAGGCGCTTGAAGAGAATTTCGTGCCACCGACGATCGGTCTCGCGGAAACCGATCCGGAGTGCGATCTGGACTATACGCCCAATGCAGGGAAGGCTCGTGACGTCAATTATGTGATGTCCAACTCGTTCGCCTTCGGTGGCCTAAACGCCGTGCTCGTATTTGGCCCCAACCCGGCTTAGAGCGAGGCTGTCTAGTCGCGTAGCCAGCGTATTGGCCTGCCCCCGCCCGGGCCTCCTTCTTGAGGTCGTGAAGATCGCCGGCGCTGATGCGATCCCAGAACCTGCCGCCTACGATCTGTTCTGCATCGTAGGTAACAACGAGATAGTCTTCCAAGTCCCCTTTCAGCTTCTTGTTTTTCATCTCAAACGTCCAAAGAGACAGTTTCCCTTTGTCGTCTTCAGCCAGAACACTCTTTATAAAGGCGTGAGGCACAGGCACGTCAATGCCGTATTCATCGTTCTGATCGCCGATCGTCTCTACGGCCTCACCGAAGTAAAAGACCGGACAAGTCAGCACGTAAGTTTCAAGGACATTGTCTTGGTAGTTCAGGTCTCTAATAGCCTTCTCAAGTTCGACCCACTTGTGACGGTTCAGCCCCTTAGCTTGGGGCGACATGTTCGACAGTAGAAATGTTTCGCTGTTGTGTATTTCCCGAAGATTTTGATTAGCGCTGGCGACCAGGTGGCCTCGATCAAAACCACTTTTTCTGTAGGCGTTTAAGCCAGCGCGGAAGCGTTCTGGTATGCGAGTGTCTGCGCGGAAATTGTCTGACCGCTGCACGTCGGGAAGAATTTCGGAAATTAGCTCCTCATCTCGCTTGATGATCTCAAGCGTCCATTTTGCTTGCCGGAAATACCAAGAATAACCAATCGTGAAACGCCTGCCGGTAAGGATCTGGTCGCACGCTGGCGCACCGTAGCGGAGCTCTGGCTGCATCTGAAATGGGTCGTTCACCTCAAGCCTCGCTGATCCGTCGTTCTGCCTCAGGGAAGTCTGAGCCCATAAGCCGTACTCAACTAGAAGAAGGTATACCGCAAAGCTACAACACGCAACTGTCATTCCGAGTACGGAGCAAATCTTCTCAGTGCGGAGGTGATCCACATTTGCGACGTTAACAATGTGGTTTCGAACTCTTTGGCTTTTGCAGCCTGAGCGGCGCGCTCGTGTTTGGGCCGAATCCGGCTTAAGCCGCGCAGGCCCAAAAGCTTACATCTGCCTTGCCACGCTTGAGACCAGTCAGAGCGTCGGCTTTGTCAGATCAGTCCCAAACCCTTAAAGCTGGCATGGCCTTGCTTGCCGAAGATGACGTGGTCATGGATGACGATACCCATGGGCTTTGCCGAAGCAACAATCTGTTTGGTCATGTCGATATCTGCGGGGGGAGGGCGTCGAATCGCCGCTCGGGTGATGGTGGACCAATACGATGGCGGTCGTGGAGAGTTCCAGCGCTCGATTGACCACTTCACGCACATAGACCGGTGTGTGGTCTAGGACGCCCTGCTGTTGCACCTCGTCAGCGATGATTTGGTTCCGCTTGTCCAAGAAGAGAATGCGAATCTGCTCTTTGGTCTCGAACCCCATCGCGGCGCGGCAATAGTCAAGCACGCCCTGGCATGAGGACAGAACGAGCCGCTCCAGGACTTCTCCGCGCATGAGCCGCAAGTCAGCCGCCCGCACCAGCTTGATTTCTGTGACTGCCGCCTCCCCAAGTACCGGCACTTCGAGCGAGCGATCTTCGGGCGCATTCACAGCCTCGGCAAAGCTGCCGAAGCGATCCAGGATCGACTTGGCCAGGGGTTTTGTATCCCGGCGCGAAGAAGGACCAATTCGAACATCTCATAGTCGGGAAGGGACTCGCCGCCACTCTCACGGAAGCGCCTCCTGAGACGCTCACGATGGCCCAGATAGTGGGGTTTGCTATCTTCCTTGAAGCCCCGCGGCGCCCGAAGCGATTTTATCGTGAGAACCTATGTGATGGTCAGACCTCAGCCTGCCTTTAGAGCTCATTGTTTGGAGTCCTGTCTTGTCGCCTCCTAGATCAGCGCATGCCTATGCGCGTACGGGCGGACGATCAAGTCCAGCGGGTGACAGGGTAAAGATATCGCATCCTGACTCCGTCACGCCGATCGTGTGTTCGTATTGCGCCGAAAGCGAGCGATCGCGTGTTACGGCAGTCCATCCGTCAGCAAGGATCTTCACATGGGGCTTGCCCAAGTTGATCATTGGTTCGATCGTGAACAACATGCCAGGTTTCAGCGGCAGGCCTTCGCCCGGGACGCCGTAATGAAGAATGTTCGGCCGGTCGTGGAAAACTTGGCCAAGACCGTGTCCGCAGAAATCGCGGACCACGCCGCAGCGCTCCGCCTCTGCATAGGTCTGAATGGCATGACCGATATCGCCAGTCGTCGCCCCGGGTTTCACCGCCTCAATGCCAAGCATGAGGGCCTTGTGAGTCACCTCGAGAAGGCGCTCCGCAGCGCGGGGAATTTTGCCGACGGGATACATGCGGCTCGAGTCCCCATGCCAACCATCGACAATGAGCGTAACGTCGACATTCAGAATGTCGCCATCACGCAGTGCCCGTGAGCCGGGAATGCCGTGGCATACGACATGATTCAAAGAGGTACAGATGGATTTCGGGAACCCCCGGTAGTTCAGGGGGGCAGGCGTGGCGCCGTGCGACATGGCGAAATTGAACACGAGGTCGTCGAGCGCCTCTGTCGTAACGCCGGGTTCCGTGTGCTCCACGAGCATATCAAGGACTTCGGCCACAAGCCGGCCCGCCTTCCTCATTCCGGCGAAAGCTTCGGGGCCATGCAGCTTTATTCTGTTATCGCGCGTCTGGGCGCGGGCGATTTCTAAGTTGGACATTGGACCGGATTATAGGGAGCGCTGGCATTTCAGCTAGTGAGAAATCGCCCCTTTTTCAAGATAAGACGGCCTCTTGGTCAGTTAGACGAAGTGGAATCGTCCTTGGGCGGCTCAGGCCCTTCAGGGAGAGACTGGTGGCGACGGCGAGAGCTTCGACGCCGGCCGCTGTGGCGGCCCTAAAGGCGGCGGCATATTTGGGATCGAGATCTTCTGCCAATGCAAAGGCCTCGGCATCGCCTCGTTGGATGAAATAGATCATGACCGCGCGAGACCCCGCGGCCACCATGTCAGCGAGCGCTTCCAGGTGTTTGGCGCCCCTCGCGGTGACAGCATCGGGGAATTCGGCCAGTCCTACCTGGCGCATCAAATGAACGTTCTTTATTTCCACGTAGCAGGGTGGGCGGCTCTCATCCTCGAGCAAAATGTCGATCCGGTTATTGGCGCCATACCGTACTTCCCGGCGCAAAGACGCATATCCACCAACTTCTGGAATGAGACCATTTTCGATCGCTGCGGCCACCGCACCGTTGGGACTCGACGTGTTGATGCCAACAAGGGTTGGGCCCAGTCCGAGATCGACCTCAATCAGCTCCCAGGAGTAGGCCAGTTTTCGCTTTGGGTTGTTCGATCGCGACAACCAGACGCGCGAGCCCGGTTCGGCAAGCCCCAACATTGACCCCGGATTCGCACAATGAGCCGAAACCGTCTCACCTGTCCTGAGTTCGATGTCGGAGAGAAAGCGTTTGTAGCTCTTGAACAACCGGCCCTCGACGAGCGGGGTAGAAAACATCATGAGCATGAGAGACCCTACGAAGAACTATGGAACGCAACAAGCGAGTGGTGCGAACCATCCCCACTAGAAACGTGCATCATCTTACCTTTCACTCCCGGGGCATCATCGAGACCCCTCGCAACCAAGATACTCTGACAGCTGCTCTCGTCGTTATCGGCG
>JARFRF010000047.1 GCA_029287395.1 Methyloceanibacter sp. | reverse complement strand
AAATTGAGAGCAAAGACGGCCCCGTCGACCTCGTTGTCATCTCTTCAGGCACGTGGGACGTCGTTACGCCACCAGATCTCGACCCGCACGTTTTCAAGAAAGCCATGGAGGTAAACTTCATGGGCGTGATCAATGTCCTCGCGAAAGTGGTGCCAGACATGATGAAACGCGGGAAAGGTCAGATAGCAATCATCTCATCGGTGGCCGGCTATCGAGGTCTTCCCAAAGCAGCCGCCTATGGGTCGACGAAAGCGGCACTCATCAATCTCGCAGAATCATTGCATCCCGAACTGGCCGAAAGCGGTGTAACGCTCTCGATCGTCAATCCAGGCTTCGTGGACACGCCGATGACCGCGGTCAACGAATTCCCTATGCCGTTTCTGATGCCGGTGGACCAAGCTGCAGAACGTTTGCTGAAGGGACTGGAACGTAAGCACTACGAGATCACGTTCCCACGCCGGTTCACGTGGATCATGAAGCTGCTTCGGCTGTTGCCAAACGTTGTGTATCTGTGGCTGGTACGGCGCTTCGTCTTGCGCCCTGAATAACGAACGTACTTACGGTCGTGTCAGGCGATAAAGTCCTACGTCGATCGACCCTTCCGAGAAACCGGCTTGGCAGTACGCCAGGTAGTAAATCCACTTTCGGCGAAACTCTTCATCAAAGCCCTGCTTTGCAAACTGAGGCCAAGCTGCTTCAAAGCGCGAACGCCATTCCTCTAACGTTTGTGCGTAGGACTCTCCGAACGCGAGAACTGGCTCGTAACGGAAGCCGACCATCTCTGACTGCTGCTTGAGGATAGTCTTTGTTGGCAGCATGCCGCCTGGGAAGACGTAGCGCTGAATAAAGTCGGGCTCACGGCGATAGACCTCGAAGTGCTCCTCGCCGATCGTAATAGCCTGAAGAAGCGCGACACCGCCGGGCTTGAGGCTATCCCAGAGCTTCTGGAAATAGTGTGGCCAATTCTTCTCGCCAACCGCCTCAATCATCTCAATTGAAACCACTCGATCGTACTGACCCTTCGAATCGCGATAGTCCTCCAGATCGAACTGCACATGAGTGTCCAAGCCATCCACCTTGGCTCGCGCGCGAGCGAGTGCAAGCTGTTCGTGTGACAGCGTGATACCTCGAACCGATATGCCATGATCACGGGCAGCTGCGCGCGCCAAAGCGCCCCAGCCAGCGCCGATCTCCAGCATGTGCATACCCGGCTCCAGCTTCAGGGCGTCAAGAATGGTGACGAGCTTAGCTTTTTGCGCCTCCTCAAGTGTCTCCGTTCCATCGCGATACAAGGCACTCGAATAAATCATCAGACTATCGAGCCAGGCTTCGAAGAACGCGTTGCCCAGATCGTAGTGTTCCGTGATGTTGCGTCGGCTTCCTTGACGCGTGTTGCGGCGCTGAAAGTGGCCGACACGGTCTAGGACCCTCGCCCGAAACAATGGGGATTCCGAACTCTCTTCGAGCGTCTGATTCTGCAGTACAAAACGGAAGAGGCTGACAAGGTCGGAACACTCAATGTCGCCATCGATATACGCCTCTGCAAAGCCCAATGCGCCGCGTCGGATTGCCTTTCGAACGCCCCGGTAATTCCGGAAGGTTAGGCTCGCCTTGTATGGGCGCTCGCTCCCAAAAGAAATGCGCTGGCCATTCGGCAACACTAAGCGGAGCGATCCGCTTGGGTGCCAACTAATCAGGCGCCCGGCGACACGAACGATAAAGCGCGTCACCCAGTCCAGCACGATAGGAGATCGATTGGCGGCAAGTGTATTGTTCGTCATTGATCTCCGCGCTCTCCGGGTGGTGACACAAACGCAATATCCGACTTCGTTCGATGCGGGCGCGGCCGAAGCCGAAGACCCTTGAGCCAAAGCTTTAGCGCCTCGAAGTGAATCGCCGCGATAACCTTTACTGACAACCACCCGTTACTGGCGAGCGCCCTCGCCAGCGTCGTGTCCGTTAGATCCGTTCGCTCTCCGCGAAAGAAGGCTTTCAGTAAGGGGCCCTCGTCCGTGTGGAGAGCAATACCGACAGTGAGTTCATCGTCAAGCGGGGTCACATGAAAGCTGTAACGTCCGTCAACACTGTTGAAGGGTGATACGTAGAATTTCTTCTCGCAGCTCTGATGCACCGTGTCTGACGCATCACGCGGCCCCACTGCGACGGCATAAGTCTGACGCTCACCGAACGTATTGTTGACCTCGTAGACAATTAACAAAGGCTCTCCGTTCGCACCGAGACCGAAGTAAAGCGTCACTGGATTGAAGACGTAGCCCAACACTCGAGGGTAGCAAAGCATCATAAAGCGTTCGATGCCGCGGACGCCGCTCTGGGCACCAATACCGCGCAGATACTCCGCAAGCGACGTACCATCGCCATGGTCCGTATCGTGAATACTGCAAATATTGAAGCGGTTATAGGAGAAGAGCCGCATTCGGTCGTCGAGGCCGGATAGATCGTCGCAGTCGACCAAAAGGGAAAATACATTGTAACGGAGCGCATGCTCGACAGGGCGTACGCGCTTGTGCACGACGACGCCATTATAGAGCGCCGAGGTCGTCATTACTCCGCTGCCACGAGCGTGGCGTTAATTCCAGCACCCGCGTCGTGTGTGACTTGGATACGGCCCGATTCAGCCGATACGGACCAGGGGCGCCGAACACGCCCTAGCTGCTCGGCGACCGCCAAGCCGCTTTGCAAACCATCTTCGTGGAACCCAAAACCAAAATAGGCTCCGCAGAACCACGTACGACTCTTTCCTTGCAGAGACCAAAGCTCGCGCTGCGCAGAGATGGCCGCCTCAGTAAAGACGGGATGGTCGTAGTCAACCTCAAGGTCGATGGCCTTCGGGTGAATTTCCCAGGGCGGGTTCAAGGTCACGAATAGATCCGTCTTGGTGGGCAAGCTCTGTAGGCTGTTCATCCAATACGATACGCACAATTCCGACTCAAGGCCATGCCCACGTTTCATATAATTCCAGCTCTGCCACAGCCGCCGGCGCCGCGGCATAAAGCGCTTGTCCCGATGCAAAACAGCGTGGTTCCGCTCATAGGCAAATTTGCACAGAAGAGTTTCTTCTTCAGAGGAGGCATCGGAGAGCATGCTCAGAGCGTGATCCGCATGCGCCGCAATGACCACGTGGTCAAACATTCGAACGACACCACGCATGTCTTCCAGGTGCACGCACGATCGCGCGCGCCCAATTTTCTGGATCGGTGTATCGACGGCGATCTCAATGTTGCCGTCGTCGAGCAGTCGCTCAATGTACGACTTACTCCCGCCAGCCACCGACTTCCAACCAGGCCGACCCACCGCCTGAAGCATGCCGTGGTTGTCATAGAAGTTCAGGAACGTAGCCGCGGGGAAGTCGAGCATGCCGATCATGGGCGTCGACCAGATAGCAGCGCCCATCGGCAGGATGTGATCCTCGATGAATGCGTTCGAGTAATTTTCCGCCTCAAGGAAAGCGCCGAGCGAGACGTTCTCCGGATAATCGCTCAACGACTTCTTTGCCGTGCGGAAGAAGCGGAACATGTCTGAGACCAGACGCCACTGGTGCGGATTAAGTAAATTGCTGACTTGGCCGAAAAGCCCCGGCCCGCTGCCTGCGTATTCGAAAGCGCCGTCATTTGCGGAAACGGCGAATGTCATTTGCGTCGGCTGCGTACGAACACCGAGATGGGCAAATAGTGCGGTCAGGTTGGGGTAGTTAAGCTCGTTGTAGACGATGAAGCCCGTATCGACAGCGATGGGCCCTTCGGCGGTAGGAACCGTCGTTGTATTAGTGTGGCCACCGAGACGGTTGTCCCGCTCAAACAGCGTAACTTTGTGGCGCTTAGACAGGAGCCACGCGGCCGACAGGCCCGCAATTCCAGACCCGACTACCGCAATGTTGAGAGGCGTAGTGTTTTTCATGATGTTCCGCGCAACCCTCGTTCGTACGGCATTTTATTGCACTCAGATCACATTCAAGCGCAACTCGCCGCCGAGGGCCTCGTGGCTAGAATGGTTGGCTCAACCGCCGATAAGTGACCGTGTGGCGATATAGCCTATTACCGCCGATACGCTAGTCAAAACAGCCCCCCAGGCTATGTCGACCACCGTCATTGTTGTGCTCCACCCCTTGAGTGTGGCCAAGTTGGTCAGGTCGTAGGTCGCGTATGTGAAAAAACCGAAAAGAGCGCCCAACAACAGGGCAGTCTTCCAAGACCCTGCCTGCAGCGCTGGCGCTACGGCGAAAATCACCACTCCGGCGATGAACATCAGGTAGAACGCGAAAGCAGCCACCATGTTGAAATCTTCGAGCAGAAGATGGCCGATTTCCCGATGATACAAATTCTTGGCGACGAACCCAAGCCATATGATGTCAAGCACCAAAAAACCAAGCGCGGTGGCCACATAGGCGACTGCATAGCTCATGAGAGGATCCTGAGAAGTTATCTACGACCTCTTTACGTGAAACTTTCTCATCTGGATCACCGCCACACGACGGTTTGCGTGCGACCATGGGCTATTCACGCGAGGATTCGTCCTCGTCCGGTGGTTCGTCCTCGAGCGCCCGGTAAGCGGCGCCGTCCAGATCCTCAAACTGACCGGAACGCAACGCCCATAAGAAGGCGGCGAGCCCCAACCCGCCGAGGAAAAGCGCCGCAGGAACGAGCCAGGCTAGCGCGGTCATTTTGGCTTACCTCCCGCTAACCGAGCCGCATTGAGCGTCACGAGAATAGAGGAAGTTGACATCACGACCGCCGCGATTAGCGGTGTCACGAAGCCTGCAACGGCGAGGGGCACGCAGATTGCATTGTAGACCAGCGCAACACCAAAGTTCTGAAAGGCCATCGAGCGGGCCCGAGAACCTGTGTTGACCGCCTCAAGGACCGGCGAAAGATTTCGTCCCTGAAAAATAAAGTCGGCTGCTCGCTGACTGATATCGGCAGCGGTCGCCGGCGACATCGAAGCGTATGCAGCGGCGAGAGCGGGCGCATCATTCAGGCCATCACCGACCATAAGGACCTTGCGGCCCGCCTTGCCGGCAGCTTCAAGCCAAGCAATTTTTCCGGCTGGTTTGAGCTCACCAACAAAGTCGTCAATGCCCGCTTCCTGGGCCGTGTGCGCGACGGCGGTAGCCCGATCGCCTGACAGAAGCGCGACTTCTAGGCCACGCTCCTTCAGCGCGGCAATAGTCTCTGCTGCATCAGGCCGCAACTTGTCAGCAAATCTGAAGCAGACAGCCTTCTTATCTCCGCGTCGATACCAGACCTCGGCGGTCTGCCCGCCACTTCCTGCCACGCCGCACCAAGCCGCAGAGCCAAGACGAGCTTCGCCGTCGGGCGTTTGAAGGATCAAGCCTTCACCAGGCGTTTCCTCTACATCCCGCGCGACCTCGACGGATCCAAGGCAGTCCTGTGCCGCCGAAACGAGCACGCGAGAGAATGGATGACGGCTCGCGCTCGCAAGCGTCGCAGCCGCACCTAGTATTTTCGGAGGCACGGACTCAACATTGAGCAATTGCGGCTCACCGAGGGTCAGCGTACCGGTTTTGTCGAAAGCCACGGTATCAACCTCGGCGATCCGTTCGAGCCCGTCCGGTACCTTGACCATCACGCCGCGCTTGAAGAGCCGAGATGCCGCGGCGATCTGAACGACTGGGACAGCCAGGGCAAGCGCACAAGGGCAAGTGATGATCAACACTGCGATTGCATATGTGAGAGCTGTGTCCCAGGACGCACCAAATGCAAGCCAGCCTACGAAAGTCGCGAGCCCTAGCCCATGCACTGCTGGTGCGTAGATCCGAGCCATTCGGTCCGCGAGCAAACGATAGCGGGCTTTTCCCTGCTCGGCGGCCATCATGAGTCGACTGATCTCGGCCAGCAATGTTGCATCGTCAGATGCCGTGACCTCGATCTCAAGGCTGCGCGTCAAATTCAGCGTGCCCGCATAAACCTCGGCACCATCCGAAACGGCGACGGGCATCGTCTCTCCCGTGATCAAGCTTTGATCGATCTCACCGCTTCCGGAAGCGACGACGCCATCAGCCCCCACACGTTCCCCAACCGCAACGAGTATGCGGTCGCCAGGACGAAGAGCATTCGCCGGAACCTTGGTCTGGGTCCCGTCCTCAGCAATCACCGTGGAGATTCCGCTCTGCAGACTGAGGAGGTTTTGCGCTTCGCCCCGAGCGCGAACCCGTAAGGCCTCATCCAGATAACGCCCAACTAGCAGAAAGAATAGGAGCGTCACCGCTGCATCGAAATAGACTTGCTCGCTCGCCTGCATAGTTTGATA
>JARFRF010000203.1 GCA_029287395.1 Methyloceanibacter sp. | reverse complement strand
GCCGGGAGCCACTTCTGACGACTTACTAGCGCTAACGTCCACCCAACAAATGCCGTCGGCGCCCTCCCGCCGCTGATAGAAGGCGATTTCCCGAGTGCAGATCGGACAGGACCCGTCGTAGAAGACCTGCAACTGGTGTGATGATGGAGTCTGCTTATCGGTTGCAGTCATGCGAACTCTGCTGTCTCAGGTCTTGTTCGACGCTATAAAAACTACCCGGTCCACCCAAAGCCACGTCCAATATAGAGCGCCAAGTGGTCCGGACGTAAACCGTTTACTGACTGCCGGACCTGCTGCGCGTATTTCTGGCGAGCATCGCCACCAAGACGACGATCGTGGCACAGATTGCGACACTCTTTGCGACGAATAGAGCCGCAGGCAAAAGGGATGTCGTTGACGCAGTCAGTAGTGTTGCAATGCCACCCGCATCCAACATCAACACGGTGCCGATAAAGAGCGCACCAATTATCGCGCCCGTCGCCGAGTTTACGACCAGAAATCGGACGAAATCCGTTGTATCGGCTTGCGCCGCCGCCTGTTGGCGTCGGTGCGCACGTAGAATGTCGTATGCTGTTTCAGGTTTCATCGCGTGAGAATCCTTGATTACCAGTCGTGTTCGCGGGCAGTGGATGATTCGTTTACGCGTGGGAATAGCAAGGGGATCACTTGGTGTGACTGAGGCGCACTTGGTTGCGCTACTTCTGATCTACGACAGTCCAGGCTTCGGCTTGGCCTGCTGGTTCATTGCACTGCCAGGCTGTGCCGCGCGGCTAGGGTCAAACATGGGGAAACTTACCCCGATCGCCCAAGCAAGCAGGAGACCTAGCGCAATGCCAACCGCAACGGGTGAGCCCGTTCTTCGTCCAACCCAAGCCCCCATCAGGCCAAAGATAATGAAGAAGAGGATGATCACTGGAATGATGATCACCAGAAAAAACAGCCGTTCAAAATCGAGGGCGACTGCCGCACCAAGCGACACGATGAATGCGACTCGTGCGACTAGGCTTCGCCATAGGCGCGCACGACCGCCCTCGGTGACAAGGCTATCGCTGATCATGTAAGGCAGAGCGCCGATTGCGACGACCGCAATTATCCACAGTCTCGGTTCAATTGGCCAAAACGATGCAACATAACGGTCGAGCGCGCCGCCAAAAACGAGGATGCCGTATGCGGCGAGTGCAAACGCCGCGAACCAGGCGACATGACCGAAACGGATGCCGAGCACCAATAATAAGCCGAGCGAAATCACACCATAGACGAACAGGTGCGCCGCCAAATAGTCCGCCACAAGAACGGACAGGAACCGCGTGTCGACAACATTCAATACAAAAGGTGTCAGCAAAGCGGGGATGAAGACCGCCACGATATATGTCGTCAACGACAGCGCGGGCGGCGCTTTGTCTCCTCGCGGCAAGAGACGCGATAGCGGCCAAGCCAGCATCACAATGCCGCTCAGCAGTAGTACAATCGCACCGCCTGTTGCGGAAACGTGCGCTCTGCTCTCACGATCAAAGACTGCATCGAGCCAGTCACGTGTCTCCTGCAAGGCCGTCTCAGAATAGAGTACGCCCACGTGCTCGACACGTGGAGCGACAACGGCTCGGCGTCCTGTATTCGCGGAGGGGTCACCGATCGTCACACCCTCCTTGGCAGATGCATCCGCCAAACGCACATTGCGCAGGGCGTCTTCTCTCAGCTTGGCTTCCCACTGGCCCGTAACGATCAACAGATTGTGGGGCTCCGAAGGCGTTACGGCTTGCGAGAACATGGAGATTGCCACAGTCGCGGCGACGCGCGGATCGGCGAGTGCCTGGCGCACCACAATATCAGACGCCATCGAATGGCCGAGGAGCCCGATCCGGGAATCGACACCAGGCAAAGCCAGCGCAAAGTCCGTAACTCGCCCAATCTCAGCCATCAGCAACTTGGTCGTGCCGTCGACCCGTGTCACATCGCCGGACATCGGTGTGGGGTTCTGCCCGTGTCCCTCAAAATCTAGGGCCACCGCGACGTAGCCGACCCGCGCGAGGGTCAAGGCATAAGCCTCCATGAGCTGCCTGGACCCGGCAAAGCCATGAGCGATCACAATCGCAGGCGCCGGCGCATCTCCCGCAAGTCGGTAGACTGTTACCGGTGTTTCTCTGACCTGGTACTGCTCAATCGAGAGCTCAGAACGTTCGCCCTCCAGCTTCCATACGCCGGCACAGATGGAGGCGAGTGCGACTGCGGCGACTACGTATCGGGGCAGCATCTCGCGAGACAATTGCTTTATCTGTGACAACGAATAACGTCGTTCTGTTGTTTCGGCATTCGATAGTTTGGATCGCGGTGTTCAAAGATAGCCCCGATCCGTGTGCCAAAAGAAAGAGGCGCTCGCCTGTTGACCGGCAGATTTCATGCGTGATCCCACCATCCCAACCTCTTCGAAGAGTTTCCAGCCCCAGCGTGTGATGGTGCTCGGAGCTACGGGCACGATTGGGCAGGATACGGTTCGGGCGCTTCTGCGTCGCGGCCACAATGTGGTCTGTTTTCTGCGACCCCGCCCCAAGCTGGACGCGCAGACGCCTCGATCCACCGCCAGCCTACCCAAGGATGCCGAGCTTCGTTTCGGCGATGTTGCCGATCCGAAATCGCTGGAAGATGATGGATTTCGCGGAGAGCGCTTTGATGCTCTGGTTTCGTGCCTTGCATCGCGCACAGGCGCGCCGAAAGATGCGTGGGCCATCGACCACCTGGCCCATATGCATGCACTCGACGCAGCGCGCCAAGCGGGCGTCAGCCACATGGTGCTTCTTTCCGCGATCTGTGTTCAAAAACCGCTCTTGGCATTTCAGCATGCCAAGCTGGCATTCGAGAAGACCCTTATCGAGTCGGGCCTAACCTATTCCATCGTGCGTCCGACCGCCTTGTTTAAGTCGCTGTCGGGCCAGGTCGAGCGCGTCACGCGTGGCAAACCTTTCATGGTTTTTGGAGATGGCACGATGACGGCGTGCAAGCCAATCTCAAATAGCGATTTGGCCGACTATCTCGCCGGCTGCCTCGAAGACGAACGCCGCCACAATCGCGTGTTGCCAATCGGTGGGCCCGGAGACGCAATCACACCGCGGCAACAGGGTGAGTATCTTTTCCGACTATTGGGACGAGAGCCGCGATTCACTCGGGTCCCGATACAGACCATCGATGCTGTTGTATGGGGACTTGGGATGCTTGGTCGCGTGTCCAAGCGATGCGCGGAGAAAGCCGAATTTGCGCGCATTGGGCGATATTATGCGACCGAGTCCATGCTCGTTCTCGACCCAGCAACAGGGCGTTACGATGCATCATCCACTCCGTCAACCGGGACGGAAACGCTATTCGATTTCTACGACCGCCTGATTACCGGCGAGGCCGCGGTCGAACTTGGCGATCATGCCGCCTTTGGAAGCAAGAGCTGAGCTAGAGCCAAAGGCGCCATATCAAAACGAGACTTAGCGATCGTGTAGCCACACGGATTACAGAGCTTACGGCCGTGCGCCAGGAGAATTGACGCTAACCAGGGGCCGATCAGAACGGCGACGTCGCACGCTATGTGATGACTTTTAGGAGCGCCGCCTCGGTGAGCACCGGGGTGATGTGATTAATGTTCAGATCGGTCCACTGCTTAATCGACTGCCCTAAAACAGTTTCATCCTCTGTCTCGACGATCGCCCAACCTTCCAGCAAGGTCACGGAGAACCAGGTGCCAAGCGGCTTAATCTCATGTGGCATACCGTCTCCCAGAGTCTTCAGCCGGCAGCAAATCGATCTTTTGTCATTATTTGGAAGACGCGTTCTGCGCGGCAATCGGGCGCGAGCGGGCCTAATCGGGGGATGGGCTCGTAAACACGGGAAAAGTTTCCTGATCCTGTACCATCTTGAAATGCGTGAGTGCCCAGCGAACTGAAGGAAACGCTAACTCCGACCATGGAAGTTGGCCCCACTCGAATAACTTCACTTCTAAACTTTCCGGTCCGGCATGGACTTGCGGTGGGTCGAGCCGCGCAACATGCATGATGTGGACCTGCGCCACGTGGGGAATGGTGTAGATGGCCAGGACATTTTCGATGACAATTGCCGCACCGGCTTCTTCTTGAGCCTCCCGCACAGCGCCCTCAGCGATAGTCTCGCCTAGCTCAAGGTAGCCCGCTGGAACGGTCCACAACCCTGCTCGGGGTTCAATAGCTCTTCGGCACAATAGAACTCTGCCCTCGTGGTGAACCACAGCACCAACGACGACTTTAGGGTTCTGATACGCTATGAAACCGCAAGTTTCGCACACATCTCGGATGAACGTGTCTCCGTCCGGAACAGCTTTGGCGAAATTCGGTGGTAAACCCAACTCACGTTCTGTAGACGTCATGCCGGCACTGTCCTTTGAGCCAGGTTAGCGGTGTCGCCTGTAGAGCAACGTGTTGGGCCCCAAGATGCGGCTCGTCCGTTCGGAAATTCCTCCAGCTGCTTCAACCTCGCAGCTTACCAGTGAGCGCGTCGATGCGCTGTCTGACAACATCAGAGGGAGGATCGTACGCCTCGACCTGGTCTGCATTCACCGGGTCGCCAGCAACCACCAGCGCGACCATTCCCATAGAATAGTGAGGTAGGCACTTCACACCGTACACACCAGGCTTTTCGACTTTTAGAGTGACGTCCTTGGACATCTCACCCTTAAACGTCGCCGCACCCTCGGGCCAAATCTCCGGTATCGTTTGTGCATTGTGGGCCGGGTCGGTCGCTATAAACCTCACAGTATCGCCAGGCTCTACTTTGAGGTAGCTAGGCTCAAAAACCATGAATTGGCCGTCGCTGCCACTGTTGAGCATCTTTACGACATGCTCCTCTGAAGCAAGTGCTGGGGTTGCAGCGCCGAGCAGCATGGCGAGACCCATTGCGTGAACCGCAGTCTTTATCATCTCGTTGTCTCCTATCATCAGAGTACGTCTCACAGGCATGCAGGGACGGATAGCGCACCTGCACTCCTGCTGCGTTCGAAACGGGTTACAAATCTCTACGGTACGACAGGTCGGGTGGATCAACCGCCGCGCTGAGCGCGGCTCCAATTTGGTCCTAAGACGCCCCTGCCATATTCACCTCACGAAGGATTTTTGGAATTTTCTCTCGAAACTTGAAAAACCCGTGTGTCGCGTGTGGCCATGACGCTTCGTCCCAAGACCTAAGTATCGGTATCAATTCGATGCCTTGGCTGCCGAGTTTGTCCACCAGCAGGCGCACCATGTCTGCCGTCGGGCCAACGGGCACGTAAGGCGTCACAAGTTGCCGGAGACCATTCTGTCTCGTCCATTCCACGACGTGGTCTATGGCTTGCGCGCCTCGCGCAATTTCGCTGACATTTTCTAGATTACTCCTGAGCCGGCTGCGCGTGTCGGCCAAGGCACCGTCAACGAAGCTGAAAACTTTGGGGGAAACATTAAGTGCGGAGCGGTATTCCGTTGCTCGAATAAGTACCGCGGCTTGGAGGCTCGGGGCCTTGCTCAACACGAAATCAGGACTCAAATCGTCTTCCGTCGTGAGGAGGCCCGTGGGGATTGTGCAATCCCAAGAGAAATTGCTTGGTGGCACCTTGAGGGCGGGCACGCTTGGTCCCGGCAACGGATTGGCAATACTCGAAAGGCCAGATGTCGGATTGAATCTGTTTTCAGTGAACTTCGCGATATTTTCAGCGCGCGCGAGGTACGTCTTACCTTTTGTTTGTAGACCCGCGACCCAGCGCCACGAGAGTGTATTGGAGGCTGGATCGCCATCGAGGAGATTGCGTAGGAAGAAATCAGCGCCCAGCTCCCAGGGCAACTTGAGCGTAAAGATCCATATGCTGGCGAACCACATGCGCGCGTGGTTGTGGAGATAGCCCGTTTTTGTGAGTTCATCGACCCAGGCGTCGAAGCACGTGATGCCGGTACTGCCGCCCTCCGCCTCCTCCCAGCGCAGCCGTAGGTTGCTATCCCGCTCGAGTTCTGCAGACAAAACCTCCAAGCGGCGCCGGTAGTCTCGCCAGACGGCGGGGCGCAGCTCTAGCCACCCCTTCCAATAAGTTCGCCAAAACACCTCTTGGATGAATTTGCTCGCCGCCGCGAAGCTGTGGCGCGCCAGCACCGCTGACACGACCTCCTCCTCGAGAATCAGCCGATGTCTAATCCAAGGCGAGAGTGTTGAGACGTGATCGTGCGCGCCTGGTCCCAGGTCATAATTCCTGAGTTTTGCGTATTCTGCGCCAGCCTTTGGGGCGAAGGCCAAGAGCCGCTCAAGGCCGTGGGCACGCTCAGGTTTCCAGCCATTGTCCTCATCTATATTGTTGGTCATAAAAAAACCGGCTCACTGCGCAGTCCGGTACCGAACGTCGGCATCGGAGCCGCTGGCGAGCACATGATGATTCTTCGTGTGCCCAATTGCCGCGCCCTCGAAACAGAACTGCACCCGTTTTCGCGGCGTAGTGATCCCATGAGCTTCTTACTTCGCACGCTTCCAGCATGACGCCTGCCTTTTTGCAAACCGAAAGGTTGCAGTCTCTTGCGCATGCGGCTCTCAACGCACCGCCGGGTCGACGAAGACTCCTGCTCTCCGCGGGCATGGGGATTATATGTCATGCACTGTTTACGATGGCGGTGCTGTCAATGATCACTGCGATGTTCTTCGGGATGAGCCGAAGTCTCGGCGCTGTTCCGTGGCCATTCGCAATTGTCACCAATGCCCTCCTGATTTTGCAGTTCCCGCTTGCCCACTCCTGGTTCCTCACCCGCCGGGGCGGACAGACATTGACGCGATTGATACCGGGTCCAAACGGAACAACCCTGGCTACGACAACATACGCGATCATAGCTTCCGCCCAGCTCCTGGCGCTTTTCGCGCTTTGGACCCCATCTGGCGTGATTTGGTGGGAGGCGGAAGGAGTTGTTTTCTGGATTATCTGCACCGCCCACGCGAGCGCCTGGCTTATGCTTATCAAAGCGAGCTTCGATGCTGGAGCAGAAGTACAACTCGGTGCATTGGGGTGGATGTCCTTGGCGGCAAAGGTGAAGCCAGTATTCCCGGACATGCCGACAACTGGGCTTTTTCGGGTCATCCGACAGCCAATATATGTGGCTTTCGCGCTGACACTCTGGACCGTTCCGGTCTGGACGCCCGACCAACTGGCTTTGGCGCTGAGTTTCACGGCCTATTGTCTGCTGGCCCCGCTGCTAAAAGAACGGCGGTTCACATCGCGGTACGGGCACCGATTCATCCGTTACCGCGAACAGGTTCCTTATGCGATACCAAGAGTTCGCAAAGGGCAACGGGACAAAGAACACAATGCGTAATGACCTAACTATCTACGACAATGTCGCTGAGCATTGGTGGGCGGACGATGTCCGCTGGGTTCGGACGCTCAGAAATATGGTTCCTGGCCGCCTCAACTGGTTCGATCCTCATGTCGAGTGGCATCAGGCTCGTGTGCTGGATCTGGGATGCGCGGGTGGTTTCATGGCTGAGGCAATGCATGACCGCGGCGCACTTGTCACCGGGATAGATCCGGCCAGCGCCGCTATAGACGCCGCTCGAGCCCATGCAGCGGCACATGGACGGCAGATCTCATATGATGTCGGCGTGGGCGAAGATCTTCCCTACGACGACGCCGCTTTCGATTTCGTCGTCTGCGTGGACGTGCTTGAGCACGTTCAAAGCCTCTCCAGCGTGCTGAATGAAGTCAGCCGCGTGTTGCGCGAGGGTGGCGCCTTCTTGTTCGACACCATCAACAACACTGCGTTGGCTCGATTGCTTACGGTCACTGTCGCCGAGGACATCTTGGGCCTATTGCCACGAGGAACTCACGATCCGGATCTCTTTATTCCTCCACAGGACTTGCGCGCGGCACTCCAGAAAGTTGGCCTCACCCCCGGTAAATTTACGGGCCTCGGGCCTCGTGGGCTCGACCGTCGTGGTGATTTCACGTTTGGCCGATTGCCCTTTACGGGACTGATTTATATGGGCATCGCGCGCAAAGCCGAAGGATGCACCAAAGAAAGTGGCCAGCAGTCTGAAAACAATATTGGTCACCTATCAACGGCGGGCGCTGCGGCACAGGCCCACGTCACAGAGCGTTGACTTGTTCAGAGCCCCGGCCACCATTGTCCGTTAGACGACCGAGTCTGTCTCGTTTCTTCGCGTTCTACTGAGAGGAGCAAACTGATGTTGGAAAAGCCCGACTGGAATGATGAAGGTGAATTTCCAAAACGATGGACGTTTACCGGCATATGGGCTTCGCTGCGCATTCTCGTTGCCGGCAGCTGGCAGTTCACACAGGTGCAGATGCTGGTCTCGCCGCCGAACGATGGCGAGCCGCTCTCAGGACAGAGAATACAAGAAATCTATGTATCGACGCTGCGCGCCTCATGCGTGCAGAAGGGAGACGTTTAAAGCCGTCGTTTCGCGCCCTTCGACGTAGTGGGGTGCTCGGGCCCAGGTTGGCAACTGGGACAGTAGAAGATGTTGCGGCCGCCGAGGACTTCGCGATGAATCTCGACATCGCACGACCAGCAACGCCGACCGCCACGAGAAAATACATGGTGACGGTACTGAGCGCGTCGCATGCCGTCGGCTTTCGCCGCTTTTGCCCGGTCCAGGTCGTTAGTGATGCCACCAGTGCGATACGCCTGCTTCGAAACGCTCAAGATACAATGGGCCAGAGCGCTCGCTTCATTGGCCGACAACTCGCCTGCCCGGCGGCTGGGGTGCAGTCGCGCCAAGAAAAGGATTTCCGATCGTAGATAGTTCCCGAGTCCGGCAACGAAGCCCTGGTCTAGAAGCAGTGCATGCAGCTGCCGCCGCGCAAACCGCCGATCTGTTATCCGTTCCAAGATCGCATTCTCATGAACGTCTTTGGAAAGGACATCCGGCCCCAACTTCGATAGGAACCGGTGGCGTTCGACCTCACCGGGTGTGAGCACTTCAATGTCAGAGGCACTGTAGAGAAGCGCTGACTTTTGATCGTTGTGAATCTCGAAGCGGAGACTGCGGTTCGTTCGTGGCAGCTTTCCCTTCGAGACAACGTACCAGCGGCCATAGAGCTGGCTATGCGTGTAGACGCTAAGGCCTCCGGCGAACTGCACGAGAATGGCTTTGCCGCGCGTTTGTATCGCGGTCACGACCTGGCCCTGAAGGCAGGCCTCAAAACGCTTAAGGTGAGGAAAGAGGAAGCCTATTTTGGTTGCTACACGTCCGCCGACGGCGCGTTCGATCCGATCTGCCGCTCGGCGAATTTCCGGACCTTCGGGCATGACCCAGCTCCCTTGGTTCGCTGAGATCGGCTGCGGCTTTGCGCCGATCGAACCCAACGAGCGAGGTCGATTGCGCAGCAGTCTCCGCCACGTTGTGCAGCGTTACCGCATGAGCGTTCTAACGTGCCGCCGAACGCTGCCAGCTCGCAGTCTTACAGAGCATTCCCAACACAACGCAGCCACGGCTGACAAAGCGGGAGTCGGAGACGTTGATCTTCAGGTTGTAGGTGAGATTGCGCTGGGGATCAAAAGCCTCGCCCGTTAAGACACTTCCACCGCTGTCCAACTCCATGATGAGGCGATCCCCGGCATTCTCTCCATTAGACGTATCGCGGACCCAGGTATTGGTCGCACAAGTCTTCGAGCCACAAGCCGCAATCTTCACGACGACGTTGCCATCGTCGCGCTTCCACTCGCCGTGCAGACGCCCGTCGGCTAAGAGCTGCGTCGTCGTTGCTTGAAAAAACACCGCGGTGAGGGTGCCGAGCAGGCTTGCGCGTACGAGATGTTGCATGGACGGCTTACGGTTGAAAATCGATGGCAGATCATCGTAAGGGAGCAATCTTTTGGCCCAATCGCCACGGCATAACGACAGGCGCAGTCTATCGGCACGCCTCCAGGCGCACCTGCGCTCCATTATCTGTTCACCGAGAAGGCCTCTGAGCTTCACCAGTGATGCTCACCTCAAGGCGGTATTTTGCGACTTCCTCTCGTCGCGCTGCACTTCGCATCATGTAGACACGGACTTTGTAAGACCCGTCTTGGGGAAGTTTACCCTCAAACTGGTTCCCGCTGGTTGAACCAACGAACATTGCAACATCGCCTTCACCAGGCGGCAAAATGTTGAAGTAGCTTGAGAGGCTGTCGGTGGCCATGCTGACCGTCATCTGCTGGCCCTTGCTAGCCCCAAGGACGTAGTCCACGACCTCGTAGCCCTTTATCTTCCCTTCAATAGCCGCGCTACTCGCACCCGGCTTGAACTGAACGCGCTCGGTACGAATGTCGTCTCGCGCGAGAGCGGCCGGCGTCGCCAAGCCGATAAGCGCTACGATGAGCAGCGTGCTTCGCGTTACGGCGTGAAGCATAAGTCTCTCACTTTGAACCCCTAGTGCGCTGTCCAGCCGCCATCCGCGGCGATCGTTGTGCCCGTGATCGAGGCCGCTGCGTCCGAAGTAAAGAAGACGGCAATCCCGCCGAGTTCGTCGGTGGTGGCAGAGCGCTTGTTCGGCTGCTGCGCCAGTAGCACATTGCGGACGACCTCGTCACGCGGGATGACGTGAACTTTAGCTCGCCAGCCGATCGATTTGTTGGGGCAGTGTAGAAACAACCTGTTTTTCCATGTCGCCCGCGCTGTTCGGCACAAGACTGTATCCTCTCTCGCGATACCAGCGTCCAAGGCTCTCTAGATCCACGCTACGATCAATTGGCCGTGGCCACACACGCACTGAGCCGCACCCCTCGCTTCGTGCAAGCGCTTCCACTGTGCGCAAGACTGCCGACCCTATGCCCTTGCCGCGCAGATTGCGGGGAACAAAAAGTTGCAGGAGTACAAAGTGCTGGCGGAGCCGGTCAATCGCAACGAAGGCCACTTCTCGCCCATTAAAAAGCACGCGGTACCAAATCGTCTGTGGGCCCCGCGTGCTGTGACGGGCGATCGCACGCAGCTCAGGGTCGACAAATTCTTCGATGACGCCGATTTCAGCGAAAGATGGGAACGTGACCGATCTGCGGTAACTGGCTTTGTCCCGGCGATATGGGCTCAAACTCTGGCAAAACATGACTTAAACACCGGCTCGGATCTCGGTTCTGGCGTCCATATAGGCTGGAACACAAATATTGCGATGCGATATAAATAGAAGCATCTTGTGCGCCGCACAATAGGTTGCTTCGTTGGAATGTCCAGCTTCCTAGCAGCGGCGTGCGCCCTCAGCAGAAGCCAAGTCGGACGGGAGATGTCCCAGTATGAACGAAGCCATCTCCGAACCCGAAGTGCTGGTCCGGGTTGAAGGCGCAGTCGGGCGCCTTACGCTGAACCGGCCTAGGGCGTTGCACGCTCTCACAACAGATATGTGTCGGACCATGGCTGAAGCGCTTCTGGCCTGGCGCGAGGCTGTGGACCTGCGGATTGTGATGATCGACCATGCCGGCGAGCGCGGATTCTGCGCCGGGGGCGACGTTCGCCGGGCCGTGCAGGACGGCCAGGCGGCCCGTGAGTTCTTCCATGCCGAGTACCGACTTAACGAACTGCTGTTCCGCTACCCCAAGAGCGTGGTGACGCTGATGGACGGGGTGACCATGGGCGGGGGCGTCGGCATCTCGCGGCCGGCGCGCTTCCGGGTCGCGACCGAGCGGACGGTGTTCGCTATGCCGGAGGCGAGCATCGGCCTGTTTCCCGACGTGGGCGGTGGCTGGTACCTCTCGCGGATGCCCGGCCACATCGGCCTGTGGCTGGCGCTGACTGGTGCACACCTGAGAGCCGCGGACTGCAAACTCGTTGGGGTGGCGACCCACTTTGTCGAAAGCGCCTGTCTGCCGGAGTTGAAGGCGGCAATCGTTGCCGAGCCGGCGGCGTTGGAGTGCCTGCTCGCGGAGTTCGTGGTCGACCCCGGTCGACCCAGCCTGGCGGTCCATCAGGACGAGATAGAAGGGATCTTCTCCATGGCCAGCGTCGAGGCGATCTTCGAGGCGCTGGCCGCGGCGGGAACGGATTGGGCGCGCGAGCAGCTTGCAATGCTACGGGCCAACTCACCTCAAACGCTGAAGGTCGCCTTCCGTCAGCTGCAACTAGGGAGAAAGGCCCGCAGCTTCGGTGAGAACATGGTGATGGAGTACCGCGTCGCCACACGGCTGGCGCAATGCCACGATTTCCGCGAGGGGGTGAGGGCGCTGCTGGTCGACAAGGACAAAGCGCCGCGATGGGACCCACCGGCGCTCGATGGCGTGACCAAAGCCCTGCTCGACGAGATCTTCGCGCCCCTGCCTTCCGCGGAGGAGTGGACCCCACTACCCTGAGCACGGCGAAGCTCTAACCGGGGTTTGCTTCGTGGCAAGTCAAAGCCTATCAAAAAGACGCTGTTTTCCGATGCAGCGGACGATTCCAATCCCGTATCCTCAGTGTTTGGTGTGCTGAGATGTCGCGGCGGAACCATCGGCATTGCCAAGCACAAAGTGGCGCCGCGATCTCTCTAGTGTAGGTGCTCGCCGGGCACCGGGACTCGGTAATGCGCGACATTGCTGGCGATTTAGGAGGGACGCGGATGGATTACACGCTAGCTCGTAATCTCGGTCCCCTTGATCTTGAAGGCGTGGAGAGAGCCGTTCAGGGTCTCTCGGAAAAAATTGAGGGTGACTGCAGTTCGGCCGAACTCGATAGCGATGAAGGACTGGAAATTGCTCTTCGTCGAGAGTTAGCCGAGATGGTACGCGCCCATGGGGTGAGAGATCCGGATGTCCTGCTGGACATGGTGATCGAAGGCTCAAGCGAGAGCGATGGCGGGGCCTGAACGCCAAAGTAGCCAACTCCGACCATTCC
>JARFRF010000156.1 GCA_029287395.1 Methyloceanibacter sp. | reverse complement strand
GTCCTTGTCCGCGGCAGAGCCGTCGGCGGTTCCTCCGCCGAAGCTATACACCCATTTGGGCGCCTGCTCTGCCATCCCAGCCACGCCGTCTGTGATTCGGCTTTGCCTGCCCTGCCCGCACCCTCGTTTTGCGCGGGCCGTGCATCGCACACAAACGTGCGCGGAGGGAGCGCCAGCTGCGCGCGCCGCGGGACGCAACCCGCGCGAAGCGCGGTCAAGACCCGAGTGGCCGCCGAGCTTTCGCACTCCAATGAGCGAGAAAATCGCCCCCGGGGATGACACGGCTGTTCGGCGGCGCGAAGACGCCGTAGGTCCAGACCTGGAGCCTGCCGCCACCCATCAGCGCAACTTCAAGCGCGATTCTCTCGTAGTTTGGGTCGCCTTCCTCAAAGGCGTCGATCTCCGCCAAGAGCCGATCTCCCGGCGGCAGGGCGAATGCATCGCCAAGAACCATTGTCGATGCGTCTTCATCGAACATCGCAGCAGGGTACCAGCCCATGTCGTAAAGCATGCCAGGAGCGCGAGCCCGCCCCACGTGTCGCGACTGAGCAGACAGACGCCGCGCCATGGGATGATTACTGCCGCGGCGCAGCGTGCCGTAGACGAAGAGGTGCTCTGGATCTGTTCGCCGTGTCTGTGATGACACCGTTCAGCCCGCGATCTTTGAGAAATCGGCGACGGTCTTCGTCGTGTTGCGGATACGATTGAGGAGCCGCAAGCGGTTCTCGCGCAATTTTGGGTCATCCACATTGACGGTGACCGAATCGAAAAACGCATCGACGGGTGCGCGCAACTTCGCCATGGCGGTCATCGCCGCTTCGAAATTCTCACCATCGATCGCTTTCGCCGCCGCTCTGTCGACCTCGTCCACGGCCTTGGCGAGCGCCTTCTCCTCCGGTGCCTCCAGGAGAGTGGCGTCAGGCGCTTCGTCGTAGGACCTTTTGTCCTTCTTCTCCTCGATGCGAAGAATGTTTGCCGCACGCTTCGTGCCTGTCAGTAGGTTTGCGCCATCGTCCGTGTCGAGGAACCGGCCAAGCGCTTCGACACGCCGCACGATCATTAGGAGATCGTCCCCACCAAGCGCAAAGACGGCATCCACCAGGTCGTGCCGCGCGCCTTGATCACGCAAGTAAATTTTCAGACGGTCGGCGAAAAAGTCGAGAAGGCTTCGCGCTACCGTGTCCTTACTCTCGGTAGCCTCAGGAAGTTGCGCCTGAACTACCGGCAGCAACGGTAGACGCACGTTGTTCTCAAGCACGATCCTAATCACGCCGAGCGCCGCACGCCGCAACGCATAGGGGTCTTTCGAGCCTGTGGGTTTTTCGTCGATGGCCCAAAAGCCGACTAGCGTATCGAGTTTGTCCGCAAGCGCTACGGCAATGGACACCGGCGCCGTTGGCACTTCGTCCATGGGCCCGATAGGCCTGTAGTGATCCGCAATGGCATTCGCGACCGCGGGGCGCTCGTCCTGATCGAGCGCGTAGTACCGGCCCATGATTCCCTGCAGTTCGGGGAACTCGCCGACCATGTCGCTGACAAGATCGGCCTTAGCGAGGATGCCGGCCCGCTCTGCGTCGTCCGGGTCTGCACCGATGATCGGCGCAAGCTCTCGGGCAAGATGGAAAATGCGCTGAATCCGCTCGTACTGCGTGCCGAGCTTCTCATGGAACGTGATGTCCCTGAGCTGTGGCACCCGCGTCTCGAGCGGGATCTTGAGATCTTGATCGAAGAAAAACTTCGCGTCAGCCAGGCGCGCCGCTATCACGCGTTCATTGCCTTGCGTGATGGAGGTGCCGCCATCCTCCGCTTCGAGATTCGCAACAAGCACGAAACGGTTGGCAAGCTCGTCGCCTTTCGAGACGGCGAAGCACTTTTGGTGCGCTCTCATGAAGGTGGCGAGCACTTCGGGCGGGACCTTCAAGTAACTCTCGTCGAAGCTCCCGAGGAGCGGCACAGGCCACTCGGTCAGCCCTGCATTCTCCGCGAGGAGTCCGACATCCTCGACGAGTTCGAAGCCATGCTCATGGGAGCGGGCTTGCGCCGCGTCCAGAATGGCCGAAGCCCGCACATCGCTATCGAGAATAACAAAGGCCTTGCGGAGCTTCGCTTCATAGTCGGCGAAGTCCTTTACGGCGAACCGGTCAGGCGCCATGAAGCGATGGCCGAATGTGGTGTTGCCGCTCTTGATGCCGTCGACGTCGAAGTCAACGACCTTGCTGTCGAGCAGACACAAGATTGTATGCAGTGGACGGACCCATCGGAGTTTGCCAGTGCCCCAGCGCATCGCCTTTGGCCAGGGAAAAGTCCGCACAATCTCCGGAACGATCTCGGCGACGACCTCGGCAGCTTCGCGTCCCGGCTGCTCGATGAGCGCGACGTAGTAGTTGCCCTTCTTGTCCTCGCGTACCTCAGCTTCATCCACAGAACGAAGCCCTGAGGATTTCAGAAAACCTTCGATCGCTTTATCTGGCGTGCCGACACGAGGGCCTTTGCGCTCATCCTTTACGTCAGGCGAGCGCTTTGGCAGGCCCTCGACGACTGCGGCTAGTCGGCGCGGCGTGGCGTACGTTCTGATCTCATCGAAATCGAGACCTGCCGCTTTGAGCTTTTCGCCCAACATGCGCGCCAGATCGTCCCGAGCACGCTTCTGCATTCGGGCTGGGATCTCTTCCGAAAGAAATTCGAGCAAAAGTTCAGACACGGCCGGCTCCATGGCCTTCAGCCGCGGGCGCACCTCCTGCTTCCGTCTTAAGCCAAGCCGCGCAGCATGCCTTTGCGAGATCACGCACGCGTAAGATATAGGCTTGGCGCTCCGTGACGGAAATCACGCCGCGCGCATCGAGAAGATTGAAGATATGAGACGCCTTGATGGCTTGATCGTAAGCCGGCAGGACCATCAAGTGCCGCTCTCCGTTTGCACCCGCCGCAAGCAGCGCCTTGCACTCGGCCTCTGCATCGCGGAAGTGATTGAAGAGTGTCTCGGTATTCGCATGCTCGAAATTGTGCCGGGAGTACTCCTGTTCCGCCTGCAAGAAAACATCGCCGTAGGTGACCTTGGCGTCCGCTTCGCCACCGTTGAAGTTGAGATCGTAGACATTGTCGACTCCCTGCACATACATGGCGAGGCGCTCCAGGCCATAAGTAAGTTCGCCGGAGACCGGAGCGCAGTCGAAGCCACCCACTTGCTGGAAATAGGTGAACTGCGACACCTCCATGCCATCGCACCAAACTTCCCAGCCTAGTCCCCACGCGCCAAGAGTCGGGCTCTCCCAGTCGTCTTCGACGAACCGGATATCGTGGTTCTTCGTGTCAATGCCGATGGCATAGAGACTGTCGAGATACAGCTCCTGAATATCGTCCGGGGACGGCTTCAGGATGACTTGAAACTGATAGTAGTGCTGCAGGCGGTTGGGATTTTCGCCATACCGTCCGTCTTTAGGACGCCTGGAAGGCTGCACATAGGCGGCGCGCCAGGGCTTGGGCCCGAGCGATCGCAATGTCGTGGCTGGATGAAACGTGCCGGCCCCGATCTCCATGTCGTAGGGCTGAAGAATGACGCAGCCCTGATCGGCCCAAAAACGCTGAAGCCTCAGGATGAGATCTTGGAACGACGGCGCGTGAGCCTTTCCGGCGGATTTGGTCTGGTTGGACATAGTCGATTCGAGACGGGGCAGGATTGCCGCCGCACGCTATTGCCTTGCGACACACAATGGAAGTCAAAGAAAAGCGCCCTGGGTGCCTTTGGACGGCCGGCTCGGCAGACAGCCGGGCTCTACAGGCGGCTTTAACCGCGGTCCTTCGGGCGATAAACCCCCGTGACAGGGTCCTCTTCCAGCGGCACCGTGCTCTCGATATCCCGCCGCTGCATCGCCTCTTCTGCCTTGCGAAGCTCGGCGCGGACGCGCTCCTGCTCCTTTTTTAAGTAGCGCCGAACGAGGAGAAGTCCCGCACCGATTGCTGCCAAGATAAGAACCTGCGGCATTGTCCTACAATCCGAATCTCGACCAGAGGGCCCGGGCCTCGACTGCGGAAATCAAGTCGGCGGTGAAACCCTGCGGCCATTGGCCAAACTCAAAACCGCCTCCACTAGAAGAGACCGATTTCTTCCCGCGGCGGAGCCAGGAGCCGCCCGACGAGACAAACTTGAAACGGACATTTTCGCCAAATACCTCGCGCATCTTCGCGCGCAGATCGGACAGGCCATCGATGAGCCCTAGTTCCACCGCCGTCTTGCCCGACCAGAACGCCCCTGTGAACAATTCGTCGTCGGGCTTCGTGAGCTTGTCCCCTCGGCGAGACTTCACCATGTTGATAAAAGCCTCGTGCACATCGACCTGAATCGCTTTGATGCGATCCACATCAGCCTGCTTCTCGGGCAAGAAGGGGTCGAGTGTGTCCTTACTCTCGCCCGCGGTGTACACGCGACGCTCGACGCCGATCTTCTCCAGAAGCCCTGGAAAGCCGAAGCTGGCCGCGATCACGCCGATCGATCCCACAATCGAACTCTGATCTGCATAAATCTCATCGCCGGCAAGCGACAGCATGTAGCCGCCAGAGGCCGCGACATCTTCGCAGAAGGTATAGACCTTGAGGTCCTTCTCCTCGGCGAGTGCACGAATACGCTTATGAATAAGCGTCGATTGGACTGCCGCCCCGCCCGGCGAGTTGATTTGAATTGCAATCGCTTTGGCGCCACGCATGCCAAAGGCTTTGTCAATCGCAGCAGCAACGGTCGGCAGGGACAGTTCTTGCCGGAAAGGAGAGCTTATCCCGATAGGTCCGCTAAGGCGCAGGACGGGCACGAGCGGGTGGGACTTCGTCCAACGCTCGGGAAGTAAAGATTTCAGCGTATCCAAGAAACCATTATCGCTCATTGCTGTACCGTATCGCGGGGGCCTTCGGGATCAAAGCCCATTAGATCGTGACCAATAAAGGCCAGACCGGGGCAGTGTCCGCCTGGCCTGTGCCCGAAGTCTTTCGTTAGACAGATCCTGCAAACAGACATGGGCCGAGGGTGTTCGCGTGTTGTATAGTCGGTGTAACGTCGTACCGTGTTGAACGGCCAGCCGAAGACTGCAGGCGTTACGAGGGGGACAGCTCGGTGAAAAAATTTGCCATCCTAGCGAGCCTAGCGGCAGCCGTGGCATTGCTTGGCGTCTCGTTTGTGTCACAACCCGCCGATGCGAGCTGGTGCCGCAAGGTCTGGCGCGACGGTTATTACAGCCGCGGATCTTGTGGCCGGCGCTTCGTCGCTCCGGGCCGCTACGTTCGGCCGCGCGCCGCTTACTACAAGCCACGGCGCTGCCGCTCCCGATATGGCTGCGGCAGATACCCGTACGCATATTTCCCATATTGGCGAACGCACACCTCGGGCGGCTGGTATTATCGCTAGCGCTCCCCGACCGCATCGCAGTCCGACCCAAGGCCGGTATCTCAACCTGATACCGGCTTTTCTTTTTTGAGGCTGAACGACCAATGAACGCGATCCTCAGTCCCAGTTCAGTCCCGCGCCGCTAGTCTTATGCCTAAGACCGAGGACATACGGCGGCGTGATGGCTGCCCGAAACGAGGCGACGACGATGCTGAAATCAACTCTTCTTGTCGCGGCCATGATGGTGGCCGTTGGTTCAACAACGGCTCATGCAGGCTCCGCCGGTGGCTACGGTGGTAAGGGCCATGACCGCGGCCGTTATGGAGGCTATGAGCACAACTACCGGCCCAGTCCCTATGCTGGCCGCTATCGCCGCAATCGGGGGCACTATGGCGGCCGGAAAAAATACCAGTATGGCCCTGGTTGGATCGACTATCGCGGCCGCCCCTACTGCCACTTTGCGCCGCGCAAAGTCCCAATCCGGGTCTGGGACCGCCGCGGAAATCCCTACCGCAAATGGGTTTGGAAGGACGTAAGGGTCTGCGTCTAGCTGTGTTCTTCAGGCCTGAGCTTCCTCGGAAAGCTCAGACCCCTGAGGGGCCGCGCCCTCTCCCCGATGCGATTGCCCCGCCCCACCCATCAAGAGCGCCTCGATGGGTCGGGACGCCCTAGTGGCAATGGCTCTCCATTACGCAAGACCGCCTCGGCCTCGCCGGTATAGGCGCCGTCTTCTTCATGCAGCACCAGCCCCGGCAAAAGCCGAAGGCTCGCACGGCTATTCTTGCGTCCCTGGACGATGACGCGAGACGCGGGGAGCCCCTGCCTAGGGAAAAGCGGGTAGATCGTCAGCGCACCGAAGCGGTCCTTCAAGACATCCAGGAGCAGGCCGACAAACTCAGCCCGATGGATCAGGGTCAGCAGCGCACGTGGTCTGCCCATACTGGTCAAAAAGCGAACCCAGTGATCCAGCTCTCCCTCAGGCATGACATGCGCATTCGCACGCGATGTGTCGGCGGTTACGCGCACCGCTCCTTCTCCGAAAAAAGGTGGGTTTGCAATAGCGTGGTCGTACGTCTCACGGACAAGCCCCATCTCGCCCAAAACCTGGCCAGACTCGGTGACATCAGCCTCAATCACACGAAAACGGTCGCCGAAGCCATTCCGTTCCGCATTCGTCCGAGCCAGCGCGCATTGAGCGTTGTCGATCTCAACGCCGGTAACGTGGATACCGGGAACGCGCGCCATAAGGCATAGACCGGCTGTGCCCGCGCCTGTCCCTGCATCGAGCACCCGCTCTCCGTGCCGCGCCGGTACCGCGGCGGCAAGAAAAACGGCATCGCTGCCGCCCCGGTGCCCCGTTTTTTGCTGAACCAGTTCGATCCGTCCGCCGAGAAAGGCGTCTGTGGTCGTATTCGGCTCGCCGGAGCCCCTAGGACCGATCGTCGCGCTCGAGATCACTGCCAACGCCTGCCTCGGTGAGCATCGCACGTGCCCTACTCACCGACTCTCCGTCCACCAGGATGCGCTGAGGAAGAACGCCGATCGACCCCTCCATAACGCTCATATTGGTGTCCAGCACTGTAAACACGATGCCTGCTTCTTTCAGAAGCGCGCTCACAAATGAAATGAGCACTGGGTCGGTCGACCGTATCAATTCTTTCATCGCCACAACCGCTCCACGAATGCCACCGCAGCCTTATTCTTCATTTCGACCCGCCGACAGTGCTATAAGCGCTCGGCACCGAGGGAAACGAGACCCTCCACCAGAGGAGACTGGACTGTGGGCATTGTCGTCAAGCTTACGGACCCGCGCGAACCCGGCGCGAGCCTTGCCCCGCTCTTCGCGCTTGTCGAGGAGGACATGGACCGAGTCAACCAATTCATCTTGGATAAAGCCCGCTCGAATGTCGACTTAATCCCCGAGCTTGCGCGGCATCTAATCGATTCTGGGGGGAAGCGCCTGCGTCCCATGTTGACGATCGCCTCGGCGAAGTTATGCGACTATCAGGGCGATGGGCACCAATGGCTCGCGACTGCTGTCGAATTCATGCATACGGCAACGCTGCTCCACGACGACGTCGTCGATGAGAGCAACCTCCGGCGGGGTAAGACCTCCGCGCGGCTCCTGTGGGGCAATGAAGCCAGCGTTCTCGTTGGCGATTATCTGCTCGGCCAGTCCTTCAAAATGATGGTTGAGGTCGGCTCCCTGGGCGCCTTGCGCATCCTTTCGGATGCAGCGGCGATTATCGCCGAGGGAGAGGTCATGCAGCTCGTAACGGCCAATAACACTGACACAACGGAGGATGACTATCTCGCGGTCATCGACGCAAAGACGGCGGCGCTATTCGCGGCTGCCGCCGAGGTGGGCGCCGTGATTTCAGAGCGGCCTAAATCTGAAGCTGCAGCATTGCGTTCGTTCGGGCGCAATCTTGGTGTCGCGTTCCAGCTTGTTGATGATGCGCTCGACTATTCCGGCGAGCAGTCGGAGCTCGGTAAGAGCGTCGGTGACGATTTTCGGGATGGGAAGATCACGCTACCGGTCGTACTTAGCTATCGTCGCGGCAATAACGAAGAGCGCCTGTTCTGGGAACGGACACTCAAGCAAGGCGACATCGGCGAAGACGATTTGCGAAAAGCAATCGACCTCATTGCCAAGCATAATGCGTTGGCCGACACCATGGAGCGTGCGCGCCACTACGGCGCGATCGCACGCGATGCGCTCGCGATTTTCCCTGATGGCGACGTGAAGTCAGCATTGCTTGGCGCAATCGAGTTCTCCGTGAGCCGGCCTTACTGACCCCCTGTGCAAACGATCACGGCGCTGCGTGAGGACCTCCAAGCATCCCAGCGGTGACCCACCAGTCTGGTTCTCGCTCGGCGAGAAGGATTGCGGCCCGTAGCGCCTCGCGCGGCGAAGGAAAAACTGCGAGACAGGTCGCACCCGACCCCGAAAGACGAACGAGCCGAACGCGGGCCAGGCTACCAAGTGTTGAGAGTACCGCCTGAACCTCAGGTGCAAGCCTAAGCGCTGCAGGCTCGAGATCGTTTGAACGCCTTGATGCGTAGTCGATGAGCCTCTCGAAGCTTCCTTCGAAATCGAGCCGTGGCACCGGCTCCTCTTGGCCCTCGAAACGCTCAGCCCGGAGCCCACTGTAGACCTCCGCGGTGCTGAGTTTCACGCCGGGATTGGCAAGCAGGACCCCGCACTGCGGAAAGCCTTTCACCGCTTCGATGCGCTCGCCACGACCTGACATCATCGCAGGCTTGCCGTGTAAACAGACTGCCACATCAGAGCCCAGCTCAGGCGCCAGGACCGCAACATCGCTTAAAGAGACCGCGTCGTCCTTTGCTTGGACGAGCAGTCGCAGCGCCGCTGCGGCGTCCGCCGATCCGCCTCCAAGCCCTGCCGCAACGGGGAGTGTCTTCACAAGCCGAAACGTGCCGGAGTTAAGTTGAGGAAATCGGTCTTTTGCCGCTCGCGCCGCGATCAAAATAAGATTCTCACCCGACAAGCCCTTGGCAAAAGGCCCCTCTATGTCGAGCGCAAACGCATCAGAGCTGTTCGACGCTTCTGCGAGCTCCGATGCACCGGACGGCACATCGGGATCGTATGGGAGAAACTCAAGCGAGTCGCCCACGCCGGCGAAGGCGACGAGGCTCCTGAGCTCATGGAAGCCATCATCGCGACGGCCCAGCACCTCGAGCGTGAGATTGAGCTTAGCCCAAGCGATTTCCCGAATACGCATTTGGCGACACGAGTATCGCCAAACGACGACTATTGCGAGGTGTTTTGCTTAGCCTCGACCATCTCAGATGCGGACATCGTCGCTGTAGGCTCATCCAAGCCAGATGTGATCTTCTTCTCTAGCGACTTCCGCAGGTCTTCGTCCTCTGGCTCCAGCGAGAGGGAGTAGCGCCACTGATAATTCGCTTCGAGCTTGCGCCCCACGCGCCAATAAGCATCACCGAGGTGATCGTTGATGGTGGGGTCCTCGGGCTGCAACCCGACAGCCCGTTCCAACTGTTGGACCGCTTGCGGCAGGTTCCCCAAGCGATAGTGCGCCCAGCCGAGACTATCGACGATGAATCCATCGTCGGGCCTCAATCTTACAGCCTTGCGGATGTATTCCATTCCCTGATTAAGATTGATCCCTTGATCGACCCATGAGTATCCGAGGTAATTCAATACGGCAGGCTCCTCCGGATTCAACTTGAGGGCTTCTTTAAAATCGACCTCGGCCGCGGGCCAATTCTTCAGACGCTCGTTGGTGATGCCGCGCGAATAGTACAGCGGCCAATCCTGCTCCGTTGGTTCATCGACCAGGTCGATCGCGCGGGTGTAATACTCGCGAGCTTCTTGATACCGCTCTTTGTATCTGAGTATGTTCCCAAGAGCGTCGAGCGGGCGGATGTCCTTGGGGTTGTCCGCGATAATCCCCTCAAGCAGATCCTTTGCATCGTCGATACGATCTAGCGTGGCGAGGGCGCGAGCTTTCTGAAGTTGAACCGTAAGCCACAATGGCGAGGATTTCGGGACCTTCTCGAAAGCAGCGATTTCGGCTTCGTGCTTCTTCGCCTCGGAATAGGCTCCGGCGAGCACAACGTGGGCCGACGGGAAATCTGGCCGAAGGAGCAAGGCGTACTTTAGATAGAGAGAGCCGGCTCCCAGGTTGCCCTCGCCCACAGCAACACTACCGATGCCATAGAACACCTCGGCGAGCCCATCCGAAGGGTTTCTGACTATAAGATTTGGCCGCTTACCCTGCTCGATTTCTTCAAGAAGGGTTTCTGTAATGGGATGTGGATTCGCCTTCGCCATATGCAGTTTGAGCGATGCGACCGCAAGCTCAGCGCGGTTCCCGCGCGCGGCGTGGCGTGCGTAGGCTTCTGCGAGTCGGACCATTCGCTGGTTCCGCTTGAAGGCAGACTCAAAAGATTTACTGGCGAGCTGGTGCCGCCCAGCGACGTCGGCAATGAGCGCTCGATGGTAGTCCAGATAGAATTTGGCCCAGTCGGCAGTGCCCAGGATGTCGAGCGTCTCGAAAGCATTTGAGTGCTCACCTCGAGCCTCCTGAACCCAGGCGCGCGCGAGCGTAGAGGTTGGATCTACGGTTGGGCCCTGCCGTGCATCGTTGAGATGCCCCTCCGCTCTGTCGAATTCGCCCTGGTTGAACGCGTTGATCGCCAATAGAAACCGAGCGAATCGATGTGAGGGCTCGGCCTTGACAAGATCCGCGGCAAGTTGGCTTGCGCGCTCCCAATGTCCTGAACGGGCCGCCAGCAAAAACGCCTGTTCGAGAATTGCCTTATTCGTCGGATCGGCTCTGAGCGCTTGGGTGTAAAACTCGGCCGCGGCTTCAGTGTCTTCATTCTGACGGGCGACGCGGCCAGCAAGGTAGTTGCCGAGAAGCGTTCGACCGCTCCACCCCCCCGGTTCTCTCGCCACTACCTCCGAATAGGCCGTCGGTGCCGCCAAAAGAGCGGCCAGGATAACCGATCGCCATGCCCACTTCCGCAAAGCCCCACTGTTGGGATTCGTCATATTTTCGGCCCGGCTTCCGCCGCCCCAAGCTTGTTTGTCCATCGCACCCTAACAGGCTAAGCGCTTTGACCTGTCATGAAAACTATATTTGGGTTCAAAGGCGGCGCGTTTGTGGCCCCTCGCCTGGAGCACATGAGCAATCCGTAATGTTTGGGGAGCAAGAAAACTACATATTGGCGTAGTTAGGGCCGTCGCCTCCCTCAGGCACGACCCAGGTGATGTTCTGGGCCGGGTCCTTAATGTCGCAAGTCTTACAGTGCACGCAATTCTGCGCGTTGATTTGGAAGCGAACTGAGCCCGCTTCTTCAACGACCTCGTAAACATTCGCGGGGCAGTAGCGCTGGGCCGGCTCGTCGTAGTGCGGCAAGTTTTCCTCGATCGGCACAGTCGGGTCCGCGAGCGTTAGATGCACGGGCTCATCCTCGTCATGGTTAGTGTTCGAGAGGAACACCGACGAGAGAATATCGAATGTGAGCACGTTGTCTGGTTTTGGGTACTCGATTGGCTTCGACTTCGCCGCAGCACGTAGGCTCGCATAATCAGCTTTCTTGTGCTTCAGCGTGTACCCGAGGAAGGGCAAGATCGTATTGATCCACATGTCGAAGCCCCCGAGCGTGACGCCCAGTCGCGTGCCGAAACGAGACCACAGCGGCTTAACATTGCGGACCTTCTTCAACTCCTTGGCTACCGAGCTCGCATCGTAGGCTTGGATGTACTCGAGAAGCGTGTCGCGCGCCCGTCCGGCCTCCAGTGCGCCGAAGGCAGCTTCGGCAGCCATGATGCCTGACAGCATCGCGTTGTGAGACCCCTTAATGCGCGGCACATTTACGAAACCAGCCGCGCAGCCGACAAGCACGCCGCCGGGAAAGGCAAGCTGCGGAACGGCCTGGTAGCCACCCTCGGTCAGCGCCCGCGCGCCGTAGGCGAGGCGTTTGCCCCCCTCAAGATGACGCGCAATGACGGGGTGGGTCTTGGATCGCTGAAACTCCTTGAACGGGTGGAGATAAGGGTTGGCGTAGTCGAGGTGCACGACGAAGCCCACCGAGACCAGGTTGTCGCCGAAGTGGTAAACGAACGACCCTCCGCCCGTCTTGTTGTCGAGCGGCCAGCCCATCGTATGTTGCACCAACCCCGGCTGATGATTCCCCGCCGGGATTTCCCAAAGTTCCTTCAGGCCGATCCCGAACTTTTGCGTGCCGCTATCTTCATCCAGACCGTACTTCTTGATGAGCTGCTTGGTGACCGAGCCACGCGCGCCTTCAGCAAAGAACGTGTACTTGCCCATGAGCGCCATGCCCGGCGTGTAGCTATCTTTGTGGCTGCCATCCTTCGCGACGCCGAGATCACCTGTGATGACGCCCTCAACCGCACCATCCTTGCCGATGATGACATCAGCCACCGCGATTCCAGGATAAACCTCGACCCCGATCGCCTCCGCCTGCTCCCCGAGCCACTTCGTCAGATTGCTGAGGCTTCCGGCGTAGCATCCGTGATTGTTCATCAGCGGTGGCATGAAGAGGTTCGGCAGGCGGACTTCTCCCGCTTCACCGAGGTAGTAAAACATATCTTTCGTGACGGCATCGGTAAGCGGCGCGCCTTGCTCGCGCCAATCGGGAACGAGCGTGTCGAGCCCGATGGGATCGATAACGGCGCCCGAAAGTATGTGGGCGCCGACCTCGGACCCTTTTTCCAAGACAACGACAGACAGCTCCTTGTCCTTTTTTGCAGCGAGTTGCTTGAGCCGGATCGCAGCGGACAGGCCAGCCGGACCCCCACCCACGATCACCACATCGAACTCCATCACGTCCCGTTCGACCTGATCGCTCATCTCAGCCCTTTCTGTTTTTTTCGCGCACCCGGCCGCCCCCAGCTATTGCCGCGTCCGTGGCATATTTGGTGCTAAAGTCATGGTTGTTGTCTTGAACTGACAAATATCGGATCGGCCCTGGCCACGCAAATGAGAGAAAGCGACGTAAAACAACACTTAGGCCTGCTGGCTTGGTATGCCGCGATGGGCGTGGACGAGGCTATCGGCGAGGTCCCGATTGACCGTTTTGCCGAACCTACGACACCGGCGCCTCCGGCGAACTCCGAGGCCAAGCCCAAGGCGCAGGCTCAGGCAACACCGCAGACTCAGGCAACGCCTAAGACTCCACCCAAAGCGGAACGGAAGGCCACAGCTCCGTTGTCGACGACTGCGCCCGAACCGAAGCTCGACGAGATCACGACGCTAGCCGAACTGGCAGAAGCCGCAGCCGCATTCGACGGTTGCCCGCTTAAGCGCACCGCCAAGTCCACGTGTTTCGCGCGCGGAAGCACGGAGGCGAAAGTCATGCTCATCGGAGAAGCGCCAGGTCGCGATGAGGATCTTCAAGGCAAGCCGTTCGTGGGACGGGCCGGCAAGCTCCTAGACAAAATGCTGTCCGCGATCGACCTGGACGAGACGTCTGTTTACATCACCAACACGATCTACTGGCGACCGCCGGGCAATCGCACCCCAACAACCCAAGAAATTGCATCTTGCGCCCCCTTTCTGACGCGGCAGATTGAGTTGCTCAACCCAGAGGTGCTTGTTCTGCTTGGTGGCGCCGCCGCGAAGTCCATGCTCGAAACAACCGAGGGCATCATGCGCCTTCGCGGCAAGTGGAAACCATATCGATCGAAAGACCGAGACATCCCGGCACTTGCGACGTTACATCCCGCTTACCTGCTTCGCTCGCCAGAGGCGAAGCGCTATGCCTGGCGTGATTTGCTCATGCTCAAGGAACGACTGAGCGCGCCCCAAGAAAGCTGATCAGCCACTGAAGCCGCTCTGCGACAAGGCTGGAGGAAAGTTACAATGTCCGCCCGTATTGATTACGACCGCGCTTTCGTTCCCTTGCGCCTCGCCGTGCTGACAGTCTCCGACACGCGCACGGCAAAGACGGACAAGTCCGGCCCCCTCCTCGTGCAGATGATCGAAGAAGCCGGTCACGTTGTCGCCGACCGGATGGTCTCGCCTGATAATGCGAAGTCCATCCGCAATACGGTAAAGGCTTGGGTTAAAGACGATGGCGTTGATGTCGTCATAACGACGGGTGGAACGGGTTTCACAGGACGCGACGTAACGCCCGAAGCGCTGCGGCCCCTATTCGACAAAGAGATCGACGGGTTCGCCACGCTGTTCCACATGCTGAGCTATCAGACAGTCGGAACGTCTACGGTGCAATCCCGCGCTTGCGGTGGCCTCGCCAAGACAACGCTCATTTTCTCCGTACCCGGATCACCTGGCGCCTGCAAAGACGCGTGGAACGGCATTCTGAAGTTTCAGCTCGATGCCCGGCACCGCCCCTGCTCTTTTGTCGAACTCTTGCCTCGGTTCGCGGAGGAGAAAAAGAGCAAGAAGAAGAAGAAGAAGAAGAAGAAGAGATAGCCAAGCCTCTCCGTCCCCAATTTACTCTGAAATGGAAGCCTTCAGGCGCCTCTCGAAGGTTGCCATTGGATAGGCCTCCCGTTGTCCTTCGAGGCTCCCTGCACCCGCACCTCACGATGACGATGTGAGTGCATGCCCCCTCAAGGAGCCGCTAGCGTGGTAAGACAAGGCGCTCGGCGAAGCGTCGCTGAGTTTTGAAGTCCTCTGCGGTGTCGACATCGCGAAGGCGAGTTGCTAGCCTTGTCTTTCGTCCGCTCAAGTTCTGTCGCGTAACGGCAAGCGCGCGGTCCGAAGACCAGGGTACACCGTTGAACGGGGCGAGCCGCCTTGGACAACTTCGGAGGCCGACCAGCCAATAACCGCCATCCTCCGCAGGACCGAAGACGGCGTCGGCTTGCCCAAGGCATTTAAACGCTTCGGCGATATGTCCGGCGGTGATTGCAGGGATATCGCTGCCGACAATGATCGAGGGCCCGGGTGGGACAAGGTCGAACAGGCGCTGCATGCGTTGGCCAAGATCGCCCTCACCCTGAGGCAGGCACGGAATACGAGGCCATGACGGCCAACAAGCAGCAGTCACAGACGCATCAGGTGCCACTGCGAGGTAGGTCTGCCAGCGCAGATCTGCGCCCAAGCGCATCAGCGTGTGGCGCAAAGTAGTCCTGTAGAATCGCGCGGCTGCGGCGGCGCCAATGCCGTTTGCTAGCCGCCGCTTAACGGCGCCTGCCCTCGGCTCTTTGGCCATGACGATCAGACGTGCCGCGAAGGCCGAAGCCACGCTCCGCCGCCTGCTAGCCATAGAGACGTGCGAGCACGCGGGGCGGAACGCGCAAGAGATAAAGAAGCATGAGCCCGAAATTGCGGAAGCTACGCAATAGATAGCCGTCGTCCTGATAGCGCTTGGCGCTCGTGACCGCGGCCGTTTTCAGCCCGCAGAGTTCGCGGCGCTTAATCCGGCGCACGAGGTCAACGTCTTCCATCAGTGGCAACGGACGAAATCCGCCAAGCCTCTGATAGTGTCTGCGGGAAATCAAAAGACCCTGGTCCCCATAGGGCAGCGAGAACAGCGCGCATCGAACAGCGACCATCATTTCTATGAGCCGAGGCATAAAGCCGTTATCGTTAAGGGCGAAGCGAAAATAGGCGGCCGTTGGCTTGCGGCGTCCCGTCTCGATCCGCTCTATCAAGCTGGTGACTTCGTTAATCCAGCCCGGTTCAAGCACCGTGTCGGCGTGCAAGAACAGAAGCCAATCCCCTTTTGCAGCAGCGGCGCCCGCCTCCAGCTGCGGTCCCCGGCCACGTGGCGCTCGCACAACATGCGTGCCTGCCGCATCGGCGATGACATAAGTGTCGTCCGTCGATCCCCCGTCCGAGATGATCGCCTCCTGAACGATGCCATCGACGACGGCCGGCACAAGCGCCGACAATGTCGGGACTAAATCTCGTTGGGCATTGAGCGTGGGGATAACGACCGAAATCATGGGCCGGACTATAGCTGCTGCCGAGGCCTCAGCAATCATCACATGCGACCCAATCCAGCACTAGATGCCACATGTTCTTGATTTGTTCCAGCCTCGGACCTATATTGCGGGCATGAGTGTCGCAATTCGAAAACCAACCCGTGAAGAGAGCCTACCCCATGAGCTTGGCGGCATAGCTTACGGCCGCCGCCATGGACGCGGCGCACAAAGCAATCGTTCAGGCCGCTTTGAGCCAAGAACTTACGGGCCCGTGGATGACGGGTGGGAGTCCTTAGGCGATCTCGATGCGCTGCAAACGGAAGTCCAGGAAGTCCCGGCCCGCCGCGTCATCACCAAGAATGAATCCCCGGACATTGGGTTTGACCGGTCAATCAACCCCGATCGTGGCTGCGAGCATGGGTGTGTTTACTGTTTTGCGCGCCCGACGCATGCCTTTCTCGGCATGTCACCGGGTATCGACTTCGAGACAAAGCTCTTTGCTAAGACCAACGCAGCGCAAGCACTCGAACGCGAGCTGGCAGCACCGGGGTACGAGCCCCGCATGATCGCGATCGGCTCGAACACCGACCCCTATCAGCCGGTCGAGCGGCGGTATCGCATTATGCGGCACGTTTTGGAGGTTCTAAGCGAAACGAACCACCCGGTTGGCATTGTCACCAAATCGGCCCTCGTTTTGCGCGACCTCGACATTCTGCAATCCATGGCCGAACGCGGCTTGGTCAAGGTTGCTCTTTCCGTCACAACGTTGGACCGCAAGCTTGCCCGTGCCATGGAGCCGCGCGCCAGCACGCCTGATAAGCGGCTAGAAGCTGTTGAAGCGCTCGCAGATGCCGGCGTTCCGACGTCTGTGATGATCGCTCCCGTTGTGCCAGGTCTTACGGACGCAGAGATAGAACGTATCTTGGAGCGGGCCTCAGCGGCGGGCGCCTGCGAGGCAGGGTACATCCTGCTTCGCCTTCCGCTGGAGATAGGCGATCTCTTTGTGGAATGGCTAGGAGCCAATTGCCCAGACCGCGCAGACCGCGTGCTGTCGCTGATGCGCCAAACCCGCGGCGGAAAGCTGTATGACGCGCAGTGGCAGGGCCGTATGGAAGGTGACGGGCCGTATGCATGGATGATCGGCCGACGGTTTCAGATGGCTGCTGAACGACTGGGACTCGACAAGCCGCAGAAGTTGCGAACCGATCTCTTCACGCCACCGACACTACCGGGACAGCAACTCAGCCTGCTGTAAGGGCTTTTCCACAGTGGCGGAGGGCATTGCTGCGTTGCCCTGTTGCGCAAGCCCATGGCTTCGTCCGACAGTTTCGATATGGAATCGTCGGCGCGGGCGCATCCCGGTCTCCCTAACTTCGATCTCGAGACAGAGATGATGGCTCTGCATGGCTTGCCCGTGGCAGGCATTGACGAGGCCGGCCGCGGACCGTGGGCTGGGCCGGTCGTTGTGGCCGCTGTCGTGCTGGACTCCAACCGTATTCCCGAGGGGCTAAACGACTCAAAGAAGCTGACGCCGCAAGCGCGCGAGGATCGCTTCGAGGAGATAGCCGCAACAGCGCGCGTCTCAGTCGTTATCGGCCAAGTGCAGCGTATTGATCGCGACAATATTTTACAAGCGACCCTTTGGGGCATGCGTGCCGCGTTCCGGACGCTCGAGGTTTCTCAGGCGACGGCGTTGATCGACGGAAATGCCGTCCCCAGACGTTTTCCGGGTACGGCCCGTGCTGTCATTGGCGGCGACGCAAAGTCGCTGTCCATTGCGGCCGCCTCAATCGTCGCGAAGGTGACCCGCGACAGGATCATGATGAAACTCGCCAAGCGCTATCGCGGCTATGGCTGGGAGACAAACAAGGGCTACGGCACAGCAGAACATGCCAACGGCATAGAGCGACATGGCCTTTGCCCACATCATCGCCGTTCCTTCGCGCCTATCCGACGCATCCTGGCTGCGCGCGGCGCAATCGCGGAGGTCGAAGGCTAGCCCAGCCAGTCCGCGATGCGTATGGCGATCTTGTCCGCGCCATCCTCAACGACCACCATGTGAGCATGGTCCTCCAGAACCCAAAATGGGCTGCCCGGATAAGCGTCCGCCGTTGCCTTCGCAGCCTCAACTGAGACGACGCGATCGTCACGGCCAGATCCAGATAGTGTGAGCACGGGGCAACGTGTCGCCTGCGTATCAACGACGGTCGCCCGGGTCTGATCGAACATCCAGAAGAACAGCTCGAACAGCGCCTGGCCCGATTCCGGCCCGAAGGATTCAAACACCTTGCGCTGTCTTTCAGGCGAGAGACGATTGAGACTGATGTCGCAGGCGATCTCAAAATTCGGTTCGAAGGCCCGCGTCCAGAAAGGTCCGAGCGACATCAAGTCTTGCCCAAGTTGCTTCTCGGGGCTCGAAGGCGGCAAGATTCCGGCGCGAGGCGCCGGGCTCACCAAAACAACCTTCTCGGCAAGACCCTCCGCTGCTAGCTGCTGGGCAATAACCGCGCCCATGGAATGCCCGAGTAAGACCGGTTTCCTTGGAAGCTGTGCAACAAGATCGCGCATCTGGGCGAGATAGTCCGCGATACCGACGCCGGTAAGTTTTTCGATACCGTTCGCCTTGTCGGCGCCATGCCCAACAAGATCTGGCGCGAAGCACTCAAACCCACGCGCCTCAAACACCGGTTTAAAGGTTTCGAAGCACCAGCCGCCACAATTGACGCCGTGCACCATGACAATTGCTTCTGCCAATCGTTTCTCCTGTTGGCTCAGCCTTATCGTCAGCCGATTCTGCCGACTTCTCCTGGATTAAGGCCCCCTTTACTCCGCTCAGCCAGCATAGGCCGGTCTTGCCGAAGACAGTACGGCAAGCGCGTGTGTGTATTTCGTAACGCGAGTGAGTATCATGGGTGTGGGGGATTCGGGGGAGCGGCAACTTCCTCGCAACAAAATCATTGTCGGCGACTGCGTGGAGGAGCTTCAGAAGTTTCCCAGCAAGAGCATCGATCTTGTCTTCGCTGATCCGCCTTACAACCTCCAGCTCGCGAACGAGCTTTACCGGCCAAACAACAGCCGTGTGGACGGGGTCGACAACGACTGGGACAAGTTCTCCAGCTTCGAATCCTACGACCGCTTCACGCGAGACTGGCTAACCGCATGCCGCCGTGTGTTGAAGCCTAATGGCAGTCTTTGGGTCATTGGCAGCTATCACAATATTTTTCGCGTCGGCACCGCGCTTCAAGACCTCGGCTTCTGGGTGCTGAACGACGTCATCTGGCGCAAAACGAATCCCATGCCCAATTTCCGGGGCCGTCGCTTCACCAACGCGCATGAGACGATGATCTGGGCCTCGATGGGTCAGAAGGCCCGCTACACCTTCAACTACGAGTCCATGAAGGCGCTAAACGAGGATCTGCAAATGCGGTCGGATTGGCTTCTGCCGATCTGCTCGGGCGCCGAGCGCCTAAAGCAAAACGGGCGCAAGACCCACCCTACCCAGAAGCCTGAGGCTCTGCTGCAGCGGGTGATTCTCGCTGCGAGCCATCCCGGCGACGTGGTTCTGGATCCCTTCATGGGCTCCGGCACGACCGCCGTCGCCGCTAAGCGACTTAGCCGCGCCTTTCTTGGGATCGAGCGCGAAGGCGCATACGCCAAGGCAGCGCGCGAAAGGCTCAAAGCCGTCAAGACACTCGATCCGGCCTCGTTGCAGGTCGCCAAGGGCAAGCGGGCCGAGACGCGCGTGCCGTTCGGCGCGCTCGTGGAGCTTGGCCTCTTATCGCCGGGGACGGCACTCTACGATCCCGCTGCGCGTCACGAAGCAAAGGTCCGCGCGGACGGATCGATCGCCTGCGGGGACGCGCAAGGCTCCATCCACAAGATCGGGGCGCATGTCCAGGGCGCCATGGCCTGCAATGGCTGGACGTTCTGGCACTACGAAGCCGACGGGGCGCTCAAGCCTATCGACGCGTTGCGCGCCGAGGCTCGCCAGAAGCTGGCGTCCTAGCCTCCACATTCTCAGCAGTTCAGCGCCGAGCCAAGAACCTTGCGTATCACCGTCGGCAATGCGGCGTTCCTGAGATCTTGCTGCGCGACCCAACGGCAACGCGCAGGCTCGGCCACGGACCTCAGCGCTGCGCGCGGCTGAACCTCGGCCCGGTAGACCGCCAGCTCAAGATGGAAATGCGTGAAGGTGTGCGTCACGATCTCAGAAAGTTTTTTCCAAGAGCCTTTAACGGGCGCGTACGTTTCTGCGGCCTCCGATTGTGGCTCTTCCAACCAAGGGGTGGATGGCGTCTCCAGCATGCCACCCAATAGTCCCTTTGGTGGCCGTTCGCGTAGGAGCACCGCTCCGTCCTTACGAATCGCGACAAAGGCCGCGCCGCGTCGCGTCGGCCGCGTGGCCTTCGCCGCCTTGTAAGGCAACTGCTCCGCGATACCTTTTGCAAAGCCAAGGCAATCCAGCCGCACTGGGCAAAGGCCGCAAGCCGGACGCCGAGAGGTGCAGACCGTTGCGCCGAGATCCATCATTCCTTGCGCATAATCACCGGCGTGGGTCGCAGGCGTCAGCTTCTCCGCCAGCGACTTGATTTGTGGCTTGGCTGCCGGTAATCGCGTTTCGATTGCAAACAGCCGCGCGACGACGCGTTCGATATTGCCGTCCACGGGCCAGGCACGCCGGCCGAATGCTATCGCCGCAATGGCCGACGCAGTGTAGGCGCCGATCCCGGGCAGCTCGCGCAAAGCCTCCTCCGTGTCTGGGAATCGTCCACCATGGGACTCCGACACGGCCCGCGCACAGGCGTGCAGATTTCGCGCTCGGGCGTAGTAGCCAAGGCCAGCCCACGCGGCGAGGACTTCGCCCAACTCCGCTCGGGCGAGCGCGTGCACATTGGGCCAGCGGCGCAAAAAATCGATGAAGCGCGGGGCCACCGTCTTGACGGTCGTCTGCTGCAGCATGACTTCGCTTAGCCAGACTTTGTATGGGTCCTGCAGCTTCCCAGGCGGCGCACGCCATGGCAGAGCGCGCGCCTCGCGCCGGTACCAAGCCAGGAGCTTCGGCGCGATGGTCGCGATACCGCTACTGGGGCCAGTGTTTTGCATGTGAACGTCTTGCATAAATCCTTATGCCGTGCGCAATCCCTCCACACTATGGTGTAGACTCAGGGGCCAACAAAGGAGCGGCAGTGTACAACACGAGGCGACAGCCCAAAGGCGGCCCGCGGGCGATCGGCGCCTTTGTTGAGAGGGCATTGGACAAAGCGGCGCGTGAGCGGGGCTTTGCGACCAGCGCGCTCCTTAGCGACTGGCGCGCCATCGCCGGTGCCGAGCTAGCCCGTGACACCATGCCGGACCGAATCATTTGGCCCCGACGACACCGGGATTGGGACGATGATGAGGGAGGTTCGCCAAATAAAGGTGGCTACAGGTCCGAAGGAGCGACGCTTGTCCTTCGCATAGAGGGACCGCGAGCCATCGAAGTACAACATCGCGCAGCGCAGATACTCGAGCGCATTAACGCCTATTTCGGCTATCGGGCTGTCACGGAGATGCGCTTTCTGCAGGCGCCCATATCCCGCGTAGCACGCCCAAAGCGCGCTCCGAAGCCCCCACTCCCCGCATACGCCTTGCCCAAATCCGCGGGCATTCAAGACGCCAAGCTGGCTCAAGCGCTAGGCCGGTTGGGTGCGCTGGCTGTGCAGGAGGCGGAGGCCCGCCGGAAACCACGAGGTCGTCGGAGCTGAGCCTTATGGCCTGACGGCTAGGTTTTGCGCTCACAAGGGGTTGAAGCGAGGCCACTTTTACCCGCTTGCTCGAACCGCCTTGTTCGACGATTGTAGGCGCCGAATGACGCGGGCATCCGCGAAAAGAAGGAAAAGCCGGAGAATTCGACGTGGCAAAACCTGATAAGGAATCAACCGACGCCTCGACCGAGGCCAAGAAGAACAAAACAGGCCTTTATACAATCGGCGCACTCGTCCTCGGCGCATTGGCCGTGGGGCTGTTCGTCTTAAACGCCGAAGCACCGCAAGACCCAAACGCACCTCAGGCCGATCCAGAGCTGGTGGCCCTTTTGGAAGAGGGGCCGCTTGAAGACATCGCGCTGGGCGATCCGAACGCGGATACGGTGATTGTGGAATACGCCTCGATGACATGTCCGCATTGCGCACACTTCTACGACGAGGTGTTTCCCAGGCTGAAAGAGAAGTACATCGATACGGGCAAGGTTCGTTTCATCTTCCGCGAGTTTCCCCTCGATGGCCTGGCGGTGGCTGCGTCCATGCTGGCCCGCTGCGCTGGCAACGATCGCTTCTACCCGATGGTTGACGGGCTCTTTGAGACTCAGGAAACCTGGGCCGTACCGGGTGCCGACGGCAAGGATAAGCTGAAGCTCATTGCAAAGCAGGCCGGCTTCTCTGAAGAGAGCTTTGAGACATGCCTTGCAGACAAGCAGCTGTTCGACAAAATCGTGGCCGTACGCAAGAAGGCACATGAAGACTACGGCGTCGACGCGACACCGGCCTTCTTCGTCAACGGCAAGCGCCTTGATGGCATAGCCTTTGAAGTCTTCGAGGCCGCGATCGAAGGGACACCTGAGACGCCACCCAGCGGCTGAGCGCGCATTGCCGACGTGGCGACCTCATTTTGGGCGGCACGGGCGCACGATACTTTTGCGGAGATCGCGCTGAATAAGCTTGGATTGAAGTCCTATGGGGGATGATCTTTGCGGCTTAGCAGACTAGCCACGATCTTCTTCAGCATTGCCGCGAGCCTGAGCCCGCTCGTGCTTGGCTCCTGTGGCGGACCTGGCGGCGCGACGCCTGAGGCGACGTCCCTAGAGGACCAACTCTTGGAGCCAGGACCGCTCGGGGACCGCGAATACGGCAACCGCAATGCCCCTGTGACCATTATCGAGTATGTATCCCTCACGTGCCCCTATTGCCGTGCCTACCACGCCAAGGTCTTTCCCCGCATCAAGCGGACCTATGT
>JARFRF010000053.1 GCA_029287395.1 Methyloceanibacter sp. | reverse complement strand
ACGGGAATATCCATCAGCGAGGCGAGGCGGATCGATCCACGCGCGTAGTCGGTGAAGATCAGGTAGCAGGAATCGTAGGCCCGCAAGCCCGACAGCACCATTCCATTGACCACGGCGCACATCCCATGCTCGCGGATGCCGTAGCGCATATTGTTGCCGCTGTAGTCGCCAAGTTCGCCATAAGGCTGAAACTCTCCGGCATCTGGATAATCGAGGACTACTTTGGTGCTGCCGGCCACGTCCGCCGCACCGCCTAAGACCCAAGGGACCTTTGCGGCGATGGCGTTCAATATCTCTCCGGATGCCGCACGTGTGGCAATCCCCGTCGTATCTGCGTCGAAACTTGGAATGTCCGCATCCCAGCCTTCCGGCAGGTCTCGATCGCGGATCATCTCGATTTGCTTTGCTTGATCCGGATGGGCGGCGCTGTACGCCGCGAAGAGCGCGTCCCATTTGCTCTTGAAGTCCGCACCCCGATCTCCGATGTGGGTCTTGAAGTGCTCCCGCACGCCATCGGGCACGACGAAATATTTGTCCGGGTCGAAGCCGAAGAACTCTTTCGTGCGCTGTACTTCGTCGGAGCCGAGCGGTTCGCCATGCGCGGCCGGCGTATCGTGCTTACCCGGCGAGCCGTAGCCGATATGGCTATGGACGATGATGATCGTTGGTCTATCGTCAGTGCCCAAAAAGGCGTTCAGGGCGCAGGACAGTTCGCCGAGATCGTTCGCGTCCCGAACGTGGACGACATTCCAGCCATAGGCGTCGAAGCGCTTAGCGACGTCCTCGGTGAAAGTGATGTCGGCGTGACCATCGATGGTCACGTTGTTGTTGTCGAAAATCCAACAAAGATTGGAGAGCTTGAGGTGTCCCGCGAGCGAAGCAGCCTCACTGCCGACACCTTCCATAAGACAGCCCTCGCCACAAAGCGCATAAACGTTGTAGTCGAACAGCGCGAAGTCCGGCTTGTTGTAAGTGGCGGCCAACCATTTTCCGGCAATCGCCATGCCGACGCTGGTGGCAACGCCCTGACCAAGCGGTCCGGTGGTCGATTCGACGCCGGTGGTCCAGCCATATTCAGGATGCCCCGGGCAGCGGCTACCCTCCTCGCGAAAGCTCTCGATGTCGCCGAGGCTAACCGCTTCGCCGCCTTGTTTTTGATAGGCCGTATCGGCCGCTTCGATCCCCGCCAAATGGATCAGGCTGTAAAGGAGCATCGAGGCATGCCCGGCGGACAGGACGAAGCGATCCCGGTTGATCCAATGTGGAGATTTAGGGTCGTAGCGAAGGAATTGTTGCCAAAGCGTGTAAGCGAAAGGCGCGGCGTCCATGGCCGTGCCCGGATGTCCCGAGTTAGCTTTCTGAATGGCATCGATCGAGAGGGTGCGGATCGTGTTGATCGCGAGCTTGTCGATGTTCTCTGGAGGCTGCGCCACGTTTTTCGATCCTCCGTATGACCGGGTCCAGCACCTTCACAGCTTCGAAGGCCGAAGCCGAAAGTCACAAACGCCGATGACAGCCCGGTGAAGCCAGGATTTACAAGTTTGCTCGCTGTGTAAACCGATGGTGGATCCAAGAAGATTGGATCCGCTAAGTACAGTGTCCGTCTATGGCCTTTCGATCAAGTCTTAGAGCTGATGTAGGAGTCGTGTACCCGACAATTCTGCACAATATGGCAAGAAGTCTGGAGCATATTAGGTGGATCGCGCATCATGCGGCTCGGTCACTTAGTTAGCCAGGTTTGAACGAGGAGGCGCCCTATGGGTGATGCAAAGACTGAGGCGAAGTCCCAGCAGGCGCTGCATTCCGGCGTTCCTCGCATGTGCCGTTGGCCGATCTGGCTTGGGTTGACGCTCCCGCCCGAGATCTTGTGTTGTAAAGCAACCAAACGCCATTGCGAGGGCTGAAAGGCGAGTGGCCATAGCACCGCTATAGCGAGCACAGCCGCAAGGAGCCGCAAGGCGACAATCGCGAACTCGATCTGCATCGGACTCTCCGCAAACTACGAGCAAGAGCCTAGGCTTAGATGTTTGCCAACATGGTGCCGATGTGTTTCGGAACGTTGCCTCACACAGAAATTTGTTTCGAAACTTTTCTGAAGCCGAGGATGCTTGGTTTCGTCACAAATTTCACCGACATCGGAGTTATTCAACGCTATCTTTAAGGCGTTGGACGCGAGGCACGGTGCGCTCGCCAACAAAGAATTCGGGTTTTTGAATGAACGAAGTTGTGCCTCCTCAAAAGATCAACTCGGATAAGGACCGAGCCGAAACGGAGGCCGTCTTAGGCGTTGGCAAGCCGACGTCGAGTCTTCGTCGTTTTCGGTCGGCTATCCTTGCCGGCATCGTGCTGGGCATCGGGGCGCTCGGTTACAGTCTGTTGGGTGGCGGCGCGGCAAACGGCGTGACCTACATTACCGAGTCTGCGACCCGCGCCAATCTCACCGTTACAGTGACCGCGACAGGCACAGTTCAGCCGACGAACGATGTGGAGATCTCGAGTGAGTTGTCGGGCATCGTTCGTACCGTCTTCGTCGACTACAACAGCGCCGTAACCGAGGGGCAGGCCCTAGCAGAGCTCGACACGCGAAAGCTGAAGTCTGCCGTCGACAGCTCCAGCGCCAGGTTGCAGGCGGCCAAGGCAAAAGTGAGCGAAGCGCAGGCCAGCGTGGCCGAGACCCGGCTGGACTTTGAGCGCAAAGCTAGGCTCGCAAAGACACAAGCGGGTTCCATTCTGGATTTGGAGGTGGCTGAGGCGAAACTCAAGCGTGCTTTGGCCATCGAGGAAAGCGCCAAAGCCGACGTTGCGTCAGCGAGCGCCAATCTTGCGTTGGCAGAAACGGATCTAGAGAAGGCGTTGATCCGTTCGCCAATCACCGGCGTCGTTTTGAGCCGCAATGTTGAACCCGGACAGACCGTCGCATCCTCACTTCAAGCGCCTATTCTGTTCACCATCGCTGAGGACCTGACGAAGATGGAGGTTCGCGTCGACGTCGATGAGGCGGATGTTGGCAAGGTCCTTGAAGGGCAGAAAGCCTCGTTCGCCGTGGATGCATATCCAGATCGACGGTTCGACGCCGAAATCCGCGAGCTGCGCTATGGGTCCGAAGTTGTCCAAGGTGTCGTGACGTACAAGGCCGTGCTGACAACAGACAACTCCGAGCTACTCTTGCGGCCCGGCATGACGGCAACGGCCGAGATTGTGGTTGCCGAAGTGCATGACGTGCTCACAGTGCCCAACGCGGCCTTACGTTTCATCCCACC
>JARFRF010000043.1 GCA_029287395.1 Methyloceanibacter sp. | reverse complement strand
GCTTGGCATGGAACGGGAAGTTCGAAATAACAAAAGAAGCGGGACTGATCTCGTCTGCCGAAGCCCGTCGCGGCTATCGTCGTCCACCTGTCTCTCTCACGTGGACGGGAGCTGCAGCAAGGTCAGTAAGACGCCGCGCAGTTGTTCGCGCGGCTGTGACGTCTGAATGTGAGCGCGTCGTTGATGCCCATGGCCGGGTTTACACACGGTGTAACTGAGCGGGAAGCTGCGATCGTTGAAATCATCATCGCGTAGTCGGAGCCCGATTTCGTGGCGATCGAGAGTGCTTGTTGGGACGGCTGGTTAGGTGCAGTCGGCGCTTTCTCCAACAACGTACTGGATGGTCTGCTGCCGATTTGTACCCCGCCAAAAATAAGAACACGCATAGCCGCTCGTGTGGACTAGAAGCGGCAACTCAATCAAGAGCTTCCCGAGTGGCGCGTCGGTCAAGTTGCTATTGGAAATGCGGAGGAAGCAAGTGGATATCAATTTCGCCAGAAAAGCGTCGCAGAAACTCGGTCGTTTGTGCTTGGTTGGTTTTCTGGCAATCGCGGGGGGGGCACCGGCGATAGCGCAGAAAACTGATAGCTTAAGCGACCAGCAAGTGGAGAACCTCGTTCGCCGTTCGTATCAATATGTCGCTATGTTCAATGTGATCCAAAAAGAGATCGTGACGAAGGGCTTGAATAAGTCATTCGCCAATGCTGAGTTGCTGGATCATACGATGAAAGGAATTGCGCGGCCCAATAACGACACGCTCTACCAGATGGTCACGCTGGACCTTCGCAATGAGCCGGTGGTCGTCGAGTATCCGTCCATTGATTCAACGTTCGTTGCCCTTGAGACGTCGGGCTATGCCCACTACTGCGACATGCCGTTGCTGAGCGCCAAGGGAGATTTCAAGAAACCGGTCAAGGTGCTGTTCTACACGGATCGCACCAAAGGATATCGCGGCGAGAAAATCAAAGGCGTCGATCGCATCATCAAAGCTGACGGTGATTTTTACTACGCGTTCTTGCGTGCGATGCCGCACCAGAGCGATCCGAAGCGCATGGCGCGGGTCGCCAAGGCGCTGCAGGACGTGAAAGTCCTGCCGCTGTCGCAGTTTCGAGGCAAGCCAGCCAGGTCTTCCCATGCACCAAAGTTTCCGGCCCACGGCAAGACAGACGCGGACGTCTTCGCCAGCAATCTGCTCGAAGTGATGCAGTTTGTATTCAACCACACAACGTTCGACCCCAACAACGAAATGGATCAGGCTGTACTGGCAGCTTACGCACCGCTGGGCGTGGCGCCTGGCCAAACATTCGATCCGTCCAGGGTCGCCAAGCTCGACGGCACCCGATTCCGCAGGATCGCCGAGGAGGTCGCGGAGAAGGCCCTGGCCTCAATGACGGACAAGGCTGTTCAGAAACGAATTACCCCAAAGATGTTCATGCCAAAGGGGGAGACCGACCTCGAGACGCTGGTCGTCGTGTCAGTGACCGGGCCGATTGGCGTGCCCGCCTATGTCGCTCGCTATCTGCCATCGTCGGCCAAAGGTGGCCAACCGATGAATGCCAAGAACGACTATGTGTTGAAGATGAGCAAGGCTCAGCTGCCGCCAGCGGAAGCGTTCTGGTCGCTGACGCTTTACGATCTCAAGAACGGCTTTTTCATTCCGAATGACCAGAAGAAATATAGTGTTGGGGAGAATGCCGGATACAAGCTCAACAAAGACGGCGGGATCGAAATCCACGTCAGTGAGAAAAAGCCAGAGGGAGTGCCAGAGGAAAACTGGCTACCCATTAGTCGCGCCGATGTCGATCTTGACCCCATGTTCCGCATCTATGAGCCCGATGCAAAGAAGATGGAAGCGTGGACGGTGCCGCAATTCGAGATGCTCAAGGCATCAAGTGCGAATTAGTGGTAACAAAATAATGCAAAGAGTAGAGGAGAGAAACGAAATGACTATTGGTGTCAGCTCCGCGTTACGAGGCCATATGCTTCTGGCACTTGCGGTCTTGATGATGGTTGGAAGTTCGGCAGGCGCAACGCAGGCGCAAGAATTCCGCGGCGAAAAGGAGAGCAAGCCTTATACTCACCTCAATTTCCAGAACGATCCCAACAATTTCCAGTTCGCCATCATTGGCGATCATGCCGGTGGGCATCGGACGGGAGTGCTCAGGTCGGCCGTAGACCTCTTGAACCTGCTTCGGCCCGAGTTCGTCTTGAGCGTCGGTGATTTTATCGAAGGGTACGACAAAGACAAGAAGGTGCTTGAGGCGCAATGGGCGGGAGTAAGCGAGAAGCTCAAGGCGCTCGCCATGCCCATGTTCTTCGTCCCGGGAAACCATGACCTGAATTTTGACCCAAGTGAGCAGGTTTGGTTTGAACGTATGGGCTCCAAACGTAGCTACTCTCACTTCGTGTACAAAGATGTACTCTTTTTGCTTGTAAGCACCGAGGATCCTCCAAAAAAGAACCCTCCCAAAGAGCTTTTGGAGAAATACGACCAGCTGAAGACGGGCAAGATAACCAATCGCGAAGAGGTGCGGAAGACTATTGCGGAGCTCGAGGAGTGGGCCGGGAAAGTGAACATCAGCGATGCCCAGGTCTCATATTTCAAAAAGGTACTGGAGGCCAATCAGAACGTACGCTGGACGCTGGCCTTCATGCACGCGCCACCATGGAGTCTGCCTGAACTCGGTAACTTCGCTAAGATCGAATCTTTGTTGCAGGATCGACCCTATACGGCGTTCGCTGGCCATACCCATACGTACAACTATACCCACCGTAAAGGGCGCGATTATATCACCATGGGTATGACGGGGGGGGCAGTGCCTGGCGCCGGTGGTTCTGTCGGCCATATGGATCACGTGGCCTGGGTGACCATGACCGACAAGGGGCCGGTTATTAGCAATCTGCTCTTGAACGGCATCCTTGATAAGAGGGGTGCTGTTCCTGCCTTGCAGGACACCTTAATTTTCCGAGCGCGACAGATCACCCAGCCAGGACAGAGTCTCGGAATCAAGTCAGTGCCAAACCTTAGGGACTTGGGCGGTTATACCACCAGCGACGGTTCAACCGTGGCCAGTGGGCTGGTCTATCGCTCAAACCAGCTTTACCACGTCAGCGCCGATGACATGAAGAAGCTCGCCGGCTTGAGGCTCAAGACCGCCTTTGACCTGCGCACCTTCGACGAGCGCAGCAGCCGCCCCGGCGAGGTTCCGCAAGGCGTCAGTTATTCCTGGCTCGACGTGGTTGCCGACGCCCCGCAGTCCGGTCCCGCGCAGCTCGAAAAGCTGATGGAGGACCCGAAGAAAGCGAATGCCGAGCTCGGCGGCGGCAAGGTCGAGGAATCGTTCGAGGCGGCTTATCGGGAGTTTGTCTCGCTGCCTAGCGCAAGGCTGGAATTCCGCAAGTTGTTCCTGGCCATGGGCGATCGGAGTCAGCTGCCGACGCTTTTTCACTGCACGACAGGCAAGGACCGCACGGGATGGGCCGCAGCGGCTCTTCTGACCTTGCTGGGCGTGCCTGAAGACAAGGTCTATGAGGACTACCTCAGGAGCAACGAGTATATCTTGCCTGCCTACAAGAAGGTCATCGACCAATTTGTGGAAAAGGGCGTCGATCGCCAGATCCCAGAAGCCATATTCGGCGTGAGGAAAGAGTATCTCGATGCTGCATTCGATGAAATGAAAAAGAAGTATGGATCTATCGAGAAGTACTTCTCGGAGGGACTGGGCATCGGTGATGAGCAGCAGCAAGCGATACGAGAATTATATCTTGGATCGTCATGAGGTGTTATTATGTTGACATCGAAAATTCAAAGCATGATTAGGCGAAGAAACACCTTTGTAGCTGCGCTGTGTCTTGCTGCTATATCGTCGAGCGCGCACGCGTGGGATCACCCAGGCCATATGACCACGGCGAACGTCGCGTATTCTGAGGTGAGCCGCACACGTCCCGATCTGATTGAGAAAATAGGATTGCTGTTCATGGCCCATCCCGGCGCCGCCCCCTTCTGGGTTGCGGCGGGAGCGGCCAAGGGGAAGGAGGGCATCCGGCGTAAATTCGTAGAATGTGCGCGCTGGGCGGACGATGTGAAATTTTCGACTGATGATCGTCCAACCTGGCATACGGCGCGCTGGGCAATCGTCGCGAAGGACGCTCCGGGAAACGCACGGGAAGCAGCGGCCGCACGCGAGGGAAAGCCGGCAGGACAAGCGCTGGAGGCGCTGAAACTGGCTTTTAGAACTCTGTCGAACCCTGAATCCAATCCAAAAGAGCGCGCTTTAGCTCTCTGCTGGGCGTTCCATATCATAGGCGATATCCACCAGCCCATGCATGTCAGTGATCTGTTCTCGCAAGATTTTCCTACGGGCAATGCGGCAGGAACGATGAGTTACGTCTGGGATCCGGTATCCGACAGCCCAATTCCACTGCATATTCTTTGGGACATGAATGCGTTGCGCGTCCCGACATTGGAAGTGGTTGACCAGGCCACGCAGACCTTCATGCAGAAATATCCGCGCTCTTCATTCCCGGAGTTGAAGAAACATCCCGTCGGCAACCCGGCCGTTTTCGAGGCTTGGGCCAAGGAAAGCTACAACATCGCTGCCGATTGGGTCTACGAGGATGTTGAGAGCACTCCCGACCCGGACAAGGATGCAGAAACCGCCAGGCTGGTCCAGAACATGATGAACTTCATTCTCCATGGCAAAGCACCGGTTGACGAGGCGCCGCCCTTACCTGAGGGTTACTGGGAGAAAGTACCGCCGACTACTGCAAAACGCATTACACTGGCCGGGTACCGGATAGCTGACCTTATCCTGTCAGCGGCTGATCAGATTGAGGCGCAAAGAAAATTTCTCGGGAGACCCTAAGCAGGTCATTTTCCCCCCAACGTTTATTGGAGACAAACATGCGTAAGATGACGGTATCAATCCTGATTGCGTTACTGGCATCGGCAACAACAGCAGCCTGGGCCCAGACCGCTGAACGGCCGGTAAAGCTGGTGCTGCAGATCACGGTGGACCAGTTGCGAGGCGACCTGATCGACCGCTACTCGGCGGGTTATGGCAAAGGCGGGTTCCAGCTGCTTCTGGACAAAGGTGCGTTCTATGTTGATGCACATCACCGCCACGCCAATACCGAGACCGTGGTCGGCCACGCGACCCTCGCCACGGGCACTGACCCCGCCGTTCACGGTATGATCGGCAATGTCTGGCTCGACCGCACGACGGGTACGCTGATATACAATGTCGAGGATGCTGACTATCCACTGCTCGGAGAAGGTGGTGGTGTCGACGCGGGTACCGAGATCGATCCGACACAGGCGCTCGCCACCACCCAGGGCCGCTCACCCAGAGCGATCCGGACCTCGACGATCAGTGATGAGATTGCCTTGTCCATCGGCCCAAAAGCCAAGGTATTCGGT
>JARFRF010000012.1 GCA_029287395.1 Methyloceanibacter sp. | reverse complement strand
TAAAGCCCGCTGCCACCGACCAAGATCGGAACTTGGCCCGCGCTACGCGCATCCCTGATCTCGGCAGCGGCATCAGCAACCCAGCGTCCTACCGAATAGGCCTCGCGTCCGGATACAGTGCTGTAAAGCCGATGAGGTATGTCCGCCATGTCCGCAGCACTGGGCTGCGCGGTGAGCACAGGCAACTCGCGATAGACCTGCATGGAATCGGCATTGATAATCCTGCCGCCCAGGCGATCGGCAAGCGCCAGAGCCGCAGCGGATTTGCCGCTAGCTGTGGGTCCGGCGATGAGAACAGCTTCAAACACGATTTGCCACGACTTGGCCTCGCAGGACCGCGAGAGGGCCGAGTTAGCTAATGGGAACGTTGACGAGACGCAGATCGCCGTCAGCGTTGGCCAGGAGAAATAAGATCTTGTCCCGCCCCGACTTCCGTATTGCACTTAGCCACGCGACGACTTCCTCGGGCTTACGGACCCGCTTCTGTCGCACTTCAAGGATCACATCGCCGACTTTGATGCGCTTCTTCGCTGCAGGACTGCCAGGCTCAACGGACGTGATCACAACTCCGTCGACCTTACCGCTGATGGCAAACTTCGCGCGCAAGTCAGCTGTGAGCGGCTCAATTGTGAGACCCAAAAGGTGTTCCTTGCCATCGGAGCTTTCCGGCGACAATAGATCCTCGTCTTCCCCAGGTAGCTCGCCCAGCGTCACGGTGATGTTTAGAGTCTCTCCGTCTCGGAGAACGTTAAGCAGCACCTCCGCGCCCACCGCTGAGCTGACAACGGCTCGCGGCAGATCCCTCATTGTCCTGATTTTTTGTCCTCCAAAATCGAGAATGACGTCCCGCGCCTTGATCCCGGCGCTCGCGGCCGGACCATCGGGAGTAACCGACGCAACCAATGCGCCCGTCGGCTTGGGCAGCCCCAAGCTAGACGCCATTTCGTTGGTGACATTCTGAACATGGACGCCAAGCCAACCACGGCGCGTCTTGCCATATTGCTTCAATTGATCGAGCACGCGTAGTGCCGTATTGGAAGGCAAGGCAAACCCTATGCCGATAGACCCTCCCGTCGGCGAGATGATCGCCGTGTTCACGCCGACAACCTCACCCTCCATGTTGAATAGCGGCCCGCCGGAGTTGCCGCGATTGATCGCCGCATCAGTCTGTATGAAGTTGTCGTAAGGTCCGGCGTTGATATCGCGCTTGGTTGCGGACACCACACCAACAGTCAGTGTTCCTCCTAGTCCAAAGGGATTGCCAATCGCCATTACCCAATCGCCGACACGCAAGACCGATGAATCGCCGAATGTCACCGCCTTGAGCGGCTGGTCTGGCTTGACCTGAATAAGCGCCAGATCAGTTTCGGGATCATGGCCTAGAATCTTGATCACCTTCAGCTTCGATCCATCGGTGAAGTTCACATAAATGTCGTCGGCGCCTTCGATCACGTGATGGTTTGTAACGATCAGTCCCGACGGGTCGATAACAAACCCGGCGCCAAGCGAACTGACCTTTCGAGGCGAACCATCAGCACCTTCCTCGCTGAAGAAGTCGTCGAACAGTTCGTCGAAGGGACTACTTCCCGGGGCTTTTCGACCAGGCGGATCATTGTCCTCGTCCTCAAGGTTCTGGGTCGTCGAGATATTGACGACCGTTTCTTGTAAACCCTCGGCGACGCCAGCAAGCGACTCCGGCCCCTTGGCGGTGGCTGGCGTATTCGATTGGAGCAAAGCAAGACAGAGGGCGGCGGCGAATAGAAGTGTCGCATAAGCGTCGCGAGTACGGCTCAACACGTTTGGACGGCTTCGTCCCAACATCCGTTTGCGCACTCCCCTTGCTGAGCGAGGCTTCACCCGACTTGTCTCAAACGACCAAGCGCATAGGACCCTGCCCACGCTCGGTCTTAACGCCGCTCCGCCTACTTTAGCGAGAATCGCACGCAATGCGGAAGCAGCGTTTCAACGCAAAACATAGGCGACCGAGCTGTCTTGTACGCTAGCGCTTTTTTTATCCCCGTATCAGCCAAACAACGAGCACGCCTGCCGCCACGGCGAGTGTGCCAGCAAGCCGCAACGAGGACTCCGACATTTCGGAAGCTGTCTCCAGGAGACGCCGACCGAAACGAGGAGCGAGGGCCCAAATCAGGCCCTCGATTACCAAGACAAGTCCAATGGCGACGCCGAGGTCGTCCATTTTGGGACGGCGCCTATGGCGCCGAGCTCAAGGCCCGGCTGGCGTTGCTCCTGTCTGCCTTTGGCACGCTGGATGATGCACCAGTTGCCGGCCGGGCTGACGATCCGGTCGCGTCGTTGAAGTACTGGAAGAACTGAGAGTCAGGGCTCAGCAACATCCGTGTATCACCTGCTTGCAATGCACTTTCATAAGCCTGCATCGAGCGGTAGAAGGCAAAGAAGTCGGGGTCCTTACCGAACGCTTCGGCAAACGCACGGTTGGATTCAGCATCGCCCGATCCACGAATACGCTCGGATTCGCCAGTTGCGTCGGCCTTCAGCACTGTCACCTGGCGGTCGGCATCGGCGCGAATACGGCGAGACGCTTCCTCACCCTCGGCCCGGATTTCCGCCGCCTCGCGCTGACGTTCCGTCTGCATCCGGCGGAAAATGGCGAGGCTGTTGGCCTCAGGCAGGTCCGCCCGCTTGATCCGAACGTCGACGACTGTCATACCGAACTTCTCGGCATTATCGTTCATCTCGTTGGTGATTTTACGCATCAGATCGTTGCGGTCATCGCGCACAACGGCCTCGAAGCTGGCCGCGCCAAGGACCCGTCGAAGCGCTGCTTCCAGGAAATCGCTGAGCCGTGTCCGCGCATTGAATTCGTTGTTCACAGATTGGTAGAACAGCAGTGGGTTCGTGATCCGCCAGCGCGCGAATGCATCGACGACGAGTCGCTTCTGGTCCGCGGCAATGACTTCCTGTGGTGCGGAGTCGAGGTCAAGCAGCCGTTTGTCGAAGAAAACCACGTTCTGGATAAACGGGATCTTGAAGTTCAGGCCGGGGTCCTCGAGCACCCTTTTCGCCTTACCGAACTCAAGAACCAGCGCTTGCTGTGTTTGGTAGACTGTGAAGAGCGTGAGATATGCGCCAATAGCCAATATTCCGACCACCAGCAAGATGAGCGTCAGGGTTGCCTTCTTCATTACTGCTGCCCTCCCGTCTGGAGTGAGGGCGAAGCCGGAACCGCTGAGGGTGCTGATGAAGCCGTCGGCTGTCTCTTCTGTAGCTCCGGGAGCGGCAGATACGGCACCACGCCGCCACCGCCATCCTTATCGATAATGATCTTGTCCGTCTTGGACATCACTTCCTTCATCGTGTCGATGAAGATGCGCTGGCGGGTCACGTCCGGCGCTTTCTCGTACTCTTGCAGGACCTTCTCGAAGCGCTCGGCTTCACCCTTTGCCTCTGCAATCACACGATCGCGATAGCCTTGGGCCTGTTGGAGAATCCGCTCTGCCTCACCACGCGCCTCAGGAACGACCCGGTTTGCGTAGGCTTGGGCCTCGTTCTGCAGGCGCTCCTCGTCGGCGCGGGCGGCCTGAACATCACGGAAGGCATCGATAACCTGTGACGGTGGATCCACTTTTTGGAGCTGGACCTGCGTGATCTCAATACCGGCTTTGTAGCCGTCAAGCGTCCGTTGAATGAGCTCTTGGACTTTGCCTTCCGTCTCGGCACGTGCCGCCGTCAGGATAGGTTCAATGTCGCTCTGCCCAACAATCTCGCGCATCGCGCTCTCCGAAACGTCCTTCACGGTGCCTTCCGGGTTCTGAATGTTGAAGAGGTAGTCGGGCGCATCATTGATTTTCCAAACTACGACGAAATCGATGTCGACGATGTTCTCGTCACCCGTCAGCATGAGGCTCTCCTCAGGAACGTCCCGCGGAGACAGCCCAGCGCCCTGTGCGGAACGCATGCCGATCTCGATCCGGTTAGCGCGTGTAACTTTCGGCAACAGCACCTCTTCGACAGGATAGGGCAGTCGCACATGCAGGCCCGGAGGCAGCTGGCGTACATACTCACCGAAGCGCAGCACGATGCCGACCTCATCGGTATTCACACGCACAAAGAAGCCAAAGAAACCGATCACAACGGCAACAAGCGCGGCCAGCACGCCTGGCAGTAACCAACCGCCGCCGCCACCTGGCATCGCCTGCCGCAACTTGTCTTGGCTCTTACGCAAGATGTCTTCCAGATCCGGCTGCTGACCACCGCCGCCGGGACCGCCCGGCCGTGGCCCCCAGGGGCCGTTATTGCCGCCACCGCCGCTCTGATTGCTCCAAGGCATATGTTTCTCGTCCTGATTTCTGAGGAGGCTGTCGCGCGAAACCGCCTGATTTCGGCGGCGTCTATCGCACGGGATTTAGGCGCACCAAGCGGCGCAACCGCGACAAGAAGTCGATGCTTATATAGGGCAGGACCAGGGGGCGCGCAATCGAAGCCGGACCTAATACCTCAAACTCGCTCCAAGACGACGATGCTGAAGTCGTGATCGTCCTTGGGACCGGCCTGAAAAGCGTCGCGTGAGGCCTCTCGCCAGGCGTCCTGATCCAATTCGGGGAACCACGTGTCCGCCTCAGGAGCCGCGTGAACCTCCGTTAGGTAGATCCGATCTGCGAGCGGCAGGGCTGCCCGAAAGACGCCCTCTCCCCCAATAACGGCGATTTCATCCGAACCCTGTGTGCCCGCCCAAGTCTTCGCTGCCTCGAGCCCGGCCTCCAAGCTTGAAACGCTCACGATATCGGCGGCCGAGAAGGATGGATCGCGTGTGAGAACGATATTGAGGCGCCCGTCGAGCACGCGCGGCAGCGATTCGAATGTCCGCCGCCCCATGACAATGGGCTTACCCATGGTGACGTCACGAAAAAACTTCATGTCGGATCGCAAGCGCCATGGCAGCTGACCGTCCCGACCGATGGCCCGGTTCTGACCCATGGCGACGACGAGGGCAATACTGGGATCACCTTGTCCCGGCGTGTCAGTCACACGGCCACCTCGGCGCGAATCGCCGGATGCGGATCGTAACCAACAATCTTGAAGTCGTCGTAGACGAAGTCGAAAAGCGAAGACACCTCGGGATTGATCTCCAAGGTCGGCAGAAGCCGCGGGCTCCGCGAGAGCTGCTGATCGGCCTGCTCCACATGATTCAAGTAGAGGTGCACGTCTCCAAAGGTGTGAACGAAATCACCCGGCTTCAGCCCCGTAACCTGCGCGACCATACGGGTGAGCAATGCGTAGGAGGCAATATTGAACGGAACGCCGAGGAAAATATCGGCCGAACGCTGATAGAGCTGGCATGATAATCGCCCATCGCCCACGTAGAACTGGAACAAGCAGTGGCAGGGCGGAAGCGCCATATCCGGTAGCTCGCCGACATTCCAGGCACAAACGATATGGCGGCGCGAATCAGGGTTGCGCATAATGCCGTCGACGAGCGCAGCAATTTGGTCGACCTCGCCGCCGGACGCCGTCGGCCATGACCGCCATTGCTTGCCGTAGACCGGCCCGAGATCGCCGTTTTCATCAGCCCACTCGTCCCAAATCGTGACGCCATGTTCCCTGAGATAGCGTGTGTTGGTCGATCCCTGCAGGAACCATAACAGCTCGTGGATGATCGACTTCACGTGCAGCTTTTTGGTCGTCATGAGCGGGAAACCCTCGCTCAAGTCGAAACGCATTTGGGCCCCAAAAAGGCTGAGCGTCCCAGTGCCCGTTCTGTCTTCTTTTCGAAGCCCTGCGTGGCGCACTTTGGACAGAAGATCGAGATATTGGCGCAAGATCAGTGTGTCCCTATATTCTTGACAGTCCGAAACGCCGAGACTCACCTGCCGGGCTCGCTACTTCGTCGATAGACCTTGTAGAAGGAGCATTCAATGCGTGTTTTGACAGTTGTCCTCGGCCTTGCGGCCTTTTCTGCTCTCGGCCTCCCCTTGGGCACTGCGTCCGCGCAGAGCGTTAGCATCGATAAGGTCCGCCAGATGGCCTTCGATCGCGGTATCGTCGACCTGGAGGAGATTGAATACAAGCGCCGAAAAAATATCTGGAAAGTCGAGGGTGAGGATGCCCGCGGAGACGACATTGAGATGCATGTGGATGCAACAACGGGTCGCATCCTAAAGATGCGTCGCGACTGACGCCGCGCTTTGTCCGCGGCCAACTCCCTGGTCAGCAAGCCAATTTGAGCGATGAAGATTGGGGGTTTTCTCTCTCCCGATCTTTCAATTAACCCAATTGGAGCTTATATCTAAGAAGTCGGCTTCGGTCGACTATGGCGATAAACGGTTGACGTAATAAACCATTCGGACCCGGGGGCGGTACCCGGCGGCTCCACCAGGTTTCAGTGTCCAAAGTCATTGGCCTAGTTGGCACGCGACTTGAGCCATGGGTCGGCAACGACTGAAACGTGGCGGGGCCGAAATAGGATCGACGAGGGTGTAAAGGTCGTACTTTCGCTCGGCATGGTATCCGCCGTTATCGGGCCAAACCTAATAGTTGCCAATGACAACTATGCGGAGGCACGTCTCGCTGCGTAATGCGGCGCGATAGCCTAAATTAAAGCCCTAGCCTCCTCGCAGAGACTAGGCGCGGTTTCGGAGGGCACCGGGCAACAGAAGCCCTCCACTTCGACGGGGTGACTGCCTACGTCGCCAAAAAATGGAGCGGCGCCATTACATGGCAGACGATGGAATTCGATACGATCTTCTGACGCAGAACGCATTGCGTGGCGTCGTGCGCGAAGTGCTCACACAAGTCCAAAGCGATGGTCTCCCGGGGGAGCACCACCTCTACATCGCATTCGACACCCGAGCAGATGGCGTCTCTATCTCTAAGCGATTGGAGGAACAGTATCCGGAGGAGATGACTGTCGTCCTCCAATATCAGTTTTGGGATTTGTTCGTTTCGGACGAGCGCTTCGAGGTAAAGCTCTCCTTCGCCAACGTGCCGGAGCGGCTGGTCATTCCGTTCAGCTCTGTAAAAGCGTTTTACGATCCGTCGGCGCAGTTTGGTCTTCAGTTCGGGAAGCCGGGCGCTGCAAACGACTCCGCACGCCAGCATATGGCTTCAGCCCTACCTGACGTGGTTAGCGATAAGTCCGACGATCGCGGCAGCACGGAGCCGCCCGCTGAAGTGACTGCCGAGAGCGAACCTGTCGAAGTGGTGATGTCCCGTCCGCCAGCTGAAGTCGTGCAACTCGACAACTTCCGCAAGAAGTAGCCGCTTTCTTAGGCGTTGCCGCCGCCCTTATGCCTAAGCATTGGTCATTCGCATTCGAAAAAATGCCATCGGTCACCTAAAATAACGGGGCGGTCGACATGGCACGATTTCTGATTGATGCTTGCAAGAATGCGGGATCGCGCATCGCTTGGGGGAGACTCGTTCTTGAACAAATTCGACCTTATCCGCGCCGCACCAACAGCGGATAGCGGAGCTCTTGCGCCGATCCAAGACTATCTCAACGAGATCCATGCCCGCGTCTCGAGCATAGAAGGCGGAGCCCCTGCGGACTATATCCCTGAGCTTGGAAAGGTCGACCCAAACCTCTTTGGTATCGCCATCGCCACCGTAGATGGGCAGCTCTATACCGTCGGCGATGCTAGCGTGCCGTTCACGATACAATCAGTCTCCAAACCGTTCATGTATGGATATGCGCTTCAGCACCACGGGCGGCCACGCGTCCTCCGCCAAGTCGGTGTGGAACCGACCGGCGAGGCGTTCAACTCGATCGTACTGGATGAAGTTGGTAACCGCCCCTTCAACCCGATGGTGAATGCCGGTGCGATCGCAATCGCGGAGATGATGCAAGGTGGGTCGTTGGCTCAGCGCACAAACAATATGCTTGAGCTGTTCTCGGGTCTCGCTAGCCGCAAGATTGAAATCGACGA
>JARFRF010000009.1 GCA_029287395.1 Methyloceanibacter sp. | reverse complement strand
GATCAGGGTCGGCCAAAGTCTCGTGAAGCCTTCGGTGAGCTTGAGCACCGAGGCAAAGCCGACCTCAAAAAGCCCGGCGACAAAGAGATACACCCAAGGCATGGTTGCGCCCCTGTATAGCTGCTTGCGATCATTCTGGTCGTGCTTAGGCCGTGGCGCGCCTCAGGTGCGAGGGACACCTGGCGGTCGGGACCTTAGTTTCGGAGAAACGGTCTGTCACCCTGCTACTGGGCGCCGGAGCGGGCGAATGTCAAAAGGAGCAGATGCCTAAGCGCCTTCACACAATAAAAAATGGCGGCGCCGCTATCGCGGAAGCCGCCATTCATGTTGTGCTAGATCAGCGCGAATTAAGCGCGGTCGAGCTCAGCCGGGAGGTAGGAAGTAACTTCCATGCCAGCTTCGGACTCGGTGATCTCAGGCTTCATCCACTCTTTCATGATGGTCTCCTATGCTTCGTAGATGGCGTAAGGTGCGGCATTTCGGATGAGTGGTGCATGACGCGCCCATGAAAACAATCTGAATAGCGCAGTGCTTGGGTTGCTTACGCTTCGATCGACATTGGCGGCGAGAGACGGTCGTTTATCGCGGCGAGCGGGCAAGACATGATGCGGCGGCGAATGCACAAAAGAAAATGGCGGCCCCGCTAATCGCAAGGACCGCCATTTTCGGAAAACTAGGCTAGATCAGCGCGAATTAAGCGCGGTCGAGCTCAGCCGGAAGGTAGGAAGTAACTTCCATGCCAGCTTCGGACTCGGTGATCTCAGGCTTCATCCACTCTTTCATGATTGTCTCCTTAGAACTCGTTCGGTGAATTTCGTCTTTGGATAATGGCGATCGGGGATGAGAAGCGCATGACTGGTTCATTAACAGATTCTTACAGAGAATATCTATTCTAATCAGTTGGTTACGAGGCAAGCTCGCGCTCTCGAAGCCGGCATTCGTTCAGAGTCTGACAACTACCTGAACAGCTGAGAGGCCTTGTCCAACGTATTGTAGACACCCCAAAGGAGCGGAATGCTTACAAAAGCCCAGGCCAGTACCAGCTTGATCTTGTTTGCACCTGAGACGGATTGTTGGTGGGCTGTTTCGGTCATCATGTCTCCATCGACGCCTTGAGTTCTTCTTCTGTCATGTGGTGCTTTTCGTCCACGGGCGTCATCAGCCAATTGAGGATGAATCCGACGAACAGCAGGCCTGCCATGATGTACATGGTAACCGAATAGGCGTCCGCCTTCGGCACGCCCTGGTTGATCTGGTACTCACGGATATAGTTGACAAGCACGGGTCCAAGGACGCCAGCGGTCGACCAAGCGGTCAAGAGCCGGCCATGGATCGCGCCCACATAACGGACGCCGAACACATCCCGCAGATAGGCCGGAATCGTGGCGAAGCCGCCGCCGTACATCGTCATGATCACGCAATAGAAGAGCACGAACAGCACGATCGAGCCCGTATGCCCCGTCCAAGGCACGGCCGCATAGAGAGCCATGCCTAGCGCAAAGAAGATCATGTAGGTGTTACGCCGACCGATATAGTCTGAGGTCGATGCCCAGAAAAAGCGGCCGATCATATTGAAGAGGCTCAGAAGACCAACGAATCCGGCCGCGGCCGCGGCCGAGATCCTGCCAGGGAACATTTCCTGGCTCATGGCTGAGGCTTGTCCCAGAACGCCGATACCGGCCGTCACGTTCAGACACAGCACACCCCAAAGGAGATAGAACTGCGGTGTTTTTAGTGCTTCGTCCACGTGGACGTGGGCACTGGTGACCATCTTTTTGGGCTGCGCGGGTGGCTCATAACCCTCTGGGAGCCAACCATGCGCGGGTACGCGGACGAGCGCCGCGCCGATCATCATGAACGTCAAATAGATGAGGCCCATCGTGACGAACGTACTGGCCACGCCGACATCCGTGGGGCTTGAGAAATAGTCCATCAGCGCCACGGACAGGGGCGAGGCAATCATGGCGCCCCCGCCGAACCCCATGATGGCCATGCCTGTCGCCATGCCTGGCCGGTCTGGGAACCAGGTGATGAGCGTCTTCACAGGGGAAATGTAGCCGAGCCCTAGGCCGCAGCCGCCGAGCACGCCGTAGCCAAGATAGATCAGCCAAAGCTGGTGTAGGTGCACGCCGAGGGCGGAAACAAGAAAGCCGCCACCAAAGCACAACGCGGCCGTGAACATCGCTTTACGAGGCCCGACCCGATCAAGCCATGTCCCTGTGAATGCTGCCGCAAGCCCGAGAAACACGATGGCGATGGAGAAGATCCAGCCAAGCTCGGTGAGCTTCCAGTCGCCAGGTGCTGGCTCGGTAATGCCGATCAACTTTGTCATCGGCAGGTTGAAGACACTGAATGCGTAGACCTGGCCAATGCTGAGATGGACACATAGTGCCGCCGGCGGCACCAGCCAGCGGCTGAAGCCCGGTTTTGCCACTGTGCGAGACCGATCCAGCCACCCGAATAAGCCTCCGGCCTCCGCGCTTGCTGCGGTCGTCATGCGTAGCCCCCCCTAGACGTTCGCGTGTTGTGTTTATTGGCCGCCAGTCTGGCCGGGCTTGGCGCGTACCGCAAGTATTAGAGGCGGGTTTCGACACTGGCGCTTCGACAAAGCCCATCGAGGCCCACGCTCGCCATTCAGGTTTCCTTTGAAAACGTTCAGGCCGCCTTTTTGAGCAGGTTTCGTTCGATCATGGTTTCCGCAATCTGGATCGTATTGAGGGCTGCCCCTTTGCGAAGATTATCTGAAACACACCAAAGCGACAGACCGTTGTCGATGGTTTGATCGTCTCGAATGCGCGAGACGAATGTCGCGTAGTCGCCAACGCACTCAACGGGCGTGACGTAGCCGCCATCTTCACGCTTGTCGACGACAAGTACGCCCGGCGCCTCGCGCAATACCTCGCGCGCTTCCTCAGTGCTCAGCGCATCCTCAAACTCGATATTCACGGCCTCGGCGTGCCCCACAAATACGGGCACACGCACACAGGTTGCGGTCAGCTTTATCTTTGGATCGAGGATCTTCTTCGTTTCGGCCACCATCTTCCACTCTTCCTTGGTTGAGCCGTCATCGAGGAAGACATCGATATGAGGGATAACGTTGAAGGCGATCTGCTTAGTGAACTTGTCCGGCGCCGGAGGATCGGTCACGAAGATGCCCTTGGTTTGGCTCCAGAGCTCGTCCATCGCTTCTTTGCCTGCGCCGGAGACCGATTGATAAGTGGAGCAGACCACGCGCTTGATCTTAGCGGCGTCGTGGAGTGGCTTCAGCACAACGACCAGCTGCGCCGTTGAACAATTCGGGTTGGCGATAATGCTCTTCTTGGTGAAACCTGCGATCGCATCTGGATTCACGTCCGGCACAATAAGCGGCACATCGGGGTCGTAGCGCCAGCAGGAAGAGTTATCGATAACGACGCAGCCCGTCTCGCCAAGGCGGGGCGACCAATCCTTGGAAATGCCGGAGCCTGCAGACATAAGAGCGAAATCGATGCCCGAGAAATCGAAGGTTTCAAGCTCTCGGCAGTTCAGACGGGCATCGCCAAACGAGACCTCGGTGCCGACGGACCGCCGAGAGGCGATGGGCACGACCTCGTCTGCCGGGAAATCCCGCTCAGCCAATATGTTGAGCATCTCGCGTCCGACATTGCCGGTCGCGCCGATGACC
>JARFRF010000149.1 GCA_029287395.1 Methyloceanibacter sp. | reverse complement strand
AAGCCTCCCCACCAGAAAGACTTCATCGCGTACAGCACGTCGCCGTATTGATAGATCGCTCCATCGGGCAACTTCCTGCCAATGTTCCCCGTCCACACCATCACAGAGCCTTCCCGCTCAGGGTGCGGGATAAATTCCGCGCCGGTCGGCTTATGTATGACCAGTCCGTCGCGGACCTCGAACTGATCGGGCGTCACGTTTACCGTCATCGTCTTAGCCTCCAGTTCCCCACCATTGCGCCCGCTATGGCGCATCTGCCGTTATTTCAACTTGTCGGCATTTGGGAATTGTTAAGGCGAAGGTATCGGCCTGCTACACTCAGCCTGCGCGGGGGAAAGCACTCAGAGGGAGCTTTCCGTTGAAAGAAAACAAGGCACGACAATCGCACACCCGCTTATTCAGGGTTACATCGGGCCGGATCACAAAGTGATCGACATCAAGGCGTTCTACTCAGCTCCAGTGCAAGCGTTGAAAGACGCAAGAAAGGCAACTCGCTGAGGGAGGCAGGAAGATGAGTACACCAGAGGAGCTGTACCAGCGTGCTGGGGCGCTTCTGACGGACATACCAAACTTTATGCATCAAGGACCACTCGATCCCACCGAGGATCAATGGCTGGCCGGAGCGATTGCCGTCATTGAGATGTCGCAATCACTAGCGCCGAACCCCGACCACAACGAAGTCAAAGATGCTAAGGCAGCGGTTACGCAAGTTAATAATCATATTGTCAACGTGGACTTCCGAACACAAAACGCACGGCATGTTGTGTCGGCGCTGCGCCGCGCTCTGGCTCGCTTGGAACTTGTCGTGCCGACCGCAGTCGTGGGCGCGTTTGTTTCCGCAGGCGATGTGTATGAGGCATACAAGGTTGTTGGAGATGTATTGAAAACCGCGACTGATGCGGTGCTCCTAGTCGATCCTTATGCAGACGAAAGTATTCTAGATGCATACGCTGTATTAGCCCCTGAGACGGTAGCGGTCCGCATCCTGACCGATGAGGACAAAGTCAGCCCAGGACTTAAGCCTGCTCATGAGAAATGGAAAAAGCAATACGGCGACACGCGGCCGCTGGAGGTGCGCGTCTCGCGGAACCTGCATGACAGATTAATCATTGTGGACACAAAAGAGGCGTGGACAGTCGCGCAGTCCTTCAAGGACCTTGCTGTGAAGAAACCAACGACTATCGTCCACACGCCGCAAGACATTGCCGAACTGAAGATCAAAACTTACGAGACCATTTGGGGCGACGCTTACGCGATGGCATAGCTGTTGCGCTACAGGAAACACTAGGTTGGTTAAAGGCTCTTCGACCTATCGGACGCTGGAGGAGTTCATCCAGAACCGGATGGCGATGTCGCACATCTACCAACCAGCCATGCTGATCGAACTGCTGAGGAACGATGGGCGTTCCGCCCTTACCGATATAGCGAAGGCCCTTCTGGAACATGATCAGTCGCAGATTGAATACTACGAGCAGATCACGAAGAACATGGTTGGGCGTGTCCTGACGGACAGTAACGCCATCACGCGCAAGCTCAAGGACGGCAACCCCTCGGGCAACATGACGCAAATTTTGCGCGGCTTCAGTATCTGTGCGCCGCTGATTTCGATCTTGATAGCGCGAGTGTCGGCGTGAGGGCCAGAAGCATCAGACCACGAGAGATCCCAGCCGGCCTCTATCATCACTAAGTCCGAGTCTAGGTTTTCGGTGCAGGCGGGTTGACCGAGGTCAAAGCTTGCCAGCCGCCCCGAAACCAGACTAGCTCCAGCACTAGAGATGAGCCGTGCGCACCGGCCTCGATACGTTCGACAAGCTGCCATTTTCGCCGGCGGAGCTGGCACCTCGGAATTACCATGCCGATGGAAAAAGCTACAGGGGTACAATCGCCTGAAGACTTAGGCGCTGCTCTAGTGGAGATAGCGAGGGGTCTTGCCCATGAGCTAAACCCCGGCCGGCGCCAACCAGTGCATGCTGGGTTGGATAGCTCCCTGGAGCGTGATTGGGGCTTTGATAGTCTTTCCCGTGCAGAGCTGCTGCTTCGGATTGAGCGCGCCTTCTCCGTTCGACTGCCCGAACGTCTTTTGGGAGAGGCAGAGACGCTCCATGATCTGCTGTCAGCGCTAGCAGACGCGCGAACCCTGCCATCGATGGATGTGTCCCGCAGACGCCGCGTTGCCGAAGAAGTTGCCGAGGCAGCGCCGGCCGACGCTGAGACGCTTACGAAAATCCTCGACTGGCACGTCCATCAGCATGGCGAACGGACTCACTTAGTGCTTTGGCATGGCGACGGGGAGGAAACCAGCCTTACTTATCGGCAGGTCCAGAGTCAGGCACTAAAAGTCGCAAACGTACTAGTGCGAGCTAGCCTACAGCCTGGCGAGCGAGTCGCAATCATGCTGCCAACGTGCGTCGAATTCTTTGCAGCGTTCTTCGGAGTTCTTTATGCCGGCGGTGTGCCGACGCCAATCTATCCGCCAGCACGTCCTTCCCAGATTGAGGAGCATCTTAAACGACAGGCCAGCATTCTTCGGAACGCGCAGGCAGTGCTGCTTATTGCCGAGAAGTCAACCTCGGCTGTAGCGCGGCTTCTAAAGCTGCAGGTCGAGAGCCTGCGAGATGTGGTCAGTGTTGACGAGCTGAGCCACGGTCCAGAGAGCGAAATATTGGAATTGGCGGCCGACAGCACAGCTCTTCTGCAATACACCTCTGGCAGCACTGGCGATCCGAAAGGTGTAGTCCTGAGTCATAGCAACATGCTGGCCAATATCCGAGCGATGGGCGAAGCGATGGAAGCAGGGCCGACCGATGTATTTGTGAGTTGGCTCCCACTCTATCATGACATGGGGCTGATCGGTGCTTGGCTTGGCAGCCTCTATTTCGCTGCTCCGCTGGTTGTGATGTCGCCACTTATGTTCATCGTTCGGCCGGAGCAATGGCTGTGGGCGATCCACCGTCATCGGGCAACCCTTTCTGCTTCACCGAATTTTGGCTTCGGCCTTTGCCTGCACAAAATTCAAGACCGAACCATTTCCGGTCTCGATCTCAGCTCGCTACGGATGGTGGCCAATGGTTCGGAGGCGGTATTGCCTGACACGATCCGCCAGTTCAGCGATCGTTTCGCCAAGTATGGCTTTCGGCCGGAGGCGATGGCGCCTGTCTACGGCTTGGCTGAGAATGCAGTGGGGCTAGCCTTTCCGCCACCAGGTCGGGCTCCGATTATTGATAGAGTTGATCGTGCCGCTTTGATGCAAGAAGCACGGGCGCTCCCCGCAGCGCGTGACGACGCTACCGCACTAGAATTTGTTGCATGTGGGCGTCCTTTGCCGGGACACGAAGTTCGCATCATTGGTCCGACTGGTGAGCTCGGTGAACGGGAGGAGGGGCAGCTTCAGTTTCGGGGTCCGTCCGCCACACTCGGCTATTTAAACAATCCGGTAAAGAACCGAGAGCTGTTTGACGGCGATTGGCTTAACAGCGGTGATCTCGCCTATATCGCCGGCGGCGACGTCTATATCACCGGCCGCTCGAAAGACATCATCATTCGCGCCGGGCGTCACATTTATCCCGAAGAGATCGAGTCGGCAGCAGGCGATGTCCCGGGCGTGCGTAAGGGGTGCGTTGTTGTTTTTGGGGCTCCGGACCCGCGGCTTAGCACGGAACGTTTGGTTGTGATTGCGGAGACACGCGAGACTGATGTGGCTGACGTTGCGCAGCTGCGCAAGCAAATAGAGGAAGTGACAGCGCCGTTGCTTGATGCTCCGCCAGACGAAATCATTCTAGCTCCGCCTCATACTATTCCCAAGACCTCAAGTGGAAAACTGCGCCGTGCATCCGCACGGCAGCTCTTCGAGCGCGGAGAACTGCTGCTTCGGCCACAAGCGCTATGGCGGCAACTACTGCGACTCGGCGTTGCTGGACTTGGCCCACAATTACGCCGGGCTATGCATATTTCGGGCGAATATCTGTATGCTTTTTGGTGGTGGAGCGTGCTGGTGCTCGTGGGAGCTTTTCTCTGGCCCACGCTTTTGGTGGTTCCGACTTCGAAACGGCGTTGGGCACTTTTGCATTGGGCCTCGCGCGCCATTCTCCGGCTGATGGGCATAAAACTCGAGGTGATCGGCGCCTGGCCGGAAGGGAAAGGCATTATTGTCGTTGCAAATCACGCTAGCTACCTCGACGCATTGGTCCTTGCCGCAGTGATACCAGGTGAGCCTGCCTTTATCGCCAAGAAGGAACTTGAGCCACAGCTCTTTGCGGGACCATTCTTAAGGCGTTTAGGTACGCTCTTTGTCGATCGGGCCGATCCTGAAGAAGGCGTCGAAGACGTCAAGAAGGCCCTTCAGGCCGCAAAGGCGGGACGGATGCTCGTTTTCCTTCCTGAGGGCACGTTTACACGGGCGCCGGGGCTCCGGCCATTCCGACTTGGTGCTTTTATCATAGCGGCACGCCAGAATTTGAGTGTCTTGCCTGTTACTCTGCGGGGCACCCGATCTATTCTACGCAGTGACCAATGGTTTCCGCGACGCGGGATAGTCTCCGTCCGAGTAGGCCCACTATTGTCAGCTGACGGCTCGGATTTTTCCGCTGCAGTCCGGCTGCGGGATTCGGTACGCGCCGAGATCCTGTCGACCTGTGGTGAGCCAGATGGATTGGCTGTATGAATCCTGGAGACGATAAAGACGGAGCTCGTCTTTCGCCCAAGCGAACATAGCTCAATCACTATAACCGCAATGTAAACTAGCTGCTGGACATACCCGTGCATTCGCATGTGTGTACCGAAAACCTTGTCCGCGGGGACGACTCCCTGCTGTGACCGAGGTTCTCTCTGCTCGCTAGCTTAGGGAAAGGAACACCTAGCGCATTGAAGTACCAAGTTGTGCGCGTCGTTCATTTACGGCTCTCCTTGCTATTTGGCAGAACCTCCCTGCATCTTCCGCTTTAGCAGGGAGAAACGGGTTGGCCCCAGACTGCCAGCACAGCCAACCTGTCACGGGCCTTTTGCCTCCTGGCGACAGCTCATCAAATTCTTCCCTAAGAAGCCCGGGAATCAGCCACCAATGGCTTCGGTTCTGCGTAGGCAGAGCCCCAGAGACATGGGTCTCAGAGTTGAGCAGGGGACCCGTAGTGCTGTGTCTCTATAGGCCAATTTCGCGGGTCACACTTTAGGGCGTAGTCGATCGAGCCGAATCATGACGTTCGCTTCGAGAGGCACACCGGACATCGCCAATCAGCCCGCGGATGTCCAATGATGACCCAAAGCGGACGAACTCGCCTAGAACAGCGTCCTCAGCCGCATCCCGCCAACAACAATCGTCTCTTCGGCGGGATTCTCTGATGGGTCGAGGATCACCTGTAGGTCGGGGGTCAGGTTTGTATGAGGCGTAACCTGAAATCGGTAAAAGGCCTCTAGGACATACTGATCTCTCAACGACGTATCCGCCGGTTGCCCCCAAGAGAAACCCAACCCGATGAGATCGTTGTTTTGGCCAAATGGCTCTTCAAAGCCCAACCCTGTCGCAATCGCCTGGCGTACAGGCGTCGCCCCGCCATCACCATAGGAATACCGAAAGAACGGAACGATATTTCCGTCAGGTCCGAATTCCTGTTGAAGCGTTAGAGCGATACCGCGCCCGCTAGGAATGTCAGCAACCTCGCGGGCGTCGCTATGCCAGAGCGTGACGTGATAGAGCCCCGCCCCTGGCTTGCCGTGGCCTGGTGCGACTCCGAACTCGATTGCCGCAAACAGCTCTCCCTTATCGATATCGCCGAAGGATGTCTTTTCACCGTTCGCATCGTGCACGCCTGCAACAACATAGGTGTTGGTGAATGGCGAGATGGCCAGCGCCGCCCCCAAGCCAGTAGTGGGCACCGGCATGGCCAAAGTTGTCGAGAACGCCTGATTGAGGAAAGCTTCATTGGCGCTTACATACCGCGCCCTATCGTAGATAGATTCGGGATCCATCTTACCTAGCCGGTAGACGAGTTGATCCTCGCGCGAACCCTGTTCCCAGTAGAGTTGTGTGAGAGCGAAATCCTGCCTGGAGAATCCGTTCGTCGTTCCCCAGAGCGAGCCAATCGCAGCTCCCAAATCCGATGGCGGAATGTCTGTGAAACGGTGACGGTTCTCGGTGAAGAAAACGAGGGCCCCGGGCCAGGGACCGCCGCGGTTCACCAAGTTCCATCGACCAAAGAAATCGAGATCACCCACAGCAGCCTCTGTTTGCGAACGGGGCAGCGAGGCGTCGGCATTCTGGTATAGGGCTGTATAGTTTAGCCCCAGTTCGAGCCCAATGCTCCGCTCAAGCTGGCGCGCGAAGTCTTCCCACTGCCTGTGGAGGGGTTCGAGCGGTCCAACCGGGAACAAGGCATCGTAGCGCTCCTCAGACTCGGCGAGCTGATTGTCGACATCGTCTGGGGAGTTGCCGAGGCCGATAGTTTCGGGGGCGACGCGGACCGGCTCAGCGGTTTGAGCCAGGGCAGGTTCACCCAACTGCAAGACGGTTAGCAGGGCGGTGACACTTAGGAGGGCCCTTAACGACACCGCACGCTCCTTTGTTGGGGCATTCCCCTTGCAATCAGCACTCCGCCTACGCCGACCCTCATTCGCGGCAAGCTACGTCCCGAGAAAGAGTTGAATGATAAAAGCATTCGCGAGGTCCACAAAGAATGCTGACACAAGTGGCAGCACAATAAATGCCAGCGGACTGGGCCCGAAGTGCTTTGTCACCGCACTCATATTAGCGATAGCGGTTGGGGTCGCGCCAAGTGTGAAGCCAGCAAAACCAGCTGAAAGAACGGCGGCAAAGTAATTGCTACCCATGCGTCGGTAGAAAATGAAAAGAATGAAAAGCGCCGCCATCGCCGCTTGAAAGAACGTTGTTGTAATAAGCAGGCCGGTAGAACCGCTGAGAGTCCACATTTGCATGCTCATCAGCGACATC
>JARFRF010000136.1 GCA_029287395.1 Methyloceanibacter sp. | reverse complement strand
CAGTAGCCCGTGATAAGCAGCTTCTTCATAGATCGCCCGAAGTTCGCGTTCGTTATCGCGATTGTGACGACGCTTGTCGGTCTCTTGGCGATGGCAGTGCTGCCGATTGCCGAATTCCCAGAGATTTCGCCGCCTCAGGTTCAGGTCAAGGCGACCTATCCCGGCGCGAATGCGGTCGTCGTCGCCGAGTCTGTTGCCGCTGTCATCGAGGCGCAGGTTAACGGCGTTGAAGGCATGTCTTACATGTCGTCGCAGAGTGCCAACGACGGTAGTTACACGCTCACTGTCACCTTCGAGATCGGCACGGACTCCGACATCAATCAGGTCAATGTGCAAAACCGCGTCGCCCAGGCGATGCCGCAACTGCCCGAGGAAGTTCAGCGTCAAGGCGTCACAACGGAGAAGACCTCAACAACAATGTTGATGGTTGTGTCTCTATTTTCGCCCAACGAGACCTATGACAGTATCTTCCTCTCGAATTATGCGAGTATAAATCTTCAAGACACCCTAGCCCGTACTCCGGGTGTGGCGCAGGTCACCAACCTCGGCGCCCGCGATTACAGTATGCGGGTTTGGCTCCAACCCGATCGGATGACCAGTCTTGGCTTGACGGCGACGGATGTCATTAGCGCCATCCGCAATCAGAATATCCAAGCCGCCCCCGGGTCCATTGGCGCCGAGCCGATCGCGCAAGATCAGCAGTTCCAATACACACTGACGGCCCAAGGCCGGCTTGAGTCCGTGACCGAGTTTGAGAACGTTATCCTCGTCGCGAGGGCGGATGGCACAGTGGTGACGCTTAAAGATGTCGCGCGTGTGGAGCTCGGGGCGGCGAACTATGGGTGGTTTGGCCAACTCAACGGGAAGCCCGCCGCACTGCTGGCGGTTTATCAGTTATCGGACGCAAACGCTCTGAACGTCGCCGATCAGATCCGTGCCCAGATGGACGTCATGGCGCAACGGTTCCCGGACGACGTCGAGTACCAGGTCACCTATGACACGACCCTGTATGTGAAGACGTCGATTAAGGAAGTCGTGATTACGCTGTTCCAAGCCCTCGGCCTGGTCATCTTCGTCGTGTTCGTTTTCTTGCAGGATTGGCGTTCCACGCTCATTCCTGCCATCGCCATTCCCGTTTCGCTTATTGGCACGCTTGCCGCTCTATTGGCATTGGGCTTCACGATTAACACGATCAGCCTGTTCGGTTTGGTGCTCGCGATCGGTGTCGTCGTCGATGATGCCATCGTTGTGGTGGAAAACGTTCAGCGGCACATGGCCGACGGACTTAATCCGAGGGACGCAACCAAGAAGGCAATGACTGAGGTGACGGCACCGGTCATTGCCACGACGTTGGTCTTGCTTGCCGTATTTGTGCCGACGGCCTTTACGCCGGGCATTACGGGCCGACTCTTTGTTCAGTTCGCTGCGACGATTTCGATCGCCGTCACACTATCCTCAATCAATGCGCTGACATTGAGCCCTGCCCTTTGTGCAACGCTTCTGCGTCCACCGAAGAAAGTCGAGCGCGGACCGCTCGCATGGTTCGAGAAGGGGCTCGAGAAGACCCGAAGCGGCTATAATGGCATTGTCCGCCGGCTGATACGGCGAACCGTCATCGGCTTAATGCTTGTTGCAGGCATGATAGGCGCAACCGCCTATCTTGGAACAACAACGGCGACCGGTTTTATTCCACAAGAAGACACAGGCACGATCTATATCAACCTGACTTTGCCGGACGGTGCTGCGCTGCCTCGAACTAGCCGAGTGATTGCAGAAGTCGAGAAAATTCTCGAAGAGACACCTGGCGTGGCGAACATCATCTCCGTTGGCGGATATTCGATCCTGCAAAGCACCGTGATGCCGAACTCGGCATTTCTCATTGCGGTCCTCGACCCCTGGGACGAACGCACGACAGAGGAACTTAGCCTTCGTGGTATTATGCAGTCGCTCGCACCCAAGTTGGCCGCGATCCCCCAAGCCGCGATCATTCCATTTGTTCCTCCAGCGATTCCCGGCCTTGGCACCACCGGCGGTTTCGAATTCGTGCTGCAGGATACAGAAAATCGACCAGTGCAGGATTTGTCGTCGGTGCTCAACGGGTTCATTTACACAGCCAACGGCGACCCAACGCTCACCGGCGTATTCAGTTCGTTCACCGCCAATTCACCCCAGATCTTTGTCGATGTGAATCGAAAACTGGCGGAGACGAAGGGCATAAGCGCCGAAGACCTCTTCACGGTGCTCAATGCCAACATCGGCTACTACTACGTCAATGACTTCAACAAGTTTGGTCGAGTCTACAAGGTTTACATTCAGGCCGAGGCCGACAAGCGCGCGGCGCCGGGCGACATTGGGAATCTGTACGTACGTTCGTCGAACGATGACATGGTCCCTGTGCGAACGCTGATTACGTTGGAGTCTGTGCTCGGCCCGGAAACCATACAGCGCTACAACATGTTCAATTCGGCGACGATCAACGGCAATCCGGCGCCGGGATATAGTTCAGGTCAAGCGCTCCAAGCAATGGAGGCCTTGGCTGAGACGAACCTGCCCGACGGCTTCACCTATCAGTGGACCGGCATGTCGTATGAAGAGGTCAAGGCCGGCGCGGCTGGCAACGCCGTGTTCCTGTTCTCGATCATATTTGCGTACCTGTTCTTGGTCGCCCAGTATGAGAGTTGGACGATCCCCATGTCGGTCATGCTCTCCGTGGTCTTTGCTGTCCTTGGCGCACTTCTCGGGCTACGGCTCGCTGGAATTCCGCTGAACACCTATGGGCAGGTGGGACTCGTGCTGCTCGTTGGTCTCGCCGCAAAGAATGCGATTCTCATCGTCGAGTTTGCGAAAGAGAAACGCGAGGCTGGCGAGTCGATTATTCAGGCGGCAGAGGACGCAGCGTCTTTGCGGTTCCGTGCTGTCATGATGACAGCATTGTCCTTCATTTTGGGCGTGCTTCCTTTGGTGCTGGCGACGGGTGCGGGCGCTGCGTCCCGCGTGTCCGTCGGTGTCACCGTCTTCGGCGGCATGCTCGTCGCTTCGATCGTTGGCGTGACGTTCATTCCGTTCCTTTACGTGATGTTCCAACGCCTGCGTGAAGCGGCGAAGGGAAGAAAAACCGACAGCCCAGCTCCGCCGCACGATAAGACGTTGCCCGAAGACCCAGCGCCACAGAAGACATAATTCATGCTTCCAGAGATCATCATCGGCAGTGCCATGATTTTCCTGACTACGCTGATCCAAGGTGTGTTCACAATGGTAGGCGTGGAGAAAATGGGGGACTACGTAGACCGACACAACGAGCCAGGGCTTCTCTGGTCAACCCTCCGGCTATGCGTCTTTGTGTTGTGGCTTTTCCTGGCCACCATCCTAGAGGTCTGGTGCTGGGCCGTACTGTACCTATTCCTCGGTGCTTTGGAGACGATCGAGGAGGCAGTCTATTTTTCGACGGTAACGTTCACCACACTCGGTTTTGGAGACATTGTGCTCGACGAGCAATGGCGCCTGCTCTCCTCTTTCGAAGCCGCAAATGGTCTTCTCATGTTTGGCTGGTCAACGGCGCTCGTGTTCGTCGGCGTGCAATGGACTTACGAGAATCGCGCGAAGCACCGCAAGAAGCGTGCTGCACGACGTTAGCTCAATACAAAAGTAGGTTTAGACCAAACCCTCAATCTACAGATGAGCACAGAGCAGGCGCTGAAGAACGTAAATCGTGTTTCCGGACAGGTTCGCGTAGTCGGTTACTTCCACTTGAGGCATCGAAATCCGTCACCAATACGGTGAGAAACAACTTACGTTAGCTCTGGCTTTAGCTGCTCGTAGCGTCTGCAAGCCGTTCCCCCAACGTCGGCATGAGCGTATAGTCCGCGCAGGTCGGCTCGCAGTCTGGCTTTGCGCCTGCTTATCGTGCCGGACCACAACAAATAACGCGCAAGACGCTAAAAAAGCCCGGAATCGGGATGAATGGGCGCCGTCTGCAGCATCGCGCGGGTGCGCCCCTAGGGAGGACATGGCGGTGGTGGATGAAGTTGAGAAGATTATCTCTCGGCTGAACGGGATCGACCCCGAGCGGCCTTATTTTGACCCGCTGGTCGTTGAAGAAGCCGTCAGCCGGCACGCGCGCTTGATTGGTTTTCGGGACGTAGCGTTCACTTGGGCCATGGGGCCGCAGCAGGCAGATGCTGCGCTTTCCGGCATCGATTTTTCAAGCGCTGAATCCTGCCTTTGGGCCGATGTAACGAAGTCAATGCGTCGTGAAGCCTTGGCTGAACTCAACGCGGACAGGGCGGTTGCTGGAGCCTATGAAAAGGCACAGGCGGCCGCGGCAGAGCGGGTCGCCGACGCGCTGCATCTCGAGATTTTCGCCCTCACGCTGCGGAATCTTATCTCAAGCGACGCGCGGGCTCGAGGCTACAACGTGGCTTCATTGGTCACGTCGGTTATGCGCGACGTCGTGGCCAATTCCAGCGTCGAAAGCGAACGGCTAGAAGACCTCAATGAGGCCTATCTTCCCTTTGCCGACGCTCTCATGGCGGGGCTTGGCTCGTTTTGGATTGTCGGCGAACGCTTTGTTTGCTTGCCCTTGCCTCGCTTGAAGCTTGAGGATGGAGCGCTCATTTCGGATGGGCGGCCTGCGGCCGTGTGGCCGAACGGCGAGGCCTATGCCTTTCGCGAGGACGGGTTCTTCCCTGCTTTGCAGTCCGTCGAGTGGTAGTGCTGAGGCATTCTTTTTAGCTCGTTTGGTTCCGCGGAGGTGAAGATGCGAAACGCAGGTTTCAGTACCATCCTAGACAGGCGCCAGGCGGCCACGATGCTTGCCGTAAGCGGTCTGTGTGCTGCGGTTCTATTCAGCTGTGCAACACCGGCGGCCGCCAAAATTCGGTGCCAGGGGATCTTCCAAGTCAACAAGCACGGTCTGGTCTCGACACAAATCTGCCGGGACCGCCAGATTGCACGCGTCGCCCGCAGTTATGGTTGGCGAGTTTCAGATGACGAGGTGCGCAATAAACCGCTCAAGAAAGTGCAGATTTGCCGGGCCTTGGGCGGCGACAACCGGCTGAAAGGCGCTTGCGGGGCCTATAGCCGTCAGAACTACTTCTAGGCAGCAACGCGCTATTGGCGCGCCTACTTAGGCCGTGGAGGAGGCCGCCTTGGCTTTCGGCAGGCTGTGGGGTTCTTGGCCATCCTCAAGATAGAAGCTGCGGATCGTACGCAAGCCTTCGTCGAGCTCATAGACCAGGGGCTTCCC
>JARFRF010000120.1 GCA_029287395.1 Methyloceanibacter sp. | reverse complement strand
ACGCTGTGTGAGAAAATCACGTCGTCGACCGTAATCGGCGTGCCATCGGAGAACTGCGCCGATGGATTCAACGTGAATTCGACCCAAGATCGGTCCTCGGGGGTCTCGACGGCCTCTGCGATAAGGCCGTAGAGCGTAAAGGGCTCGTCATAGGCACGCGCCATGAGGGTCTCATAGACGTATTCGCGGACCCCATCGACAGAAACTCCCTTCACGATGAAGGGGTTAAGGCTGTCGTAGGTGCCTTGCTTGGCCAAACGGGCGCGCCCTCCTTTGGGAGCCTCCGGGTTCGCATATGAAAAATGCGAAAAATCCGCCGGCGCACGGGGAACGCCATGCATGGCGATGCCCCCTTCCGGGGTCGCCAAGGCCGCTGTGGGGCAAAGCAAGAGAGCTACGATCAGGAGCGAATTTGGGGCTTTCAAGGACGACCTTGGATGGCTATAGATGCCAACGAGTTACGCTGTCTGGCTAAGGGTAACATCCCTGACCGAGAAATCTGAGGTCCAAAGGCAACCTTCCCCAATCTAGAGCAGCAAGAGGACCACAGTGCGGCAATGCGACGAGAGCGGCCCTTAGCCACGCCCGCGCCGCATTTCGAGTATTGACCCTAGTAAGTAAAGATGGGCACCGAGAGGGCCGGCGGCTCCCTTGCCAGCCCAGAAACTAAAGAGAGGAAAGGTCGTTTGATGATCTCGTCCAAGGATCTCTGGAATGGATTTGGCTGCAACGCGGCACGTATGGTGTTGGGCGCAAGTCTTTTGGTGATCGGCGTAACGACTGCCAGCGTCTTTGCGGTTGCCCAGCAACCCAATACTTCTTCAGCCCCGCCGCGCGCGCCCGCCGGCGCTGCTGCCGCACCAGCTGATGGCGGTGATCAGTGGGTAAAACTGTGTCAAAAGAGCGAACAGACCGGCAACAAGGAGATCTGTGTGATCCAGTCCGAAAAGATGGATCCAAACCTTCTTATCGTCACCCACTACGCAGCAGTGCGTATAGAGGAGGGCAACCCGAAGAAAGCTCTCATCATCCGCATGCCAACGATCAACTCGCTCGTGATTCCAACGGGCGCCCAAATCGTTATCGACCAAGAAGATCCTACGCCCCTGCCGTTCAATGTTTGTTTTCCTGCAGCTTGCCAAGCAGACATCGAGCTCACGGATGAACTGTTGGACAAGATGCGCAAGGGGAATTTGATGGTCGCCGCTGCGCTCAAAGTCGACAAAAAGACACTTGCATTCCGCTTCCCGCTAACAGGCTTCTCCAAAGCCTTGGATGGTCCGCCGACCGATGCCGTCGCATTTGAGAAGTCACGCCGCGAGTACATTGCGTATCTCCAGAGGCAGAGGCAGGAGTTGGCAGCGAAGGCCCGAGGCGCCCAAGGAGGCGCCCCTCAGCAGCCAGGTGCCGCTCCGCCGCCAGGTGCCGTACCGCAACCGGGACCAGCCCCTGGCCAATAGGGGTCAGACTAGCTCCTAACGGGAATGAAAAGAAAAAAGGTCGCGAAGGGTCTCCTGCGCGGCCTTTCTTTTTGCCGAACTTTTGGCGCCCGGCGCGCCGATAGAGCCACAGAAGTGGCGGCAGCGGTTCGAGCGCCGGCTTAATGCTCCTGAACGTAGCGGAAGCGGAAGACGCCGTCCCTCAGGTCTTCGAAGAACTCGGGGATTTGCGGATGGCGCAATGGCTCGTCAGATTCGTCCGGCAACAAGTTTTGCTCGGAGACATAGGCCACATACTCCGTGTCGGCATTCTCTGCGAGCAGGTGATAGAAAGGCTGGTCCTTTCGCGGCCGAACGTCTTTCGGAATAGAGGCGTACCATTCTTCGGTGTTGGAGAAGGTCGGGTCCACGTCGAAGATTACCCCGCGGAAGGGATAGACCCGGTGCCGCACGACCTGGCCAATCTGGAATCTTGCGTTTCGGACTGTAGACATAGGTCGATAAGATCGTGGCAGGGTCAGGGTGTCAACGCAGGATGGTGTAGTCCTAAGACCAGCGTCGATTTGACCACATAAACTGTTCTGGATTTTCGCGAATCCAAATTTCGAAGTAGCGCTGAATAGCGGCAGTTATGGAACGGATATCCTCGGCCTGATTCTTGGTCCGGGGGATCCGAAGTTCATTAACATTTATCTCAAATACGGAGCGATTTCCGATCCGGATGCATCGGCCAATCCAGATTCGCGCACCAACCCGTCGCGCAATCATCGCCGCGATGGGCATGCTCTTGGCCAAGTGGCCAAAAAATGGGACTTCAATTCCGTTTCGATCATAGAGGTCCGAAATGAATCCGAGCCGGCCGCCTTGGCGGACATAGTCCATGATGAGGCGCGCGGTTTTTTGTGTTTCGTCTTCGCCCGCAGTACGGCCACGACCAAAGAGACCACCTGGATAAAGGGCTTGCCGCTGTTCGCGTAGATAACGGTCGACATAAGGGTTTTTCACCGACCGGTAGACGCCGGCAGGCCGAACGCCTGCCGCGGTGATGGGCCACATGCCGATTTCCCAATTGCCCATATGCATGGTGACAATCAAGGCCGGGCCCATCTTGTCCTTGTATCGGTCGATCCAGTGGCCATTCGTGACATGAAGCCGGCTTGGGTCCTTGATGATGCGGTCGATATTCATTGTCTCGACCATGACCCGGCCAAGGTTGTCCCAGGCAGCGATGGCAATGCGCTCCCGCTCTTCCGGCGCCTTTTCCGGGAAAGCCCGCTCGAGATTGGCGAGGGCCCGCTTATGGCGCCGATTGCGCTTGCCCAGAACGCGCCAGAAGAAGGCCGATATGTCGCAAGCCGTGTCGAGCGGCACGAGCCGAACGAGGCCAATTAGGAACCGAAGGCCCCCATATTCGAGTCGGTATTTCAGGTCGGTTGCGAAGGAGGTGTCGATTGAGTTCGCCAAGTGTCAGCCTTTGGTCCCTTGAGTGTTTGTACGAAGCATGAATCCGGCATCAAGACAGTGCAAGGAAGCGCAACGTCTTGAAGAAAGCGAGACGTGGCGTCAAGCGGGCGTGCTCTCGATAGGTCGCATGAGACGCGGAAGATCGGCGGGCGGCGCGAGGCCAGCTTGCATTACCATGCGCTTCAGCGGTGCTATCGAGCCGAGCCCGGCTAGAACCGCACTTCGCGCCAGTTGGACGGGGAGAAGTTTGGTCAAAAGTGAACGACCCAAGAGGTCTACGCCGACTGTGCGCGACAGCACATCAAGCTGACGAACTCGGGCATATTGAGCAAGGACGTAAGGTCCTCCTGGATCGCGCCCATTGCGCAGAGCAGCCGCGACCGCGTCAGCTAAGGCCGCCCCATCGCGCAAGCTAAGATTAAGCCCCTGCGCACCGATAGGCGCCATCGCGTGGGCGGCTTCTCCAACCAAAGCAGTGCGCTTGGCCGCCAGCTGCTTTGCGGTGAGTCCAACGATAGGAAAGCTAGCACGCGGGCCGATGTCAGACACCACTCCAAGCGTATCATCAAAACACTCTTGGAGCCGTGCAGCGAAACTGTCGTCATCGAAGGCAATCAGTGCATCTGCATCGCTCGTTCCCGTGACCCAAACCAAGCTCGACATATTCGGATCGGGTGTCGGCACGCTGGTTACCGAGCCCCCCTCCCGATGGAGTTCCGTGGAAACGCCCTGATGGGGCCGGCTGTGACGAAAGCTTGAGGCAATGGCCGATTGTTCATAATGAATTTCGCGGGTCTCGATTCCGGCAGCTTGTCGGCACTTGGACTGTCGTCCATCGGCCCCCGCAACGAGCCGGCAACTGAGCTCTTCTCCCGTATCCAGAGTCAGCGTGGCCAGATCGGCGTCAAGTTGGATGCTAGCGATCGTTGCTGGCGACAGATGAGCCAGAACGGCGCGCGCCCGATCGTAGAGCGCGAGGTTCAGGGCGGCATTGGCGATATTGAACCCGAATGCTTCGAGGCCCAATTCCTGCGACTCGAACGCGATGTCCGGGGAGCGAAGCAGGCTCCGCGAGGCGTCTACAATTCGGACAGCGGTTAGGGGCGCTGCCGCAGGCATCAGCTGTTCCCAAACGCCAAGGCGCTTCAGGAAGTCGACCGAGCTTGTGAGCAGTGCCGCCGAACGTGTCTCGGGTCTGGCCTGCATTGTCCGCGTCGGCGGAGGACCCACGAGGGCGACACGGGCTCCCACATGATGAAGAGCAAGCGCGGCCGCGATGCCTGCTGGGCCTGCGCCGATTACAGCGACATCGAATGGGCTTCCGTTCGGGGTGGGCTCGCTCATGTACAATCCTCTCGGCATCTTGATAGCGCGGCGCGGGCGAATTGGCACTGGTCCGTAGTGTTGCACGGCAGAAGCAAACCGAACCGGCGGACGGAGGCTTGTGGCCCGTTTGGATGCTGCAACCCAGGATCCGATGTCTCAAATCCAGGATTCCCTGCGTCGAGTGGGACCGTGACCTGCACTATCTGCTCACCGTCTTACAATCGTGGTGGGCAACCTTTGGCCTCTTAAGAGCAGCGCCAGCAGTGCCTGGCGCGAAGTCACTACTACCAGGGCCAATTGCCGACTTCGTAGGCGTTGTCGCCAGCTGCGTTGGATGTTGGGCGGTCTGGGAAAAGCTATTTAGAACGTGCTGCTAGCGATCATCGAGAACTTCCAAAGCTGGTTCCTACCTATAGCCCAAAGAGCCCGTGGCCAAACTGCAACAGCGACGCGCGAACTACCCGATTTCGCGGGACTGTCACACACCCGTCATGGCTCGGGAAATAGAACGATAGGCGAGGTTCGCGGGTAGCGGGCTCACGGGTTTGCTGGGCTGAAAAGGGACAAAGACACCTCAGCGTAGCGGAGAAGCCAGACTAAGAACTTAACTCTATCGAAGTGGAGAGAGGGGTCATGATCGGGGGACTTAAGAAAGTCGGTCTATATTTGTTCGCGGGCGCCAGCGCGGTTGCGATTATTGCTTCGACTGCACCAACTGCGGAAGCGCAGTACGTAACGCGCGAAGAATTCGAAGAGTTCAAGAAGAGCAACGCCAAGGTCAAGTGGAAGGGCGCACCGCAGTTTTCGAGCTGGGACGGCGAATGGAAGTTCAAGGTTCGCGGTCGTTTGCAGGTGGACTACAACTCCATCGATCAGGATCCCCGAGTCACGGGCGAAGAAGACATCAACTCCTGGGAAGCGCGCCGCGCCCGTCTTGGCGTCGAGGGTCAGGTGCCCGGCGATTTCAAGTACAAGTTCGAGATCGACTTTGCGGATAGCGACGTCGACGTCAAGGATGCCTACATCTCTTATGCGGGCTTCAAGGATTGGAACAACCTTGAGATTCTGTTCGGTCAGTTCAAGATCGCGAACTCGCTTGAGGGTCAAACCAGCTCTCGCTTCATCACGTTCATGGAACGGTCCTTTCTCGTAAATGCTTTCAACCTTGAGCCGCGCGCCCTAGGTATCGGCATCCACGCTGGTAGCGACGAGGACTTCGGCTGGTCGTTCCAGACGAGCTACAACGGTGCGTCGATCGAAGACGGCGCTGACTGGAACGATGCCCCAAGTATTTGGGCCATCCGTGCCACGGCGGCACCAGTCAATACGGACGAAGCCGTTCTTCACCTCGGCGGTAGCTACCGTAGCCGCAATAACGGCAATATCGACAACGTTTCCGAGCTTTACCGCTATCGGTCGCGGGTTGGTCTCCACTTGTCAGACCGTTTCGTGGATACCGGTTCGCTGAGTGAAGCTGACGATTACTGGGGCCTCGAAGGCGCCGTCGCGTGGCGTCGCTTCTCGGTCCAGAGTGAGTATGGCGAGATCACACCGGATCTTCCGCAATCATTTAAGAGCATGTCCAACCGTGGCCTGAGCCCGAATTATGACGCCTGGTACATCTATGGCTCATTCTTCCTCACCGATGATTCCCGAGCTCAAGGCTATAGCGCTCGGAAAGGTGAGTTCGGGCGCGTAAAGCCGAACAACCCGTTCGATTGGCGTAACGGCGGCTGGGGTGCGTGGGAGATCGCGGGCCGTTGGCAGCAGATCAACCTCGGATCCGATGCGAATCCAATCGCTGTTGCCACCAACGACGACTTCTGCGATCCGACACCAGCATCCCAAGGCGGCGGCGACGGCTGCGGCGAGCAGGAAGGTTGGACCATCGCGTTGAATTGGTATCCAACGAACTACACGCGACTGATGTTTAACGTCATCGGTACGGATGTCGGCGGTAACTTTAACGGGTTCCGGGGTGCCGATATCGATGGCTTCGGGATGCGTGGTCAGATCGACTGGTAAACCCAGAAAAATATTTAGAGCGAAAATATCCCCCTTTTCGCCAAACTGCCGCCGCCCATGTCCCGGGCGGCGGCCCTTTCTTTCTTAGGGGTAACGAGCCTTCGGTTTGCCGGAATGATTGGTGGACTTTTTTGAGTCCAATACTCTTGCTTCGCCGAAGGTAGTTGTGGGCGAGCTGTCGGATGTGATTTAGGAGTAACACCTGCTTGGTATTGACCCTGAGGGGCATATTATGACGACTGCGCATTATTTAGTCGCATCGCACAAAATATCGCGTTGAGCGGATTGCCGTTTCCGTAGTACTCAGCGTAGTGAAATGACAATTCCAGAGCACATCGAGATTCTGCGACGAGGGCCGCGCGTTTGGAACGCGTGGCGGGATGAAAACCCGTCAATTGTTCCTGATCTCGCAGGTGTTGCGCTAAGCATCGGAGATCGTCAGTTGGGGCCAATCAACGGGGGGCCTATCAATCTTTCCAGAGCGTTGCTGTCGGAGGCGACACTCTATTTTGCGACGTTGACGGGCGCAGATATGCGAGGTTCAGACCTCAAGAATGCCGATCTGCGCGGGGCACGCCTTGAGGGCGTCGACCTGACTGGTGCGGATCTCGCTGGCGCGCAGCTAAACGGTGCGAGCCTCTCGGGCGCTGTTCTGAAAGCGGCCAATCTGAGCGATGCGAGCCTCGCCGACGTTATTGATTTGACGGCGGATCAAATTGGTGAGGCCCAGGGCAATCTTGTGACGGTGCTCCCGCAAGATTTGGAACGCCCGCTTGTATGGACTGTCGGCCAAGAGGTTCTGCACATCAAGACCGCACCCGTCATAGCCCCGGAGCCCGACGTTGATGTCGCCAGAGAGGAAGACGCTGGGGAGGATAACGCCGACGCCTCCGTGATTGAAGATGATCGGATACCGTTCAGCACCGGAGCCGAGATT
>JARFRF010000110.1 GCA_029287395.1 Methyloceanibacter sp. | reverse complement strand
GTCATCGCCGGTGTTCGGACGAAATTGAAGTTTTGAAGCTTGATGTCGGCGGATCAATAAGTGGACATCAGTCATATGGCTGCGACCGTGGTCACCCGCGTGTCGTCTTATCCTCGATCAGTCATGGCCGTTGAGCAGGCTTGTCTTTGTCTTGCTTTGAAGTGCTAAACAATTCCGTGGTGCCCTTGATTAGTTCCTTCCCGCGGTCAACGGCGACTTTACGTGTCCGCTCAAAGACCTGATCAGGAACAGCCAAATGCTCTTTCAAGCGTTGCTTTTGGAGATCGGTGATCGCGTGTAAAAGTGAATTTGTTGCGTGGCCAATATCGTTCTGCAGGGCAGTAGCCGACTCTTGGGGGTGATCCACCCCGATCTCGACGATCTCATAAATCTTCTTTCTCGCCGTGCTCAAAGCCTTGAGCCACTCATCGTATTTGATCGAAAGGCTTGGGGCATAGAAGTCCACCAGCATGTGGGTCCGGGGCGGCACTTGAAAGTCAAGTGGGAAATCCTTGACTTCGGCTTGCTCGTGCTTGCTCACTGCAGTTTGGTATTTTGTTTTGCATGAATCGACCAGCTCGTAGAGCTCCTCAAGCCGGTCGCGCTCATGCAGAAACTGCTTTTCTTTGTTCTCTTCATACCGGCCTAACGCATCCCGATCTTGGTCGAGCTGGGACTTTGCGAAGTATCCAATCACGACTCCGAGGAGTCCGATAAGAAGTTCTGTCATCCATGCCTCCTAAATAACATTACCGCCAGATTTGCACGGTTCGTATCGTCCGATTGCCGGAATAGTGACATTGGTCGAGCTGCCGCACTCTGAAATGCTTCATCACTTCGCATTCGATGTTCCCTGTCTCATTGCTCATATCCAAGGCGGGTTTGCTACTTGGAAGACGGTGGGTTTGCCTTACATCGGAACAGACATGGCCAAAAAGCTCGCGTTTCCACAATCGCTATCAAAAAGCTTTCGCAACTAGGCAAAAGAGACGGCGAGCACAATCAGTAGCAATAACGGATAAACCATCCTAGACAGCTTATTGATGCGTTCGACCTGAGCCATATGCCCAAAATTGATCAAGTATGTCGATATGACTGTCTGAATTAAGCCCAAAAAGACGAGCAGCGTTGAAAGTAGTATGAAGTCATCCATCCTCGTCAAATAAGAGACTTTCGGGAGTAGAACTGTTATTGCAAACAAATATGCGACGAGGGTTAGAAATGCTGTCGTAGAGATGCCGATGCTTGTGCTACTCTCTTTTGGATCAAGCCAGCGGGGAATCCAGGACATTATCACGATAAGGCATAGCGGAAATATTATCTTCCAAATGAAGTATGAAGGTCGGCGCTCAACTTGGATTTCCAAGATGTAACCGGGCACGCCCACTTCTCCTTCGAAAGGAATATACGGTCGGGATTCTGCTTTCCAGCCAATCACATCGAAGTCAGGCAGTGAGAAGCCCTTGTGGATTCCAGAACGGCGACCCTGAGCCTGTTCAAGCGGAACAAGCTTGACATCGCTCTCTAGTAAGCCCGCTCCCGCGACATGGATCGTCAATGTCTGCCGATCCAATGGAAAGTTTCTCAGATCGAGCGGTTGTGAGAACCACCCCCAAACCTTTTGTCTCAAGACCACCTCGCCTTCGGGCGAGACCTCTACGAATGAGGGGAACGCCGCCCACGCCTGCTGTTGGTTGGCGATAACGAGCCGCGGCGTCCAAACGTCGGTCGTCCTTCGAATTATTGGGCCTGGACCTTCGTGCTGCAGTAGAGGGTTGTCCCAGCGAGCCTCGTAGTAGACGCTCGCCGAGAAGTTCTGGTTCGCGGAGTTAACCTCATCGACATCGACAACATAAAGGCGGACCTTGACGTACGTAGGCTCGCCCCAACGGCTTGGGCGCTTTAACTCTTCAGATTTCTCGGCTTTAGTGGCGCTGCTCTCTTCAGCCTCAGCTATTTCCTCGATCTTGCCAACCTGACCACGAACGTCTTGAGCAGACAATGGATGGCATGCTGTACCTGAAAAAACTCCAACAAGGATGAGCAGTAAGGCGGCTAAGCTGCATAGCCGTGTACCGCTTACGGCACATAGTGAGGAGAGTCGTGATGCGATTCTGGCCATTGCGGATCGTTGGATTTCACGCCCCGTTAAGTTGTGCAGCGTTGAAGTGAAGGGCAGTCGGCAGCAAGGATTAGCGAAACAGGCTGGAGCTGCCACACGCACACCACGCAGACCGTCCGGTAGGTTTTGGGCCTATATCCCGCGAGCCTGTCTGGCAGGTTCATCGCGGTTCTTGTGTCAACAGCTTCGGTTGTTCGCCGCAATTTGAGATACGCCTTGAATGGGTCCTCTTCGATTAATCCTAATTGTTCGACTGCTATCTCGGAGTTGGTCGAGCCCGCTGTCGAAACTGCTTTCTGGTGGGCGGTAACATCGCGAAGACCAACCGAGCCGACGAGGCCAGGAGGAGGACCGCTTCGATGCGCAGGAAGTTCTCCATGGAGCGCATGAACGAGCGCATAGGCAAAATAGCCAGGCCCTGCTGCAATGACAGTGAGGAGCATTAATGCCCAAGCCATCAGGGCAGGCCAATGTGCCTGGCTGGATGAGTTCGATTGATCGAAAACGCGAAACATCGACCTTCAGGCCCGATCGAAGCAGCCGTCAGTTGGCAACTTCCGGAAATTAGGCTTTGGATATAGCTGACCGGATCAAACCGACAATCGCCATTAGGACACCGCCGCCGACACCACCTCCGGCGATCTGAGACAAGATTGCGCCGATGTCGAGGTTCGCAGCAGCTCCAGCCGCGCCAGCATCTACTCCCAGAAGAGCTTGGAGGATTTGACCGCCAAGGCCGCCTCCAACGATACCCGCGATCGAATTGCCAAGTGTGCCGAGGCTGATGTTCTTCAAGAGCGCACCAGCGACGTTGCCGCCGACGGCGCCGCTGATCAGTTGAATAATCAGTGGGAGGATGCTTTCCATAATTTCTCGCTTACTCAAGAAAAATTCAAAAAGTACTGTTGGGTACCGACTACATTAGTCGAGCGGTCGTCGGAGGGGTAGAGATTATCGCACTTTTTTGTATCGGCGCCGCCGTTGCTTCAACCTTTAAACCTTGAGCAACCGGGAGGCGGAATTGAGCCAGGATTCGACCCAGGCGAGGCACGGAAAAAAGCTCGCAAAATAGCCCCATTTTTACCTTTGACTATTACAATAATCACTAGTAATTACATCTGAAGATCGGGGGTCAGACATGTCGAAAAACGTTCCTGCGCTATCTCAACAGACTACAGCCCTGGCCAAACGCCAGAAGCTGGCGGAGCGCGCCCGCGCCTACACGCAGTCGGCCCTGAGCCCGCACACCCGCCGAAACTATGCCGCGCAAATCAAACTATGGCTCGCCTGGTGCGAAGAGCACGAGCGTCCTGGGTTGCCTGCCGATCCCACAGACATTTCGCACTGGCTGACCGAACGCGCCGACACCGGTCAGAAGGTCGGAACATTGCGCACCGCCATCGCTGCCCTCAAATCGATGCACGCGGCCAAGGGGCAGCCGTTCGACACCACCCATCCCGACCTCGTCCACGTCATGAAGGGCATTGCCCGCGAGCATGGCTCGGTGCAGCGCCAGGTCGAACCGCTTCGTGCCCTGGACGTGATGGACATCGTTGCCGCCTGTGAAGCAACCCCGAAAGGGCGTCGCGACGCGGCACTGTTTGCCCTCGGGTACGTGTTTGCCTTGCGCCGCTCAGAACTGGTCGGGCTCGACTTCGATCAACTCGGCTCCGGCACTGGGTTCGTTCAAATCAAGGCGACGACGATTGAGCTGACCCTCGCGCGATCCAAGACGGCCGGCAGCAAACCAGAACCCATTACCATTCCACGCGCGCCGAATGCCGGCGCTGTTAAAGCAATCGAAGCCTGGCTCGAAGAGGCGGGGATCGGTCCAGGGGAGCCGCTTCTGCGGCGGGTGACGAAAGGCGGAAAGACCGGTGGCCGCTTGCACGCGCAATCAGTCGCGCTCATCATCAAGACGCGGGTGGCCGACCATCACGTCCGCCAGGGCGTTCCCCTGGCAACGGCCCAGGCCGAAGCCGACAA
>JARFRF010000174.1 GCA_029287395.1 Methyloceanibacter sp. | reverse complement strand
GGCGCCGTTGCAAAAAGGGAGGCACCCTACGGTACCTCCCTCGAGTCGTTGCAGACATCGGCCCTCTGAGGGCCGGACTGGTTAACTCTTCATTGCGTCGTTGAAGTTCTTCGCGGCAGTTTCGATCGACTTCGCGAAAGCATTGCGCGACTGATCGAGTGCCTCGCTCATCGCATCCCACGAAGACTGACCGGCCTTGGCCAGTTCTTCAGCTTTTGCGGTCAGGTCTGCTTGCGCTTTCTTCGCCTCGGCTTGGAGTTGGGCGACTTGAGCCTCTGCCTGCGACTTATTCTGATCGTGCACGTCGTTCAAGCGCTGGATGTAGGTGTTGATCATATCCTGCCAGGCTTGAACTTGAGCCTGGGCGCGCGCCTGGAACATCGCCTGGTTGTCTTTGATGAGACCGGCCCAATCGCCGGAGTTATTCTGAAAGTTGTTCCAAAGCGCTTCTAGGTCAGCCTTCGCTTGGGCCACGGAAGCCTCGCCTTGTGCCTGTGCGTTTTTGACGTCGTTTTGTCCCTGCTGAATCCACTGATTGAGCTGGTTGATGGCCTGCTCGGCTTGCGCGCGCGAGTTTGCGTCAAGCTTGTCCAGATTGGCCTGGAGCGTGCTGGCGTTCGCGGCCATTTCGTCGAGACGTGCTTTGGCCCAGTCGACAAAGACATTCACACTGTTCTGAAGGGGGGATTGCTCACTCATATCTCAAGCCTCACTTGCTTGGCGTTTCCGATTGGCGTTGACCCTAAAGCGGGTTCTTTTTAACGGCTTCAAGGCAGCGCCATGCGCCCAGCAAGCCGTATTGGGTAAGGCGATAACGTGCGCCAGTAACAAATATATGGCGATTAGGGACGTACCGACCAGCCTACAAAAGACCTATGGGCCAGAATAGCGTTACGCATCGTGTTCAGACTGTCTCGACAATCGCTGGGAGCCGCTCGAGTGACCAATAACCTGCCACGACGATACAGGTCACGGCGATGCCAAGCCGCGCATAGTGCCAAGAGGTTGCGCTGAGCCGCTTTAGCAGAAGTAGTGCGGGCCAAACGAGGAGGACAATAGCGAGTTGGCCAATTTCGACGCCTACGTTGAAGGCGAGAAGGCTCTGCCAAAGATTGGGCGAGTCGATTTTGAGAATCTCATGCAGGACGAAGGAAAAGCCGAGTCCATGGACCATCCCGATCGCGAAGGTAACAAAGAACATCGTGCGTTCGCGCGCCGGGTGACCTTCCTCGGTAAGAATCGCAACAGCAGCTGCATATACTATGGAGAGTGCAATGCCGAACTCTACCGTCGGGATAAACCAAGCTCCGCTTGGGACGTATCCCAGGAAGCCCAGCGTGAGCGTAACGCTATGGCCCAAGGTAAAACCAGTGACGCGCGAGACCAGACTGCCCAGTCCCGTTGCACCGATTACGATGCAGAGTACGAACAGGACGTGGTCCAGGCCGCCTAGAATATGATTGATGCCCTCGATGACGAAGGACCATGCCGCCGAAGCATGCGATGAAGTTATCGTGACGGGCTCGGTCATCAGGCCTTGCGCGCGAAAGACCCTTACGCCGCCTGAGCCATAGTCGAGGATCACATTTGCAGTCTGATCCTGGCCGGGGATTTTGGGGTCGAGCGTGCTTGATAGGGCATACGTTGGAACGGCGCCGCCCGCGTCGTAGTCCAGGAGGACGTCCACCAGCGCGTCACCCACATAGGTCTCGCCGACATTGTCGGGGAACACCGGGCCTGCGCTGAGAGCGGTCTTTGCCTCGTCCAGCGTGGCGAAGCCTGGCTGATCGCCGATGGGATAGACCCGAACGGTCAGCACCTTTGGTTTGATCTGTTTACCGCCAGCTTCGACTCTCACCGCATCGGCTGCGAGCTCGCCAAGGCCGAGTGGGTCGCTCTTCAGCGCATCCACATCGATCAGGTGCATTAGGCCTTGTTCTTCGTACCGATTGGTCGTGAACGGAGGCGCCTCGGGAAGCCCATCTTCGCCGATAGGGCCGCGTTCGCCCGCCACGAAGTAGGGCATGGGCATCCTGACATAGAGCCGCAAACCATCCGGCGTGTGCTCCACTTGGAATACGCGAACATTGAGATTCAGGTTGAAATGAGCCTGAGCGACACCGAGACCCAAAACGGCTACGAAGAGGGCAAATGCTAGAGAAGCAGTGAAAAGCCCGGTCTGCCGCATGCCAGCTATTGTCTCATGTCCGCATTGAGAATGGTAAGCCCGCGCAGCTTCCACACACCATCCGTCTCTTCAAGATCCAAGAGGCCACGATAAGCGACGCGTTGCCGATGCTCATGACCCCAATGGCCTCCACTCATGTTTGCGATCCAGCGCGCAAGCACGCCGATCCCACCGTCACGCGGCTCGATGTTCTCGATCGTGACGTCGTCAATATCGTCGGTGAGCGCGCGTGCACCGGTCGGAAGGGTCACCGACAGCCCGCGCCGCATCTCGTCTCCGACGGGCTGAACCTCCTCCGGGGGCACGAATGCGGCTAGTGCAGATGTAAAGGCCGCCTCCTCTGTTTCGAGCATGGCCGTTGCGGCGTTTGTGAGGATGGCCTTCGATATCTCTGTCGAGGCCTGACGATCCGGCTGCCCTGGCAGCGGAACAGAAACTAAGAACGCTGGCAGAGTCGCGGCTGCGCCGGCAAGAGCAACGGCACTGGCGGTAGCCCAGCGCCAGCGGCCTGATGGGCCACGGAGGGCCTTGATCCCGAGTGCCAGCCCAAGAACTAGAAGAAGGATCGAAAGGAAGGGAAGCGTCACAGCGCTTCTTGCGTCAGCTCTGACCACCGCGACTTCCGGGTCTTTCCAGGTCTTCAGAAAGTTGGTCCATCGGATCTTTGGGCTGTCCGGCGTGGCCCAATCCGGTACCGGGCCGGCAGGATCGGACACGCCGACGGGAATTCTCTGTGCCGCGTCTGTGAACAGTTCCCAGATCATGTCCACCGTCTGGGGCAACTTGCTGTGCGGGTAAGATAGAATGACGCCCATGAGAGCCGCATTGCGGTCCAAAGCCTGCGGATCTTCGATCGGGGTCACACCCTCAGCCCCAACCTCCAAGAACATCGCGGTCACGGATGCTGGCTTGACCTCCTTACCGTCGATCAGAAGCGGCGGCAGTGTTTCGAAATAGCGAACGGCGGCAGCCTCAATCACTTCCACTTGTGCGCGGTCGAGGGTCGCGGAGGGCCCTAAATCGAGGTCAGTCCATTCGTCCAAATCCCGCAATCGAAAAATGATCTCGTGCCGCACCTCGCGCGGCGCGATCGTCAGGAAGGACATGATTGCTGACTGGTGATGCCGCCGCAGGTTTGGATTTTCGAAGGCCGTGTACCACGGGTCCTTCCAGTCGAGGCGCACCTGCTCCGCTCGCGAGAGAAAGCGATAGTCCGTGACAGGCACGCTGCCATGGTAGGCGATGAATCCAAGATTAACCGATGCCAAACCTTGAGCGCCGATCGGAGGAACAAGCGTGAGGTTGTCCGGCTTGTCCTCGAAGGGATAGTCGAGTTCGACATAGATGACGCGATCGCCTCGGGGAGGCGGGGCAGGGCTGTTGCGGGTGCGCGGCGCCACACCCGCAACCCGACGCGGCGTCCGATCCCTCACCTCAATCATTCGGACGTCCGGGGTGATCCTAAGTCCATCCCCGTCGCGCACAGCGAATGCCTCGCCTGTCACCTTGGAAAGTCGCGCGGGATCGGGTTCGCTGCCTTCTGACAGTGCCTCCGCACCGCCGGGCACGAAGGCTGTGTAGTCCGCAAAGTCGATCTCGAGCTGCACCCGTACGCGGTCGTCCAGGATCCGCACTTCCGCAAAATTCGGCGCTGTGTGGGCGCCATTCGTGTTCATGAGGTCTGCCGCCGCGAAGTTTGGCCAAATCGCGGAGGCAAGAGCGAGGATCGAAACAACGAGAAAGCCAGTGCGCAGCGCGCACGCCACCGGCTTCCACATCAGCAGACTAGACCTCCGCATCGCGCGGCTGGATCATTCGCCTTCGTTCTCCTTCTCGTCGGCCGGATACGGGAAGTCGCGTCCAACCGCTTCGCTAGCCTCTTTGTAGATGGGCCGAAGCACGTCATCCACGTCCAATGTCCCGCTCTCGATAAACTCCGAATAGCCGATAGCCTCTTCGGGAACGCCCGTCTTCTCGCTGAACGTTTTACGGTCGGCCATGTTTGGCGGCATGGCTGGACGTGCCAGAGGCGGCGACCAGGTGCGGTCCTCGACCACGGCGAGGCGTTCTGTGATCTCGTCCTTGCTCACGTTCCAGACCATGAAATCTTCTGCGAGGCTCAGCGGACCGTCATAAGTCGAACGGATGCGCTCAAAGACTTCGCCCGTGGTGTCATAGTCCTTGAAGAAGTGATAGGCGACGGCCATACGCGGTGTGATCTCGCTCATGACCTTACCGAAGGCTTCAGGAGCGGTATGAATCTGCGTGCCGACCATAAGCGCCGACTCCGGAGTGAAGCGCATCTTGCTCACAAGCGATGGCACCGCGATGAAGCACTCGTGAATTGCGATGTCGGCGTCCTTCGCATATTCGACGAACCACTTGTTCGGATAGGTATCGCTTGAGAAGGCGAACTTCAGACCGTTCCACTCAAGAACGAAGCTTACCGGCCCGTCGATTGAATGAATTGCCGGAAACGAGCGGATCGTGACGCCGTTCTCGTCATAGATCACGGCGTTTTCGCCCTTGTAGTCGAACTCGTTGACCTCCAACTCAAAGCCTCGGAAATCGATCATGCCGGCCCGGCCCGCGAGGTCCCACGTCAACATCTGCATCATGCCGTCCAAGGCATGCGCGGTCCCGAGTTCCGGGGAAGGGCCGCTTGGGCCCCAAACACGCAACGGGACGTTGCGCCCCATGATCGCACCGCCGATAAACAGATCGTGGAGGGCGCCAAAATGATCCGTATGCAGATGGCCTATGAAGACCTTGTCGAGATAATTATAGGGAATCTGCAGGGACGAAATTCGCTCTGCAGAGCCCGATCCGATGTCGAAGAGGAACTTGTCTCCGTTCCCCAGTTCCACCAGGAAGCAGGCGGCCGCCTGCGCCGCGCGCGTCGTCGGCATGCCAGTGCCGCACGCAATCACGCGCATCTCGTCAGGTTTTAGGTCCTCAGTGTTCGGGAAGTACGTGTCCCGCGGCCGCTGACTCACCTTTGTCGGGGAGACCGGGATTTCTTTCTCTTCTGCCACTGCAGGCTGAGGCGTGGCGAGGCCCAGCAGCTCGTTTCCGGCACGCTGCAATGACGCCTCTGGCGCAAACAGCGCCCAGCTAAGAGCTAGGCCACCAATCACGAATAGGCGGGTGAGCCACAAGGACGGTTTCATGGAGCACCTCCGGGTTCCGTTTGGGCACTCCCGAGCGGTGCCCCTAAACGTAGGGCGAAGCCTACCATACCAAAAACTGCTGATGAGCGCCTAGTTGGGCGCCGGAATGTCAGTGCCAAACTGCTCGTTGGTCGGGTCGTAGAGCTTCTGCACTACATCAGTGAAGACCTCCCGGCCGTCCATAATGAACTTGGTGAAGCCGATGCGTTCATTGGGGTCGGCGGGCAGTTTCGGGGTGACCGACGGAAGCGGCCAGGTGTCTTCGTTGAACACGGCCATTCGTGTGCGGATGTCGTCTCTTGTGACATTCCAAACCATGTAGTCAACCGCGAGTGACAGCGGGCCGTCATAGGTCGATCGAAT
>JARFRF010000013.1 GCA_029287395.1 Methyloceanibacter sp. | reverse complement strand
CGATACTTGCCCTTCCAGGCAACGCCGACCAATTCCGATGGCAGATCGTAAAAGAGCCAATCCTCAGTTTGGGCAAGAAACGTCGCATCACGGACACCTGTCTCCTCCCATAACTCACGGCGCGCAGCATCTTCTGGCGCTTCATCTTTATCGATGCCGCCTTGCGGCATCTGCCACCACTGACCGCCTCCCTCGGAAGACCCTTTTCGCTCAGCGCGCCGGCCGACAAAGACTCTCCCCTCAGGATTGAAGAGCATGACCCCTGCACACAGGCGGTATGGAAGACTGTTCGGCTCGGTCATGGGCTCAATACATCAATCGGAGTAACGAAACGCGAAGCGCGACGGGGAGGAGCGGCATGGTCATGCAGTTTTGGGCTGACCGTTCAGCTTTGCTGATTGGTCCGCACAGCGGCGCTTACCGGAACTAGGACGAGACCTTTGCGCTCGAGCGACCCGGCCCAATCGGCGATCCGCTTAACGGTGCCCGGTGCCGCCTTAGCCACCCCAATGGCTGTGCCATTCTCTTTGGCCGCTGCTTCAAGCTTAGCAAGTTGGCGGTCAATGCGTCCCGCGTCTAGTTGAACATCAGCGACTTCGTATTCCAGCTGAAGAGCCGTCGCGACACGGTCCGTGACCGAGACGTCAGTCGTTCCATCGGACAGATAGAGCAGGCCACGGCGCTTTAGCTCTTCGAACATTGGTGCGACAGAGCCAAGGTCTGTTTGGAACTTCTCGCCCATATAGTTCGTCACGCCGATATAGCCGGCATAACGCGACATCGCCCATTGCAGGCGCTTGATGTTGTCTTTTGGGGGAAGTGTTGTGAGAAGAGCGTGGGGGCCGGGATCGTTCGTCGGGTAGTTATTCGGCTCCAGAGGGACTGCGAGAAAAATCTCATGACCGGCCGTGCGAGCTTTTGTAACTCGCTCCTGGAGGCCGCGCCCGTAGGCGCCGAAGGCGATACTCACAGGTGGCGGCAGTCCTTTGATAATGTCGCCATCCGAAGCCCCTGGTACTCCAAGACCATTGAGAAGTACCGCCACGCGTGGCGGCCCCCCCTGGACAGAGGCATAGTCGGAGGGTCGTGCATAGACATCCGCTGGACGGCTACCGTCGGCCGCGACCTTCGGAAGGGGCCCGTAGGGCGAGTCCTCGACCACGGTCGGCAGAGGCGCCTCCGGCAGCGGGTCCTCGGTTGAGCGGTCGATCCCGGGCACGAGGCTCGCCAGCACCGCGTCGCCGCCTTGATCCGCCGCCGCCGCAACGTTCTCATCATCGTCCTCAACCGCGCCGCTTTGTCCGGGAACGCCAAGCCCAGGTGGCGCTGGCACCTGGGGCGCAGAAGGCGCCGTAGGTGCCACGTTGTTGCCTTGTCCGCGTGGAGGCAGGGTCCCCGGCTGTGGGGGCGCCGCTGGCGCACGGGGCGCCGTGACTGAGAACCCTGGTGGAGGGGCGATCCCTGCTGGGCCGCCTGCAGGCGCCGCGGCAGGAACGGAGTCGATTGTGACGACCTTCGCAGGCTCAGGCCCAGACATGAAGATCAGCGCGATGACGCCAATCACCAAGGTCCAGAATACGATCCCCGACGCGACGGCTAGGGCCTTCATCCTGTGCTCTTCATGTTGTTGCCCTCCCCACTCCCAAGCCGCAAAGCCTGGTTACAGCACTCGTGCCAAGGCTAGCCCTACAAACTCCAACCGGCCGTGCCCACTAAGCGCTTACCCCATGAACACAGCGATTGCAGTCTAGCGGTTGGTTAGTTCGCCGCCTCTTCGTTGCTGTCTGCCTCTGCCTTTTTCTTAAGCTCGGTATCAACCGATTTGATACCGCGCAACAAGTCCAGCGCGAAGTTGAGCTGTGTATCCTTTGTCTTGTCCTCAGGCACATAAGAGGAACTTCCGGACTTTTCCTTTTCTCCGTCTTCTGACCCCTCGGCTTTCAGATGCCCGCGCAAGTTGGCTTCGCCGCGCGTCCCGATGAGTTCTTCCCTTTTCTTAACGTCCTCGGGAAGCTCCTCCTCGACGACGATATCAGGAGTGATGCCAGTAGCCTGAATGGATACGTTCTTGGGAGTGTAGTAGCGCGCCGTTGTGAGCCGAAGCGCACCATTCGTCGACCCCAAGGGAATGATCGTCTGAACCGAGCCCTTGCCGAAGGACTGGGTCCCAACAACCGTCGCGCGATCGAGATCCTTGAGCGCGCCTGCGACAATCTCTGATGCCGATGCAGACCCGCCATTTATCAGAACGACAAGCTGCTTGCCGTCCGTGATGTCGCCTTTCCGAGCAAATTCCTTCTGAATGTCCTCGTTGCTGCGCCCCCGCGTCGACACGATCGCTCCTTGATCGAGGAACGCATCTGACACGGCAATTGCTTGGTCCAGGAGACCGCCCGGATTATTGCGGAGGTCGATAATGTACCCTTTGAGGTCTGATCCGAGCTCCTGCTTAAGCTTATTGACAGCTTTGACCAGCTTTTCCGTGGTTTGCTCATTGAAGGACGTGATCCGAATGTAGCCAACGTCGTCGCCCTCGACGTTGTACTTCACCGGGTTAATCTCGATCATCCCACGGTTGAACTTAAACTTCATCAAGTCGTCGTTGCCTTCACGAAGGATCATCAGCGTGATCGGGGTATCGACTTCTCCACGCATTTTTTCGACAGCATCTTGCAAGTTCATGCCGCGAACGTTCTCGTCGTCAATCTTGGTGATCAGATCGCCGCTCATGATCCCGGCCTTATCCGCAGGCGTGTCGGCGATAGGCGCGATGACCTTCACAAGGCCCTCTTCCATCGTGACTTCGATCCCCAGACCGCCGAAACGGCCCTTGGTCTGGACCCGCATGTCCTCGTAGTTGTCCAGGTTCAAGTAGGCGGAGTGCGGATCGAGCGCTGCAAGCATGCCGTTAATGGCGGACTCGATTAGTTTCTCGTTCTCGGGCTCTTCCACATAACCCTTGCGAACGCGTTCCAAGACCTCACCAAATAGGTTGAGCTGCTCATAAATCTCCGAATTTGCAGCAGCGGCCGAGGGGCTCCTCGCCAAGCTGACTACTGTCGAGCCAGCAGCAATTACCGCTACCACCAAGAGCGCCCAAAGCGCGTATTCGGACTTCCGCATCATCCTTGCACCTTCCCGGATGCCTCGGCCCACCATGGGCCGGGGTCTATTGGCCGTCCGTCCTTCCTGAATTCCACGTAAAGGACGGGACGTGAATTATGTTCACCACGATTGCCCGGCGCCCTTTCATTCCCCATCACAGCGATCGGCTCGCCGGCAAGAACGAATTGGCCCGGGCTAACGTCAATACGGCTCATCCCCGCGAGCAAAATATGATAGCCCCCGCCCGCATTGATGATCAAGAGTTGGCCATACGACCGGAAGGGTCCCGAATAGACCACCCAGCCATCCGCTGGCGCCGTGACTCGGGCCTCTTCGCGAGTGCGCAGCGATAGCCCTTGAAGCGTTGCGCCGCCCGAGTCTTTGTCCCCGAATCTGCGGATTTGCCGGCCCTGCGCTGGAAGGCGCAAGCTGCCTTTGACTTCGTCGAACGGCCGAACGGGCGTCATTCGGCCAGGGTTCGCGAAGGCGACCTTTTCGAAGTCGGCTTGAGCTCGACAACCCGCTCGTTGGCAGGCGTGGCCACGACTTCCTGCTGCATGCGCGCACGCAGCGCCTTTTCTGCCTCGACCTCGGCGTCGTATTGCGCGACTTCCGCCTTCGCAATCTTCTCATCGAGCTTCTCGACAAGATCGCTCAGCGTTTCTACCTCCGAAGCGAGGGTCTGCGCAGACTGCGTCAGTGCAACGAGTTTCTCCTGATCCTTCGTTTGCCGGGACTTTTTTTCGCGGATCAGCTCGTCGAGCCGCGCCTGCTCAGCAGAAAGCTTGTCTGCCTCCTGCCGCTGGATATCGCGCTCAGCGCGAACGCGCTCTTCAATCGCAGAGAGGTCCTGCAAACTGTCCGTCAAGCTATCGGCTTGATACTTGAGTTCCGGATAAACCTCCGCCAAGAGCATT
>JARFRF010000098.1 GCA_029287395.1 Methyloceanibacter sp. | reverse complement strand
AATGGCGCCTGCGATCGGCGAGCCAAGGGCAACCGCTATTGAAGTCTCGCAAACCTTGAGAGCGCATGACCCGTCGGCAACTCGCTTTAGATCCGCCCCAGGAAGACATCGCCCTCATCACAACGGCGCTTGTGGATGAGGTTGTGCAACAAAGCCGGCAGACAGCACGCGGCCGCATGATCGCGCCGCTGCATCGGTCAGACGGTGACACGGTTCACCGCATGCTCAACGCGATCCAACCTGGCAGCTATGTCCGGCCACACAGGCATCTCGACCCGCCGAAGCCGGAGGCCTGGATCGTTTTGCAGGGCCGGCTTCTGTTTGTCGCCTTCCATGACGATGGCGCCATCGACCAACATATGGTCCTGGGTGCGCAGTCTAATCGGTTCGGTGCGGACGTTGTGCCTGGACGCTATCACACGATCGTCGCTCTTGAGCCGGACACCGTGATCTTCGAGGTCAAAGCCGGTCCTTACGACGCAGCGACAGATAAAGCTTTCGCGCCTTGGGCGCCGGCAGAAGGAACCCAAGAAGCTCAGAGCTTTCTGGCAGATGTTCTGACTAAGTGCGGCCAGTGATCGGCGCGAAACAGGGATGTCGCGGCTAACGCGCCTAGGACTACTGGCGCGGATCAATGGCTACTCGGAAGGCGCCGCTGGCTTTGGGGGATTTTTTTGCTCGCTATCCGCCCCCAAGAAGTCCTTCAGGGATTGCATTAACGAAAGCACATCGGCATCCAGCCTCCCAGCACCCATACCCTCAAGCTGACGGGCAGCATAGGCCAGCACAACGACAACAACGGCGAGCACTAGAACTTCTTTGAGAACACGCATGGATTGTGCTCTAGTCACCTTTAGTGCGACCCCGGCCTAGGCGCCAGGCAAGCCATCTGTCTAGTGCCTTGACTGCCGTTCTGGCATGCGCGCTCATCATCAGCGCGCCCGTCTCCGATGGCTCGTACCAATCCATGCCCTGTCCCTCCCCTAGGGACAGCGCTGCACCGTCGTACTTTTCGACAAAGACATGCTGTTTGTAGGGCTGCCCCTCATAGCCGAAGGGCTGGCTGAGCCAATGTAGCGGCGCTCTTAGAGTATAGGACAGTTCCTCATATGCCTCCCGGATTGCCGCCTCTTCGAATGTTTCTCCCGGCTCAACGCTCCCGCCGAAGAAGGACCAGTATCCCGGAAATGTGGGCGCATCGTCTGTTCGGTGTTGCAGTAAGACCCGATGCTGATCGTCGTACAAGATGATGGCGGAGAGATCGATGACAGTCATGACCGTTCATATCGCTACACAGCGAACACGATAAATGAACCCGGCAGAGCTGCCATGCACGTGAGAACTGACAGCTGGGCCAATTTCACGGGCACACAAGCGTGGCCGGAGAAACCTAATCGGGTTGTGGCACCAAGTCCGGGAACTGCAGAATGCTACTCCTCGATCACCTTGACATTCTTTGCCTTGATGCCGTCCTCGATCTCGGACCCCACGACGCGCAAAGTCGCTTCGCCTGAGCCCAACTGATCGACCTTCAGTCCTGTCTCCTCGCCATCGTTGTTGCCGGAGGTCCTCGACTTATCGACGTTGACGGTCAGTGTACCCTCGTCAATTTGCTGCAAATCGGCGCCGTAACCGCCATTGTCCTTGGCCGTCAGCTTGGCCAACAACGCCGATAGGTTTCCGGCCCCGCTCTCGACGATCTTCAACCCGTCGTCGGTATTGCTAATGGTTTCCGCATTCCAGACACCGAGCTTCAAATTTCCCGCGTCTTCCTCGCCGAAGTCTAGGCCCTCGTCATGGTTTCCCTTGACGGATGTGTCGACGATCAACGACCACAGATCGCCGGGACCCGCCTCGTCAATATCGAAGCCATCGTCGAAGTCGATGCCGATTTCGTATTCCTTGACGGAACCCGACTCGAAAAGCGCGACCTCGCGCTCAAAGCAGCCATCATCAGGGGAGCCCGTGACTGGCCCGGGAATATCTGCTTCCTGCACTTCCCCGTCCTCAAACTCTCCCTCGGTCTCATCAGGCAGAAAGCTGCCAAGGACGTTCTCGTCACAGTAGTCACCGTTGTCGTCGAACTTAGAGTCCACGGTCGTCGCGAAAACACTCCCGTCTTGGCCTTCGTCAAGCTCGACTCCATCCGCACCGGATTTCGTGAACTCGGATTCCTTGGCATAGAAAAAGATGTCGCCTGGCCCTCTCTCATCGACGCGCAAGCCATCGGCATCGAAATGACCATTGCCGTTGTCGTCGATCTCTACATCGTTGAGGCGTACCAGGATCGATGCATCAGATCCGTTCCCTCGGCCGCCGCGTCCGGCGCCGCAATTCTCCACAACATCGCAGTCGGAAATGAGTACGCCGTAGTCCGAGAAACCTGAAATCTCCACATCGCTGAGGATGAAGGAGACAACGCCCGTTTGGTCGTCACGTATGTCGACAAAGATGCCTCTTCCTGTTCCACCCTGGTTCTCGATGCTGAATTTGCCAGGCCCTTTGAAGCTTACATCGGTCACCGTCAGATTTGCTCCCTGACTGATGTTCAGCATCGTGGTGTCCACGTCGGTTTTGACGTTTTGTCCCATACCGTGAATCGCAAGCGGCGCCTTGCCGGCGTAGACAAGCGTCGAGCTGACCTCGATGTCGCTGTCTGTCGCAACGAGGATTTGGGTAAGGCTGTCGGACTTGGCCGCCGTTTCAAGCGCGGCGCGCAATGTATCCTCGCCGGAGTCCTCTGCGCTTGTTACGAGAATGGGGCCATCAGCAAACGCGGCAACGCCGGAAATGGCTGTCACGGCTGCGGCAAGAGCAAGGGTTGAAAGACCGTTCGGGGCGTGTTTCACCGTGGTTTCCTCAATACGATAGAATTCGCGCAAAGATGCATAGGTAGCTCCGAAATGCGATGCTTTTGCAACAACCTAATGAGCATTCTTGCAGGTGCCGCTGAGGATCGAAACGCCAAAAAAGAATGCGTTTCTCATCCCAGAACTGGCACCCTATGATATCGCGGCCGCTGCGTAGGCAGCGGCCACGGGGGTCCTAGTGAGGGACGAAATCACATTTTTGAGGTCAATAGCGTGACGCGTTACATGGCTCGGTTTGGGTTGCTTTTGGTTGTGGTTCTTCTCTGCGGCACGACTTTCCTGGGCAGCACAGCATTTTCGCAGACAACATCGCAGCCGAGCCAGTCGCTGAGGCCTACGCCCTCAGCCTGCGGCTTCGGGAGCCAATCTGTCCGTGTTTGCTCCAACGGGCTTCAGTCATGCAACGACGTCTGTGCGGCACGGGCGCTGTCGGCTAACTCCGAGATCGTTGGCTGTGAAACTGCCTGCTGCAATCGCTTCAACGTCTGCGTTCAGATGCGGAACTGCGGCGCCCTGAAGATCGACTGCAACTAGCGTTCGGAGGTTTGTGGCCTACGAACCGCCTGCTTGTGCGGCGACTTCCTCAAGCTGAGCCTTCAACATCTCGGGGCTGAGGTGTTGGAGTACGGTTCGCTCTGCCCCGTCTGCTTCAAAACGAACCCGGAGCAGCAAGCCGCCATAGGCTTCAAAAAACTCGTCAATAGATATTCCCTCCCCGCTACCCAACGCCTCGGGGGGAAATTGGAACGTTAAGCGAAAGGCGGCGCCAGGCGGCACGGTGGCCACCGAAACAGGCGACGCAGCCTGCTCATCCTGAGGCGTCACCGCGACGTTGAGCTTGAGATCGGGTCGTTGCACATCGGGGCTCAGTGCAGCCTCCAAGTTGGTCAACGTGTCGTCAGAAATATTCGTTCCGTTGATCGAGATGCCGTTGAGCAAGAACGACTCAGGCGTCCCTGAGAGCGTGAAGATCGCACGTTCTGCCAGGGAACGTTCAGGCTCATCAAAGGTCCAAGACAGTTTGGAGAAAGTCTCCTCCGAAGGTCCTTTGGCGATGACGGGGTCAGATGCTGACCGCATCAAGAAGCCACCACCAATTAGTAGGCCACCAAGAAGAAGCAACACAGCGCCGGCGATTATCATCATATGACTGAGATCTAGTCCCCTCTTTCGCGCCCAGTCAGCGCCCTGTGCAAATGCGCGCTCTTGCGCGCGAACTATGACTCCTGCGCTGGCTTGCGCGGATGCTAGACTGCGCGCCGTTTGTCGGCGCATCCAGGCCCAACTTGCATGAGCGCTGCCTCGCACCGTGCGGCCTAGAGCACGCGCTTGTTCGTATACGCCTTTGCCTGAGGCTCGCATCGCTTCGCTGATCCTAGTAGGAAAGTCCGATACGAAGCCAGCCAGCTTATGCGGGGCCAATGAACCACCTTTGGCTACGGTCGTCGCCGCTTCCTGCGCGTCGCCCCTGTCTGGCCCGGCGAGGGGGCTCGGTTCTGCACTCCATGGATCGTTCGCGGGCTGGCCGAAAAGAGTCGCACCGTCAGGATGAGGCCCATATGTCTCGAAGATATGAACCGATGCCGTGTGGCGCTCATTGCCAATGGTCGGTTCATCCGGTTCCGAGACGTCCGCTTCAAAGTCCGCTGCGCTGAGCGACGACCGCTCATCGTCTTCTGGGGGCAACTGAGCCGATGTCGGTACCGGAGCACGAACGCGCGCAAAATGCTGCACCTCGTGGCCGAGCCGGGCGACATGTATGAAGACCTTGGAAGGCGCGGCGGCAAGGCGAGAGGTTACCCAATTGCTGGCGCGGAAGATCCGCCTGCCTGCCGAAGCACCTAGCTTCGCGGCTTTTGCTACACTTGCCGACGCGCCAGATGTAACAGTGTCCCGTGTGGCGAGAGCAAGAGCCTGTGCGCTATGGCTAGTCGAGGCCAAGCCACTGCCAAGCGCCCGTCCGCCGTTGCCGACAGCACGCCCGCCGGTGTTAATGGCATTTTCAGCGGTACGCGACATAGCACCAGCTCTTTGCGCCACGACCTCAGAACCAGCCGTTAGGAGCTGACTGCCGGCCCGAACGGAAGCGGATGCCTGGGAGCCGCCCCACGCCGCCCCCGCCATAACGCCAGCGCGTGCACCGCGCGCCAACGAACCAATCTTCTGTCCGGTCCAAAGGGCTCGTTCGGCAACACCCTGCCAGACAGAGGCGGTGGCTCTTGCCACCACAGCTGCTAACGCCGACGCAGCTTGGGCAGCATGCTGGAATGCTGAAGCTATGACGCGCCAGACAGCGGCCGCGGCATCGCCAATTATCCGCCCAACAAAGCGCACCGCGCTGGTGACCTTCCCGGCCCCAAACGCGATCCAAGATCGAACAAAAACAAAAAGATCTACGAATGCTTGGCGAATAGCCTGAAGTGCGCGCAGTCGCACCAATCGGCGATGGCGGCGAATGCGGTCTTTCTTTGTGTTTGCAAGCCGAAGGTCTTTTTGTCGCTGAAGCCAACGCTCGTGCCGGTCTCGATCGCGTTCGACAGCGGCGCTCTGAGCTTGGAGCCAACGCTGATGATCGGTGAGGTCTTCTTTTGCGCTGGACAGGAGAGCACCGGAACGCGCTGCCGTATCCTTCGCCGCTGCGAGTGAAGCAGCCAAGGCAGCGGACTCCTGAGCATCCGCTTCGTCGTCCAACGTCGACCAGGCACGCCGTTTTTTCATCGGACTGCCCATGCGATGACCCCCAAAACCGACTCTCGGCCGGGAACCGGCTTGTTCGCCGGTTCCTCTCCTCAACCAGGCCGCACAAAGCGAAGAACCCGATCGGCCTCGGAGTCGAAACACGCGCGCGTTCCGCGCCCATAGCAAGAGCTTCGGACCAAAACGCCAAGTCTCATTAGCGGAATTGGACCGCTCTGTTCGGCCTACCCTACCCTTGCCGCACAGAACTACTGCTTGTCGATTTCCGCTGGGACCAGCTTAGCCGTCATAGCCACGGCGGCCAATAGCCGTTCGGCATTGGCATGCATGAAGTGATCGATTGAGGGCTTGGGAGCGCTAATTAGCCTACAAGTCGTTGAGACCGCCGAGGACGCGGTCGAAATCGCGCGCCTTTTGGTAGTTGATCTCCGCGTTTGCGGCGCGTTTGGTCGCCAGCTCTTGCCGGCACGCCTCATAGGCCGGCTCGCCGGGCTTTGCATTTGCGCTCCGGCATTTAGCATCGTCCTCGGCCTTGGCGGCCTCCTCCTTAGCCAAACGCCCGGCCTCGATATCGCTGCGCGATGCGCACGCTGTCAGCGCGATCCCGAGGGCAAGCCAAGTCACTAGGACGGGAAACGGTCTCATCTTCAGATGCTTGGGCGCCAAACATGGCACGGTCAAGGTCAAAGCTGTGTGATCGTCAGCCAGACCGCCTTGAGACGGTCGATTTCAGCGCCTAGCTCAGTCAGCGGGGTGCGTTGCATCATCGAGATAATGAAGTCGGAGGAACCGTGACACTGTCCCTGCATCACCGAGTAAGCCCCTCAATCCTCTCTCTTTTCGCCACGCTCTTTCTAATTTCGGCGCCGATCGCAGCTTACGCAGAAGAAGCTCAGACCGCCGATAAGACCGTCACTGAAACTGCGCGTGAGGCCACGGCCAACACGGAGACGGGGTCCACGGATGCGAGTAGTTCCGAGACCGGCGACAAAACCGTCGCGAGCCAAGCCGGCGAAAGCTCCAATCAGGGCCTGCGTCTACCGGAAGACGAAATCTCACAGCACGTCCTTAAGCAGAACGACCGGGAGATCCCGTACACGGCTGTCGCAGGCACGATTAAGCCGCGGGACAGCGACGGCAAGCCGGAAGCCGAGATCTTCTACGTTTCCTACACTACCGACCCGGCGAACCCCGAGCGGCCAATCACGTTTGTCTTCAACGGAGGTCCTGGCGCAGCGTCGACCTATCTTCATCTGGGCGCCATGGGACCGAAAGTTGTCACAACGACCGATGAAGGCGCGCTAACAGGGCCACCTGCCCGCTTGATCCCCAACGATGCAAGCTGGCTGGACTTCACAGACCTCGTCTTCGTCGATCCTGTCGGGACCGGATTCAGCGGTCCGGCGGGAAGCAAGAGCGGAAAAGATTTTTGGGGTGTCGACCAAGACGCCGAGTCCCTCGCCGATTTTGTTCGTCTCTATTTGTCTGCAGCGGGCCGCATGGGCTCGCCCGTTTTCCTGGCCGGCGAGAGCTATGGAGGCTTCCGTGTTGCCAAGCTCGCGCGGAAGCTGCAACGCAAAGGCAGCGTTTCCCCCAGTGGTCTCGTCCTGATCTCGCCGGCGCTTGAATTCTCAATGCTACGCGGGGAGGACTACGACCCCCTCCCTTGGGCGCTGCAACTACCCTCGTACGCTGCCGTCAAACTGGAGAGTGAGGGCGTAACGACCCGCGAGGAGCTCGCGACAGCGCTCAAAGATGTGGAGACATACGCGATCACCGATTACTTGGTGGCACTTGCCTCCGGTGTTCAGAAAGGTGGGGAATCAGCCAGCGAAAAGGTTGCCGAGATTACCGGGCTCCCGTTGCAAAAAGTTCAGCGATACTTTGCCCGTATACCGCAGTCTGTTTTCGCAAAAGAGTTTGATCGCGCGGGAGGTCAGGTCCTGAGCTTGTATGATGGAAGTGTCGGCGGCCCCGATCCGCATCCTGCAAGTTCCTGGCCGCGCGGCCCCGACCCCGTATTGGACGCGACGCTACCGCTATGGTCGACCGCGTTCGTTCGCTATGCCGCTGAAGACCTCGGTTTTGAGACAGACGTCGAATTCAAGCTCCTCAACCGGAAGATCAGCGGCCGCTGGGACTATGGCACAAGCGAGACTAAGCAGGGCTTTGCTGGCGCTCTAGACGATGTCCAGGATGCTAGGGCAGCGAACCGCAACCTCGAGGTGCTTATCGCGAGCGGGTACACCGACCTCATCACGCCCTATTCCGTACCGGCTTATCTCGTTGAGCAACTGCCGCCACTTAAGGGCGCTAAACCAATTGAGGTTCGAAACTATGCTGGGGGCCATATGCTCTATCTCCGGGCGCCCTCACGCCGGGACCTCAAGCAGGACGCGCGGGCCATGTATGACCGGGCGATCGGCGAAGAAGGGTCCTAGGACCCTAAGGTTCGACTATGTCTTGCCCGAGCCTCTGCTCGGGCGGACCGCTTCCTTGAAAAGCCAACCAAGGCACTGAGCGCAACAAGTGCAATAACGGCGATCGCCAATGTGTCCGAGCCAAACGCCACCAATTGTTGTACCGCGGCGACAAGCGGCAGTGTGTAAGGCAGCAGCGCAGTAAAGCTAGCAAGAAAGAAGCGCCAGACGCTGAGCGCGGTAATGCCTGCCACATAGCTCAGCGCGTCCATGTTGAGCCCCGGAATAAGTCGGCTGAGAAATACAGCGAGCATCAGTTGCGATTGCCACGTGTTCTCGTCGAGGAGCCAACGACCTACGCGCGTCTCACACACTGGATCAAGCCAGCCGGGACGCTCCACAAAGTCGCGACCGAAATGCCGTCCGATGAGAAAAGCGGCCAGAGCACCGAGCTGCGCACCGATTAGAACATAGAGCGTTCCGAGCATCACACCCTCCGTGGCGGCAGCCGCCATCAAAAGGGGCGATGTGGGTACGATCCACCCAAGACTTGTAAGGAACCGAAGAACAACGATTGCGGCAGGGCCAAAGCTGTCGAGCGATGGGAGGCTCTGCTGCAGATCGAAATCCGACAGCGAGACGGTGATGGCCAGCGCCGTGACAAGCGCGACCGCTAGTGCGCAGAGGCTAGCAAGCGCAATTCGAATCGCTTTGTGACGATCTCGGATCATCGCCCGTCCATAGGGTAATTGCATGACCGAAAACGACAGTGCAGCTCAATCGCCCCGCGCGCGTCACCACGCCGTCGCAGGTGGATACGCCGTATTCCGACCTTTTCATATCCCCTCCATGTTTAGGCCAACCTTCC
>JARFRF010000039.1 GCA_029287395.1 Methyloceanibacter sp. | reverse complement strand
GAAGTCATGTCGATGACGGACGAGGGTGCTCTTTAGGTTTTCGATTTTCAATCAGAGGTGAAGCATGAAAGCGTTCTACGGACTTATCGCAATTTCCTTGGTTGTCTCTCTGACGGCTTGCTCTGAGGAGGCCTCAGAGGTGAAAGACAGCGCGCCTGCCGCCAAGACGGAAGACTCGGCCAGCAAACCTGAGCCCACGCCTGCGCCCGCGGCGCAGACCGAGGCTCCCGCAGCCCAGAGCCAGCCAGCACCCGCCCAGGTGGAAGCGCCGGCCGCCCCCGCTGACGACGGAGCTGGCGCCATGGATGGCGCTCCTGAAGCGACCCCCGCAGACGATGGCGCTGGTGCCATGGACGGCGCTCCGCCGGCCGTCGCTGGCAACGAGACCGAAGCGGTGATCGGCAAGCTCGGCCTCGGCTGCAAGAACCGGGTTCTAGAGCAGTTTGATGCGCCCAATTCGGATATCACTGTCCGCCCGGGCGCCACGCTGCAGCAAGACATCGACTCGGGCGCAATGACCGTTGCCGATCTGAAGAAGGACGGTGCTTCGTTCAACTGGGAGGTCTCCGGCAAAAACGCCAGCGGCTACTGCAACGTCGATGGCAGTGGCACCATTACCGAATTCAAGCAATGGTGATCTACGATCCTGATCGGGAAAACGCCGACCACGCAGCATAGGTAGGGCGGGCGCAAGCGGCGAACCAGCCCTAGCCGCCGAACCGGTGAGGAATTGCAGCAGGATGTGATGGGCAGCCGGGGCCGTGGGGCCGAAATATTGGGGCACGGAGCCGTGCACACCCCTCGGCTCGGCAGCACCACCCGATTCGACCGTCACGGGCACCGACCCGCATATCGGAAATCTACGAAGCAATCCATGTATCTGACAATGCCCCCTGTGGGACTTGGCTAACCTTGCAACGCTCTTTAAAACGCAATCAGCGACTTGGCATCATTCGGTCAAACGCTGTGCTTGGCAGACTTCATAACCACTACGACGGGGTTGCTTGTTCCCACTAAGCAGTGTCGAAAAAAATTGAAGAAACCGCATGCCGTCCATGATGTCTTCGCAGACGATGTGAAGCGTCGTTGGCGGGGTCAGCAGGGGAGTAGGACCGATTGCCTGCGTGCAAGGACTATTCATTAGCAGATCGGATTAACGGAGAAAAATCATGGAAATAAGCACTCGCGACGTCGGTGACGTGACAGTGGTCGATATCAGTGGAAGCCTAGACACACATACTTCCGGTGCCGCTTCTGACCGAATGGGAGATATCATCGGGAGCACCGAGAAGATGCTCTTGAACCTTGAGAATCTCGAATTCCTCAGCAGCGCTGGGCTCAGAGTGTTTCTGCGCGCGGCCAAACAACAAAAAGGATCTGGCGGTGCCATAAAGGCCTGCAATGCTACCGGGGTCGTCAAAGAAGTTATGGAGATATCCGGCTTCGGCAGTTTGCTTGAATTGCACGACTCCGAGGGTGATGCTTTGGCGTCTTTCTGAAGCTCTCGATGCGCATGGATTTTCGCTTATAAAGCAACGATAGCTTGTTTCCCGACGGCTTAGGGACGATCCGTAGATTTAGCCCGGCCAAGTTTCATAAATAAAATAGTAAATGGAATTCTGACATGGCGATGATGAAGCCTCTTGAGGTGCCGCCGCTCGGCATCTCTGAGAGAGAAGCGGAAATAAGATTTGAGAAGCTACAGGCCAAGCTCATACCCCTTTGGGAGTCGATCAGTGGCCTAAATCCGGAAGAACAGAGCGAGCAGACCGTCGTTATCGTTCCATCCCAGACCATCGAGTTCGACTGCAAGGGCGCGGAGATGCAGTCTTATGAGGAGCGCATGCTGTTCCTATTGATGCTGCTACGCCAGCCCAGAACACGCATGATTTATGTGACTTCTCAGACCATCTTGCCGACAACTCTAGACTACTACATGTCGCTGATGCCGGGTGTGATCACCAGCCACGCAATGGATAGATTCATCAACGTCGCGCCAGAGGATCGGTCGCCTCGTGCCTTGACTACTAAGCTGCTGGAGCGACCTCATCTGTGCAAAAAGATACGCTCGATGATCCCCGATCTAGATCGGGCGCATCTGGTTACCTATACGGTTACGCTTCAGGAACGCGACCTGGCCCTTCGGCTGGGTATTCCGTTGTATGGTTCCGATCCATCGTTGTTCTATCTCGGAGGAAAGAGTGGTGGACGCGAGGTGTTCGCCGCTGCGGGGGCTTCCTATCCGATAGGCATCGAAAACCTACGATCAATGGGCGACGTCAGGACAGCGATCGCCGACATGCACAAGAAGAAGTCATCCATCCGCAAAGCGATGGTCAAGTTGAACGACGGCATATCCGGCGAGGGCAATGCCGTCATCGACCTCGAAGATTTGCCCGATCCGGCCGACCCGTCCTACGCGACTGCAATAGAGGAGAGGCTGCAGTCCATGGTTTACGAGGCCTCTTCGGTCAATTTCGAAAAGTTCTCCGAAGGAATGGAGAAGATTGGCGGAATCGTGGAGGAGCGGATTCAGGGACGGGATTTCCTGAGTCCTAGTGTGCAGATGCGGGTATCTCCACTAGGTGAAATCGAAATTCTCTCCACTCATGATCAGCTTCTCGGTGGTCCTAGTGGCGGCAGCTTCCTGGGCAGCCGCTTTCCGGCAAACCCCGAGTACGGAACCCTGATCGCGAGCGAGGCTGCAAAGATCGGTGAACGTCTGGCAGATTTGGGAGCACTCGGTCGCTTCGCGGTGGATTTCGTGGTGGTAAGGGACGACGACGATACGTGGCAGTCCTACGCGATCGAGATCAACCTGCGACTAGGGGGGACCACACATCCTTTCCAGATCCTTCAGTTTCTAACCGGCGGAAGGTTTTATCCCGAAGATGGCGTGTTTCGCTCGCCGAACGGACAGGAAAAGTTCTACACGGCGAGCGACCACCTGGAGTCGACCCTTTATCGGGCGTTTTCTCCCAACGACCTTTTCGATGTCGTAATTCGGCACGGGCTTCACTTCGATCAAGCCAGCCAGACGGGCGTCCTGTTGCACATGCTCCCGACGGTCGGTGAGAACGGCCGTTTTGGTGTGGTCGCCGTCGGCAACTCATCGGAGGGCGCCGACGCACTGTACGAGAGAGTGCAGTCAGTCATTCAGGATGAGGCGAAGAGAGTGACGACCGTGCCGCCACTTCCTGTCGTGTAATAGATCAACGAGGACTACTCCCAGCCTCCATGTGCGTTCAGGCTAGTCCGTGTTCGTGTGGCTCGCTGCATGGCGGCTTTAGAAGAGCACTAGCCGTATCGACCTACTGGAGTGACCGGAATATCCTGCAAAGAAAGCGCGACGGCGTGATGATCATCGATCTGCATGGCTGCACGAGCGCTTCAACGGCACCATAGGAGAGATATTCAGCATCACCCGCTCGGAAGTAATCGGCAAGACTCGCGTTTAAATATCACTCTATTTATCGGGCGGTAACCACCTTGAAGGCGCGCATGGTGACAAGAACGCGACATATCGAGACCGTTATTCCCTTCGACGGGTGTCTTGGACGCGGCGATTGCCAATAAGCCACAGCAGTAGTTCGAAAGGGTGCTGGCTGCAGGAGAGCGACTATTTATCAATACGTAACTACTGAAGTTTGAGAGCTGCGTTGGTTGGTGCATATTCCTCGCTATCGCAAAGCTCTCGCGGGGCCAGTTGAGGCTTGAGGGTCTGTGGTATCGACTGGAACGTGCGCGAGGTATTCGAGATGTGCGAGGTGAACACATTGCGGGACGTGTTCGCGAAGCGGTCCGCTGCTATGGAGGGCTGGCGGTGATTCAGGGCGGAATAGCACTTGACTATCTCTGGATTCTTCTTTGCAGCGTGCTGGTTTTTATCATGCAGGCGGGATTTCTGTGTCTCGAAAGTGGGCTCACGCGCCGGAAAAACAGCGTCAACGTCGCAGTGAAGAACCTAGCAGACCTCTGTGTAACCGTGGTGGTCTTCTGGGGTGTCGGTTTTGGAATCATGTTTGGCGCAAGTCACAGCGGTTGGTTCGGGACGGATCGCATGTTCCTGGATTTCTCTGTCGAAGGGGGCATGGTCGGAGCGTTCTTCCTTTTCCAGATCATGGTCTGTGCGACTTCAGTTACCATTATTTCGGGTGCTGTCGCTGAGCGCATTCACCTTAGTTCTTATCTAATTATAGCGCTTCTGGTATCTGGCTTGATCTATCCCATATTCGGGCACTGGGCGTGGGGCGGGCGGAATGCAAGTGGAACTAGTGGCTGGCTGAACTCAATGGGTTTCGTCGATTTTGCAGGCTCCACAGTGGTGCACAGCGTTGGCGGTTGGATAGCCCTGGCGGTGTTGTTTATCATTGGTCCCAGGCGAGGACGCTTTGCCGTCGATGGAACGCCACAACGCATGAAGCCTTCCAACCTTCCCGTGGCGACACTCGGGACTGTGCTTCTTTTTATAGGTTGGCTAGGTTTCAATGGCGGAAGTCTTCTCGCGCTGAACAATCAAGTGTCGACGATATTGATCAATACGGTGGTTGCCGGCTCCGTGGGTGCAGTAGCCGCCGGTCTGTTGGGGTTTGGCGTTCAAAACCGGCTGAACGTAAGACAGTTCCTCAACGGCGCCCTCGCAGGTTTGGTGGCCATTACGGCCAGCTGCTTTGCCGTGTCTACTCCGATCGCTAGCCTGATAGGCCTCATAGGAGGGATGATTGTTATTGGCGGTGAGAAACTACTCGAACAGCTCAGGATCGATGATGCTGTCGGCGCCATCCCCGTTCATCTGGCAGCCGGCATGTGGGGTACCCTGGCCGTCGGCCTCTATGGGAATCTCGAAATACTCGGTACCGGTCTTACCCGTATCGAGCAGGTCGGCGTGCAACTATTCGGGATCGTATCCTGCGCCGTCTGGGCGTTTGGGGTGGCCTACGTGCTGCTGAACGTGGTTGATCGAGCTTGGCCACTTCGGGTCCCAGCTGCCCATGAAGATTTGGGGCTAAACTTGTCTGAGCATGGCGAGATTGAAGATTATGAGTTGCCTGATGATGTTCTTGCCAAGGTCGGGCGGGCGGCCGGCAACGGGGAACCGGTCGCGACCAGGGGAGGTGCCGGAACGGCCTTGAGTTTGAATCGAGAGCGGAATCATAAGGTCGATGCGCACGGCTGGGAGAATCCTGTCCGGGGCTTGGCTCAATCGTAATCGGACTTGGTGGACGCGGAGGTCTGCGTGAAATTCAGACACTTTAGGATATCTACCAAAATTCTCTCAATCGCGGTCGGTATCGCCGCATTGACATTGTTGGTCAATGCTTTCGTAGGGTTTTCGATAACCCGGTCGGCATTAGAAAGGCAGGCATTCGATAAGCTCTCCGCCGCGCGCGAAATGAAGGCGCAGCAGATTGAGGATTATTTCGGGTTCATACGCAGCCAAGTTCTGACGCTGTCGAAAGATCGTATGATCATCAAGGCCATGCGGGAGTTTCGCGATGCCTTCAATAATTTCGAGCAGGAAGCGGCGGCGCAGAACGCGGAAAATGATTCTTCACGACTTCGCGACTACTACACCAGCGAGTTTCTTCGACGCCTGAACGACAATCTAGATGATCCCGCTGCTGTGAGTGCCTATTGGCCGCTTGACCCCGCGATCTTGGCGCTGCAGGACCGCTATATTGCATCCAATCCTAACCCGACAGGAAAAAAGCATCTGCTGTCGGCTGCCGAAGACGGTAGCGACTATGCTCGAGTGCATCGAAAATACCACCCAATAATCCGTGACTACCTGGAGGAGTTTGGTTATTACGACATTTTTTTGGTGGATGACGATACGGGCAATATCATTTATTCGGTCTTTAAAGAGGTCGACTTTGCAACTTCTTTGCTGAGCGGGCCTTATGCAGAAACCAATTTTGCCAAAGTCTTCAGGGCGGCGCGAGACGCGGACGATAAAGATTTCGTCAGATTGGCCGACTTTGCTCCCTATCCTCCATCATACAATGCCCAGGCGTCGTTCATCGCCTCGCCCATTTATGAGGAAGATGGCACCAAGTTGGGCGTATTGGTCTTTCAGATGCCCGTCGATCGCATCAACGACGTGATGACCAACAAGCAGGCATGGGAAGACGTTGGCCTAGGAAAATCAGGCGAAACCTACCTCGTCGGCGATGACCTCACGCTACGCAGTCAGTCGCGTTTCCTGATTGAGGACCGTGACAACTACCTGGAGGCAATCCGGCGCTCGGGTATCCCCTTTGAGACGGTCGCAAGGATCGAGAAACTGAATAATGCCATCGGCCTGCAGCCAGTTGATACGCCTGGTTCGCGAGCCGCCGTTAATCTCGAAGAAGTTGGGTCAATGATGTTTCCCGACTACAGGGGTGTCGATGTACTATCTGCATTTCGCCCATTGCAGTTGGACGATCTCAACTGGGCCATCATGAGTGAGATCGATGAGGCGGAAGCATTTGAGATTTTCAGTGAGCTAAGGGCTGTCTCTTATACACATCTGACGCTGCCGACGAATCGAGTCGCGGGGGGGTGTGGGGGGGGGGGG
>JARFRF010000155.1 GCA_029287395.1 Methyloceanibacter sp. | reverse complement strand
ACATGGAAGGCAAGCGCGTCTACTTCACCGACGAGACCTCTGCTGACTTCGACATGGTGATTTGGGCCACTGGTTTCCGTGTCCATTTTCCGTTTATGGACGATTCTTACGTCCTCGATGAAGAAGGCTGGTCGAAGCTCTTCATCCATACATTCCATAGGGACTGGGACGACTTCTTCGCCGTCGGCCTCTTCGATCCGGCCGAAGGAGGCGTCTGGCAGGTCGCCGACCACCAGGCGCGTCTGATTGCAGCGTTTATCACGTCCCAGGAGAAGGACCCGCAACGGGCCGATTGGTTTCGCAACCTAAAACGGAGCGCGACCCCCGATATCGGCCACGGCATCAAGCGACAAGATACGCCATGGCACCGGTTTGAAATTCATCATTTGCGGTTTAGGCGCTACATGAAGCGCTTGCTCCGAAAGTTCGGTGAGAGTGCGCAGCCAGTCGGGGAGATGCGTACGATGGGCGAAAGCGCCGACGTGGCGTCGCCGCCCCAAGGGGAGACGCTTAAGCTTGCGTCGTAGTCCGACGTTAAGTGCTGTGGACCCCAATCGCTGGAAGCAGATCTAGCACGGCGAACGCAAACAAGGGCCCGGAGCAGAAGCCCCCGAGCCCGTGTTTTTGACTTAGGACTGAATTAGCCGACTAAGACGCGGTCACCGTGGCGGCGGTCTTCTCGACGGCCTTTTCAACCGGCTTGTATGCGTCGCGAGCGACAGTCGCATACATCTCGCCGACCTTGGTCATCTCGGCCATCCATTTGTCGTAAGCCACCTTGGCATACTGAGACTGGATCTCAACGGCATGCTCGAGCGTCTTCGCGCCAACGAGCTTCTCAAACGTTACGTTGGCATCAGCGAAAGCTTGCTTCGCATAGTCGCTAAGGCTGGTTCCGATTTCCTGGATACCTTGATTCACTTGGCCGTAGGACTTCAGCACAGCTTCGTAGTTGTCCTTACCCAGCTTTTGGATGTCTTTGGCCGCCTTATCGAAGGCTGCTTTGTCGAACTCGATCATTTCGGTTGTCCTTTCTTGAGGAGAGTGTTTCTAAAGCACACCCGGTATATATTGCACTGCACAATAGAGTTCAAGGATATTGTGCAGTGCACAATACTAAGGTCGAATCCTGGTCGATTCAGGCGAGGACAGAGCCGGGTTGGCGCTCTGAAAGCACCATACCGTTGGCAACTCGCCAAACGACGGCTACGAGTGCTTGAGTAGGGAAGGCCACAACCTTAAACCCAGTAGATGGCTTTGAGACGCGCGCAGCTACTGGACACGGCCCGGCGCTGGACCCTCCCCAATCTCAAACATTTCCAGGAGACGCGGCAGCCCATTGTCTGGCTTCTTGCGCCGGTGATCGGATTGGCCACGGGCGTAGCCGCGATCCTCTTTCGACTCGCTATCGGCGTTTTTCAGTGGCCGTGGCTCCATACGATGTCTGAGCACGTGGCTGAGGCTGCAAAGCACCAGCCTTGGTGGGTCGTGATGCTAGCCCCCGCCGTTGGCGGATTGTTTGTTGGGCTGATACTGCGATATGCGCTGTCAGCCAGACGGACCGTGGCAGTGCCTGACGTTATAGAAGCGCGCGTCAATGGGGGCCGTGGCCTCCAATTGGGCCAAGGCCTGATCAGCGCCACAGCCAGTGCGTTGTCTCTCGGATCCGGGGCCAGCGCTGGCCGGGAGGGCCCGATCGTCCATCTCGGCGCCAGCATTGCCATGACGTTCTCGCGGCATCTCAATCTGCCCAATTCCGCCCGCCGAACGCTTCTTGCGTCAGGTGCGGCGGGTGCGGTCGCCGCGTCGTTCAACGCGCCGATCGCGGGCGTATTGTTCGCGCAAGAGGTGATCCTCGGCCATTTCTCGATCCGGACATTTGTACCTTTGGTGCTCTCATCCGTGGTCGCCACGATCCTCTCTCAGGCCTGGTTCGGAGATGTCGCCGCGTTCGTCGTTCCGGAGTACAGCATCGCGTCATATCTCGAAGTACCGGCCTTTGTGTTGCTGGGGATCGTCGCCGCCTTGGTTGCGGTGCTTTTTCAACTGGCGATCCTCAGCACCGACTGGACGGCTCGCAACATCAATATGCCGCTCGTTATGCGGCCCGTGGTTGGGGGCTTGATGGTGGGTATCATGGCTATTTGGTACCCCGAGGTCTTAGGGGTTGGCTACGACACCACAGATGCGGCCCTGAAGGATCAACTGTCCATTGAGACGATGCTGATACTGATCGTTCTCAAGACGGCCGCCACGGCGATAACGCTTAGCTCACGCTTTGGCGGCGGCGTTTTTTCACCTGCGCTCTATCTCGGCGCCATGACTGGCGGGGCGTTCGGTCTCATTGCGGCGGCCACGTTCCCGCAGGTCGGCTCTAGCGAGGGGCTCTACGCCATTCTTGGTATGGGTGCCGTTGCGGCTGCTGTGCTGGGCGCACCGATCTCGACAACGGTCATGGTGTTCGAACTCACTGGTGGCTTCGAGTTAAGCCTTGCGCTTCTCCTCACTGTCGCCGTGGCCAACGGTATCAACCAAGCGATTCTTGGGCGTTCGTTGTTCCAGGCCCAGCTCGAGTCGCGGGGCATCATTTTGCACGAAGGCCCGCACCGCACGATTATGAAAGACTTGCGCGTGTCCGACATCATGTGGCCCTTGAAGGAGGACGAGCCGACGGAGCTTCCAGACAGCGATCGTGAGAGGGCTCTGCCAGCCGACGAGACGCTTGAAACGGCGTTGCGGGTTTTCGACACGCTCGGCGCAGACCTGTTGCCCGTTGTGGGCCCCTATGATCGTGGCCGTATCGTCGGAAAAATCTCGCAGACCCATGCCCTGCGCGCGCTAAACAAGGAGCTCATCGCAACGAGCGTCGAGGAACATCGTTAGCGGAGAGGGGCTAACTCCCAGCGGTGGTCACAGAGCCTCAATCCTGAGACTCTTCTGTTATCTTGTACGAGGGGATCATGTCCAAAGCTCAGTCCGCTGTCTCTGTCGCAGCCGCCGCAAAGTCGACACATCCATCAGCGTCCACCGACATGTGCCCAGGCCTCGTCTGGGCCATTCGCTTCAGCGCGGACGGGACAACAGAAGAGCTTACCGAGAGCACGCTGCCGTCCAGCGCGCGGGGTCATACCGCTGAGGAGGGCTGGCTTTGGGTGCACTTGAATCTCACCGACGCACGCGCTGCACTTTTCATGCGCGCTCACCTGAAAGATCTTCCGAAGGCTGCCGTGGATCTCTTGTCTTCCGTGGGCGATCATCAGCAATTGCATGCCGACGATGCTTGCATCTACGGTGTCTTTGCGGACTTGGTCTATCGGCTTGAGGGACTTACCGACGAGCTTGGGCTCCTGCATTTCGTTGCCACGGAAAAGCTACTGGCCACAGGGCGTCGGGAGGGCCTGCATTCTACGGAGGCAGTTCGAAAGGCCGTGCAGGCGGGTCAGAATCCGAGAAATCATGTGGGCTTGCTGGAGTCGATCTTTATTCAGGTCACTTCCGGCGTTGAGGATAAATCGGTTGCTCTGAGCGATGAACTGGACCAGATCGAAGAGCGATTGATCGTCGATGTCTCTGCGGATATCCCAAAGCGTTTGGCGGAATGCCGGCGGCTTGCAGTGCGGTTACACCGGCTGCTGGCGACGCAGCGTTCCGTGATCGCACGGTTCGAACAGAACACGTGGCAGACAACGGGCAAGGCACACGACCTAAAAACCAGTCATATTGCTCAGCGTCTGGACGGGTTGGACCATGAAATGGTCGCCCTAAGAGATCGCGCGCACCTGCTCCAAGAAGAAGTCTCGCTAAGGATGACCGACCAGACCAACCGCAATCTTCAGCTGCTGACAATCGTCACAACCGTATTTCTGCCTGCCGGCGTCATCTCCTCGATTTTTGGCATGAATGCAGGCGGCTTGCCGCTCGTGAACGACAAGTCCGGGTTCATCGTGACGATGTTTTTGCTGGTTGGTGCTTCGGGCCTCGTCTTTTGGCTGTTGAAGCGCTTCGGCATGTTGCGTCGCTAGGCGCCTGCTTTGCGTGCCTTCTTTGCCGCGCGGCGGATCTGGCTCGCTACAGTCTTTGGGAAGAGCGCGTTCAAGACGAACAGAACCCTGTAAAAGCCCGGCTTGACGACAAAGCGTCTTCGTTGCGCGAGACCTTCATATACGGCGTTTGCTGCCTGATCTGCTGTCAGAACCGGCAGCAACCGGGAATCGGCTTCTGGGATTCGCTCACGGCTACCTGGATTGTTTTCGAAATAGGGCGTTTCCGTCGTGCCCAAGACCACAAGAGTTGTGACAATGCCCGTTGGCTTGAGTTCCGATTGCAGACCCTCGGCGAAGCCGGCCAGCGCGTGTCTTGAGGCGATGTAGGCACTCGCATTCGGCCAGGCGAGGTAAGAAGCCGGTGACGTTACGAACGCGATCCCGCCAGAGCCTCTCTCAATCATGGATGGGACGAAGGCGCGCGTCAGGGCAAAGGCAGCGAGATAGGGAACGGCGATCATGGCCGACGCTTCTTCAGTGTTCGTCTCCAATAGGGGAAGCCATCTGCCGGCGCCGGCATTGTTAACGAGAAGGTCGGGCGTGCCGACTTCCTCAGTGATGCGCGCCGCAACGCTCAACGTTGCGGAGATGTCTTGCAGATCGATTTGATACGTGGTCGCGGTTCCGCCGGCCTTCCGTACGTCTTGGGCTGTTCGTTCCAGCCGTTCCTCGTTTCGTGCGAGCAGCACGACGTGGTCGCCCTCGCGGCCGAAGCGCTTGGCAATGGCGGCACCTATGCCGCTAGAGGACCCTGTCACGAGGACGGACTTTCTACCCCTGCTCATTCTGCACTCCGACGAGTTTCACGCCATTAGCGCGCGCCACCCGATCTCATGTGAAACCTACTCATGTCCTATAGGCGGGGCGCTGAATAGGCCATAGACTGTGGCATAAGGGTAACAGCGATTGGAGAACGCCTTTGCCCAGACTTCAAGCTACTGGTCATGGCAAATTTTGGCTCGTAAAACTCTCCAACCCGACACGTTCTAAGGAGGCTTCGATGGGGTCGTATTGGCGCGCCTTTGCACTGGCATTCGTGGCGGCAGGGCTTCTTGTGACTCACAGCACGACGGCGCAAGCAGGTTGCGTTGGATTGTCTGGAACCGCTGATGGGGTCAACAAACAGACGGCTGTCGCCAGGTCTCAGAAATCGCTCGAAGAGGCGATAGCCAAATATAAGGCATCCAACGGTATTGGCAGGGCGTCCGTCACGCCGATGCGCGCCAAGCCCCAGCCCTATTGGCGCCAGTCGGTAGATTCGCATCTCTACCAAAAGCCCGACATTATTACCTCACGCGGCCATACGATTTGCTGGCGTGGCGTGGTTTCACCCAACGTGTGCACGACCGGCGCCAAGGTCTGCTGGTAGCCAAGTCAGAGCGCTGAAAAGTGCAACCTAAGGGGTGCCTTGGGTATTATTGCCCGCGCCTGGTCGTCTGCTGGGTGCGATCGTCCCCACTCCCCTCTTCCGAAGCAAGCGCTGTCGGCGTAAGGTGTTGCCCGTCCGGGGGGAGCCCCATGCGGGGCTGAGAGTCCGCTTGCCGCGGAGACCCTTAGAACCTGATCCGGCTTGTACCGGCGAAGGGACAGGAGATTGCGCTTTTGCAGACGTCAATCTTTCTCGCGCAGCTCATGGGACCGGTCATATTGGCGGCCGCCATCAGCCTGTTTGTCAACGGCGGGCAACAAGTCGCCATGGCGCGGGAATTCCTGGAAAGCCCTTCGCTGATCTACATCTCGGGCATTTTGGTCATGACGGCGGGGCTCGCTATCGTGCTCTATCACAATGTATGGGCGTTCGATTGGCGGTTGATCATCACAGTGCTGGGCTGGCTCGCCGTGATCGGCGGAACGATGCGCATCGTTTTCTTCCGCACCGTCGAGAAGTTCGGCGAGGCTATGCTGGATAAACCTGTCGCAATCACCGTGGCCGGCGTGGTCTGGTTTGTGGCCGGCGTCATACTCTGCTTCTTTGGATACTCTAGCTGAGATAGATAGACATGAACCGTCCTGATTCGCTTAACAACCACACAGCAAACTCTCCGCAAGTAACAACGGGCCCGCTGATCGGCAGCCGGAAGGTGCATGCCTCACCACCAAGCCGCGAAGATCTTGCCGTGCCCTTGCGTGAGATCGAATTGAGTAACGGCGAGGCTTTTCGCGTCTATGATTCGTCAGGTCCGTATACTGATGATGGCGCCAGGATCGACGTGAAGCGCGGACTTCATCCCATGCGGAGTTCCTGGGTCACGGGGCGGGGCGGGGTCGAGCCGTACGAAGGCCGCGCCATCAAGCCGGAAGACAATGGCGGTGTAGGCGAAAGACACTTGGCCGACGCGTTTGAGGTGACAAGGCAGCCATTGTGCGGTTTGCCGGGCGCGCCCGTGACGCAGTTGGAGCTGGCCCGAGCGGGCATCGTTACGGACGAGATGGTCTATGTCGCACACCGCGAGAATATCGGCCGCCAACAGGCCGCTAAGGAAGCAGCAGCGCGATTGGAGGATGGGGAGAGCTTTGGCGCCGCCGTTCCGCCATTCGTTACGCCGGAGTTCGTACGGGACGAAGTGGCGCGGGGCCGGGCGATTATCCCCGCCAACATCAACCATCCCGAGTCGGAACCGATGATTATCGGCCGAAACTTCCTCACCAAAATCAACGCCAATATCGGCAACTCTGCAGTGACAAGCTCCGTGGAGGAAGAAGTCGAGAAGATGGTGTGGGCCATTCGTTGGGGCGCGGACACGGTGATGGACCTGTCCACCGGCCGGAACATCCACACGACGCGCGAGTGGATTATCCGCAATTCGCCTGTGCCGATCGGCACCGTGCCGATTTATCAGGCGCTGGAAAAGGTGGATGGCGACCCCGTGAAGCTCGATTGGGAGGTCTATAAAGACACGTTGATCGAACAATGCGAACAGGGGGTGGATTACTTCACCATCCACGCGGGTGTGCGCCTTGGCTACATCCATCTAACAGCGGATCGTGTCACGGGCATTGTCTCCCGTGGCGGTTCTATCATGGCCAAGTGGTGCCTTTCCCGTCACAAAGAGAGCTTCCTGTATGAGCGCTTCGACGAGATCTGCGAGATCATGCGGAAATACGACGTATCCTTTAGTCTCGGCGATGGGCTTCGTCCTGGAGCAATTGCCGATGCTAACGACCGCGCGCAATTTGCCGAGCTCGAGACGCTCGGTGAACTGACGAAAGTCGCTTGGGATCGCGGCTGCCAGGTGATGATCGAAGGGCCCGGCCATGTCCCGATGCATAAAATCAAGGTAAATGTGGAGAAGCAGCTCAAGGAATGCGGCGAGGCGCCATTCTACACGCTCGGCCCGCTAGTGACAGACATCGCACCGGCTTACGACCACATAACATCGGCGATTGGGGCTGGTATGATTGGCTGGTTCGGAACGTCCATGCTCTGCTACGTGACGCCCAAAGAGCATCTTGGGCTCCCGGATCGTGACGACGTCAAGGCGGGCGTGATGGCCTATAAGATCGCCGCGCATGCGGCCGACCTTGCGAAGGGCCACCCGGCGGCGCAGGCCCGTGACGACGAAATCTCAAAGGCCCGGTTTGAGTTTCGCTGGGAGGATCAGTTCAATCTGTCGCTCGATCCTGATACGGCGCGCGACTATCACGACCAAACTCTTCCGAAAGAGGCGCACAAGCTCGCTCATTTCTGCTCCATGTGCGGACCGAAATTCTGCTCCATGGAGATAACCCAGCAAGTTCGCGAATACGCCGCAAAGCTGAACGAGAAGGGCGTCCTCTCTAGCAGCGATGCGGTCGAGCAAGCACGCAAGCAAGGCATGGACGAAATGAGCGCTAAGTTTCGCGAAATGGGCGAAGAGGTCTATATAGAGAAAGAGTAGGGGGATCATCTGTGTACTGCGCAAGGCGACGTAGTGCCTAAGATCATTCTCATAACCGGCGCGACGGACGGGATCGGGCTAGAGACCGCCAAGATGCTGAGCGGGCTGGGACATACGGTGCTGTTGCACGGGCGCAGCGCCGACAAGCTCGCAGATGTTGAGGAGATGCTCCGCGCTCAGCCCGGCGCAGGTCATGTCGAAACCTATGTCGCTGACTTTTCCTCCATGGCGGACGTGAAGGCCCTCGCAAGCGACGTGGTCGCGGCGCACCCCACTGTCGATATTTTGATCAACAACGCCGGCATTTACGGCACGCCGAATACGCGAACCGCCGACGGACTCGACACGCGGTTTGCCGTTAACACCATCGCGCCCTATGTCCTGACGCGCTTGCTGCTACCCCAAATGGCGAAGTCCGGGCGGGTCATTAATCTTTCCTCGGCGGCCCAAGCTCCTGTCGATTTGCGGGCGCTGTCCGGCAAGATGCCGCTTTCCGACGGCGCGGCCTATGCCCAAAGCAAACTAGCGCTGATGATGTGGTCGCGCGTTCTTGCAGAGTCGCTTCAGGGTGAGGGCCCTGCGGTCATCGCGATCAATCCGGGCTCGTTGCTTGCGACTAAGATGGTGATGGACGCTTACGGCAGCGCGCGCGCCGGTGTGGATGTCGGCGCCCAGATTGTGACACAGGCAGCGCTCTCAGACGCGTTCCAAAACGCATCTGGCCGATACTTTGACAATGACGAAGGCCGATTCGCCGCGCCTCATCCCGATGCGCTCCATCCGACAAAGGCGAAGCAGGTCGTAGCCGCTATTGAAGAGGTGTTGGCGCGCATCACTCCAAGTAGCGGTCGGGGCTAGCCCAGCGACTTGTTCGCGCCCGTACTCCTGATTTAGACTTTGCACTTCTGGTTGCGCGCGGCACGCCTCAATCAAGTCAGCTTGTTTGCAATCTAGCTCAAGGAAACTCTAAGCCGCGATGCACCCATACTGAGTGAGGGGATGCTCATGAGCGATTTGAAACTGACCTATTTCGACTTTCATGGGGGCCGGGGTGAACCCGTGCGGCTCGCGCTCTCGATGGGAGCCGTTCCCTTCGAGGACGATAGGATTGCGATTGCCGACTGGCCGGAACGCAAAGACACCACGCCATTCGGTGCTGTGCCGGTTCTGCAGGCCGAGGGCAAAACCTTGGCGCAGTCCAATGCGATCAGTCGGTATGTCGCCAAGCTTACAGGTCTATACCCTTCGGACTTCTGGCAGGCCGCGCTATGCGACGAGGCGATGGACGCGGTCGAGGATCTCCTTCAACAAATCGGCGCAACCCTGTTCCTTCCCGACGAGGAAAAGAAGGAGCGGCGCGAAGCACTCGTCGAAGGTATGTTCCCTCTCTTTCTCAAGCAGTTGGGCAAAAACCTGTCGGATAACGGCGGGCGATACTTTGCCGACGATCGCCTGACCATCGCAGACCTCAAGGTGGCGATGCTGGTACGGCAATTGACCTCTGGCATGTTGGACTATGTCCCGACCAATCTCGTCGAGGAGGTTGCACCTGAGCTCATGGAGCATTTTCAACGCGTCATGAATGATCCGTCGATTAGAGGCTACTACGCGAAGCGCGGCGTGGAGCTTTGATGCTGGGTCGCTTAGGGAACTAGCGCAGCGTACCGTGCGGAAGCGCGGACATCATGGGGCAACCCAATGTCTTTCGGAACGCCGCGATGAGATCCTGGCGGTTGTTGGCGGTGATGTATTCGCCGCCGGTCTCTTCGGCCAAGCATTTCGTGTCGAGGAAGCTCTGCGCGCCCGTCCAGCGGAAGCTCCTGAGCTGATAGCCGACGACGTGCACCGTGAGGTGTTCGCTTTGCTCCTTGAGAAGCTTGCCCAGTTCGCACGGATCACCGC
>JARFRF010000187.1 GCA_029287395.1 Methyloceanibacter sp. | reverse complement strand
TCTCATCGGTCCCGCCGATATACATGCCGGGCCGCTTGCGGACGGGCTCGAGTCCCTCGAGCACCTCAATATCCGCGGCGGTGTAGCCGGCCTCCGCACTGCCGCTTCTCCCGCTTTTCGTGGGCTGTGCTTTAGCGGGTTTTGCACGCGCGGGTTTGCGTGGCGGGGCGTCGAACAGGTCGTTCGTGGCTGAGGATTTTCGTCTCGGTGCGATCGGTCTATTCCTCCAGGCAGAGCGCAACGGCCCTAAAAAGGCAAAGAATCAGTAGAGTTCTGGCCGCGATTCTAGCTGACACGGAGCCCGTCTGTTTTCAAGGGGCAGGGAGCAAGTCTGGGTCCGCGGCTCACCGGTTCCGCATCAGCCACCGATTTTGCCGCCGCCCTTCCGGGTGATAACGACAATGGACGGCCTGGGCGGAATGTCTTCTTTGAAGTCAGGCCAGCGCGTCGCGGGATTGTTGAAGCTCACCGGCTTGCTGGGATCGAAAGCGCCTTCGCCGGTAACGCTCGCATTGTCTTCGTCTTTCGCGTCAGCGTCGATCCCGTGGAAGTTCTTGACGCCGTCTGTGCCGGGATGCTGTACGGCGACAAACAGCGTCTCTCCATTCGGTGTGAAGCAGGGGCCGCAAAGCTCCGCACCAACGGGAACGCGAAAGAACAGATGCGGCGTGGGGCCGCCAACGCTGTCCGTGTCCAAAGCATAAAGGCCGTCAGCTCGCATCGTGCGGGGCCAATTGCGCCCCTGATCTGTCGCGACCCAGAGCCGCCCCTGATCGTCAACGGCAGCGTTATCTGGCGTGACGAACCAGCCGTCTTCGGAAGTCTCCGGATTCCAATTGGTGTTGAGCGAGGGTCTGTTCGGATCGCCGCATAGAACGAGGATCTTCCACTGAAAGGAGTCGGCAGCGAAGTCGAGGCCGTCAGGGGTGATTTCGATGATGTGGCCGAACTTATTGTTCGCTCTCGGATTGGCCGCAGCTGCCGGATGGTCGGGAGAACGACTCGTATTATTTGTGAGCATAACGTAGACGCGCTTCGTCTTGATGTTCGGCTGAACGTCCTCCGGCCGATCCATCTTCGTGGCGCCTACCTCATCAGCCGCAAGACGAGCATCGATGACCACGTCTGCTTGGTTTTTGAACTTACCTGCAGCACTGGCCTCGGCAAGTTCACCCTTCCCGTACTCGAGCGGTATCCACTCCCCCGTGCCGTCGTCATTGAACTTTGCCACGGACAGCGTCCCTTTGGAGAGGAGCGTCATGTTGGCCTGCTTGTCGCCAGGCTTGTAGATGCCGTCGCTGACAAAACGATAGACGTACTCAAACCTGGAGTCGTCTCCGCTAAAGACGACAGCGCGATTATTTTCGCTGAGATATGTCTCCGCGCCCTCATGGAAGAAGCGGCCTAGAGCTGTGTGCTTGACGGGCATGGGCTTCGGATCGAAAGGGTCGATTTCAATAATCCAGCCAAATCTATTTGGTTCGTTGGGTTCCTTATCCAGATTGAACCGGTCGTACTCGCGCCCCCAGACATATCCTCGGATCGGGATCTGATAAGCATCGAACTTGTCCTTTCGGACGTTGTGTTCGCCACTGAGGGCAGGCTGCCCCTCGGAGTCCGTGTGCTCCGTATAGAATGCAAACTGAATATTCTCTTCTGCGGTGAGGTAGGTACCCCATGGCGTTATTCCGCCTGCGCAGTTTGCGTATGTACCTCGGAGCCTCTTGCCCGTTTTGTCGTAGCTCGTCTTCAAACGATCGAGGCCTTCTTCGTTGCCTTTGTCGATAACAGGGCCGTCGACGCTCATTGGCGTACTTGCGGTGATGCGACGATTGTAGGGGCTGTCTTCGACGACGCGCCAGCTATCTCCGTCCTTTTCGATTTCGACGACGGTGACGCCGACGGCGGACATCTCAACGTCAACCATCCAGTCTCGGATTGAGGCGAAGTCAACACTGTCATCCTTGTGCAGCACGCCAGGGAACATCATCGTACTCAATGCATATTCGTGATTGACGCAAAGGAGACCGCGCTCATTGCCGTCTGCCGTCTGCTCGCCCTCGATGAAGTTGCCGTTTCGGTCCATCGGGAAGTAGGCGATGTAGTCGTTGTTGTAGCCGAACTGTCGGTTTTGAGCCCCAGCAGTCTGCCGATAGGGATCAAATGTTGGCGCCTCGTAGACAATCGGGTCTCCCCATCGCAGAAGGTACTGCGTTTCGTATCCTTCGGCTGCGTGGTGTGTTTGATCGACTCCGGCCTTCACTTCCTTGAACGAAAAGCCCGAGGGCGTGAAAGTCGTTGGGTTGCTCTCGATCACCTCTTCGGAACTGCATCCTGCAAGAGACGTCGTCCCAAACAGCGCGGCAACGGCGCCGACACCGAGAGCACCTTTCATGATGTCCCGCCGGTTGTAACGCCGCGCGATGACGTCACCGATGGTTTCGCCGCCCGGGCGTCTCGGCGCGCTGTTGCGTTTCAGATAATCGCGGGGGCTGGACATCGTTAGCTCGCAGGGCACAACCAAATTACTTGCGTCAGCTTGCCCGCGTCAGATGTCATTTTTGCCATCAAACTCTCTCAGATTATTGCAGCTCGGACCCTTGCCGATACCCACTCGGATACGGCGACGGTTGCCAAGATTACAAGGAAGATCACTGTCACCTCGGCCCAGGCCAGGCGCGCTAGCGACGACTGAAGCTGCAGCCCAATACCTCCTGCGCCCACAAGTCCGAGGATCGTTGACTCGCGGATATTGATATCCCAACGAAATACGGAGATTCCGGCGAAAGCAGGGGCGATCTGAGGCCATACGGCATAATCCATGATCTGCCATCGCGAAGCTCCTGTAGCGCGTACCGCCTCGACTTGGGCCTCATCGATCTCCTCGATGGCCTCGTAGAGCAACTTGCCGATGAAACCAATCGATCGGAGCGCTATGGCGACGATCCCTGCCAACAAGCCCGGGCCGATAATGGCCACCAGCAGCAGCGCCCAGATAAGCGAGTTGATGGATCGCGATGTGACGATGATAAGCAGCGCAAGTGGCCTAAGGACCGCCACGCTTGGCGTCGTGTTCCGGGCCGCCAGGAACGCAATCGGCGTCGCGAGGACAATTCCCAACCCCGTACCGAGTGTTGCGATATTGATCGTGTCCCAGAGTGGAACCCAGAGAGTCTCAAGATAGGACCAGCGGGGCGGCCACGCGCGCGACAACAGATCCGCCGCTTGCCGAGGAGCATCTTCTACGAACAGCCATATGGTGTTCTTGTTCATGACCTGCCACGACAGGACGAACAAGACAGCGAGCGCTAACCAGCCAAACCAGATGGCCCATTGGGCGAGCGGTGTTCGTCTTTGCCACACAAGGCGGTCATCGAGTGTCGTCACCGGCATTACTGCACCCACTTTCTTAAGTGGCTGGACACGTACTCCGCGACGAGTACCACCGCGATGATCATGATTAGGATCGCACCAGCGGTATCGTAGTCGTAACGGGACATCGCCGTATTTAGTGTCGCCCCGATGCCACCTGCACCGACAATGCCGATGACGGCGCTTTCGCGGAAATTGATATCGAGCCGGTAGAGGGAGAGGCCGATAAGCCGTGGCATCACCTGAGGCTGAATGCCGTAATTGATCACTTGCCACCAGGATGCACCCGTGGCACGGACGGCTTCCGCTTGTGTCTCCTGGATATCCTCAATGTCTTCGGCCAGCAGCTTCGCCATGAAGCCGACCGTGGCGAAGCCCAGGGTGAGAAATCCGGCGAAGGGCCCAAATCCGAACATTGCCACAAATAGGATGGCGATGATGATTTCTTGGAACGCGCGCGATATCGCGATGATTGATCGGCACACAACATAAATGGGGAGGGGGGCGATGTTGCGTGCGGCGCCAAGGCCGATTGGGATGGAGACAAGGCATCCGACCACTGTGGATGTAAGGGTCATGGTCAAGCTCTCTTCCATGCCCCGCCAAATGTCGCGTGAACGAGCTGTGAAGTCGGGCGCGAAGAAACCTTCGAGTACACGCCAACCGTTACTCACTCCATCGAGAACGCGCGCCCAATTGACGTCCAGTGTAGAGACCGCAGCGATGAGATAGACGAAGAGGCCGGCATAGAGGCTCCAGCGGAGCCATGGGTTGCGAATGAGTGGCGGCCGGCTCCAGCCGGCGGAAGCGCTACCGGTCCTCATCTTAGACCGGCCATACGTTCTTCGCGGGCGTGCCGGTCCTCAGCATTGCCCTGAGCTGGCACCTCTTCGTCGTCGTGGATCTGCGTCCAGTCCTCCTCGCCGTAGATCTCAGTCAAGATGCTCTTGTCGAGTTTTGCTGGAGACCCGTCGAAAACGATTTCACCTGCGCGCAGACCGATGATGCGATCGGCAAACATCCTAGCGAGCGGTACATCGTGCATGCTGATGATTGCAGGCAAGCTGCGCTCTCTACAGACTTCGCAGATCAAACGCATGATCTGCCGAGCGGTTTTTGGATCGAGCGACGCCGTTGGTTCGTCTACTAAGAGCAACGTGGGGTCCTGCTCAAGAGCCCGAGCTATGCCAACCCGTTGCCGCTGGCCGCCTGAAAGATCGCTCGCCCGTTT
>JARFRF010000137.1 GCA_029287395.1 Methyloceanibacter sp. | reverse complement strand
GACCCCGACCACCACGACTTTCCCAGAGCCAACGCACGCTTACGATCCCGTCTCGGAGCCGCAGCTTTTCAACGCGGTCATCCGAAAGCGCTGTGTCGCATTTCTGGTCGACGCGGTCATGATTGCGGTGCTCACGGGCATCGCGTTTGTGTTCGTGGCGGTTCTCGGCGTTCTCACGCTTGGGCTTGGCTGGCTCCTTTTTGGGCTCATTTTTCCTATCGTTGGACTCAGCTATAACGCCTTCACGATCGGTGGGCCAAAGTCCTCGACTATCGGCCAGCGCATGATGGGGCTCGCTGTGCCGATGTGGTACGGCGGCAAGGTCACACCGCTGATCGCGGCGTTCCATGCGCTCTTGTTCTGGTTCTCTCTGACGCTGTTTTTCCCGATCTTGCTCTGGTGCTTCTTCGATTCTCGGAAGCGCTGCCTGCATGACATTCTCGCCGGTGTGCTGGTGATAAACCGGCCTGCCGCGCGTGAAACCGTCTCAGTCTGACGGAGTTCTCCAAACACTGTTGGGCTGCGCGCATTGTGCCGATTGCGCCCAGCGCAGATCCTCGCTTAAGCTATTCGAGGATTGACTTGGATTCGCTTCCGGTCTGGTGCCCGTGACAGAACACAAGAACAATTTTCCGGAGTTCTACATTACCGCACCCCAGCCTTGCCCCTATCTGGCAGGCCGGATGGAGCGAAAACTTTTCACGCACCTGACCCGCGACAAACCCAGCTTTTTGATCGACAATTTGTTGAGGGGCGGATTCCGGCGCAGCCAAAACATCGCCTACATGCCGTATTGCGACTCCTGTTCGGCCTGCGTGCCTGTGCGCCTCCTCGTGAACGAATTTCAGCCGAAGCGGTCGCTTAGACGCATTGCGCGGGCGAACGACGACGTCGTGGTGACCCGGCAGCCGGCAATGCCGAGTTCAGAGCAGTACGCGCTCTTTCGGGACTATATCGAAGCGCGTCATGGTGATGGCGGCATGGCCGAAATGAGCGTTCTCGACTTCACGCTGATGGTCGAGGACAGTGTCGTGGAGACCTTCATTACCGAATATCGGCTCAAGCCGGACTGGGGCACCGGCGAGTCGCCGCTGGTTGCCGCCGCGCTCTGCGACAGGCTCAGCGACGGTGTCTCCATGGTCTACAGCTTTTTCAATCCAGATTGGGCGCAGAGAAGTCTCGGGACCTTCATGATCCTTGAGCATGTGGAGTACGCGCGCTCACTCGGATACCCCTACGTGTACCTCGGCTATTGGATCGAGGGGTCGCGGAAGATGCGCTACAAGGAGCGGTTCCAACCCCAAGAGCGGCTCACATCGAAGGGCTGGGTCCGCGGCACCAACACCGACACCTTCCCACGCTAAAACTTCTCTCCGAACTTACCGGACTTAGGAAAGCCGCGCGGTGGCAACCTGCCTGCAGCCGCGCGGGCGCCCCACCAGTCCCGGAGGTCAGCCGGTGCTACTGTGAAGCTGCGCTTTGCCGCATCGATGTAGATGAGCCCTTCCTTTTTCGAGAACGTCTTCGCGTCTGCTAAGCCGCCGTCGCGATAGCGCTGTAGTCGCACGCCCTTGCCACGCGGCATCTCCGGTAACTCTTCGAGCGGAAACAGTAAGAGTTTTCTGTTCTCACCAATTACCGCAACGCTGTCGCCTGCAACTGGCGCACAAACCGCAGCCTCGTCGTCTCCCTTTACGTTCAGTACCTGCTTGCCCTTTCGGGTCATCGCAATGACATCGTCCTCGGCGACCACGAAGCCATACCCCGCCGTCGAAGCGACGAGCAGCCTTCGGCCAGGCTCATGAACGACCAGTTCGACGCAGTCGCCCGCATCTTCGATGTCGACCATGAGGCGGAACGGCTCGCCGTGACCGCGCCCGCCAGGGAGTTTGTCCGCAGCGAGCGAATAGAAGCGGCCGTTCGTTGCAAACAGCAACAACGTATCGGTGGTCTGGGCTTGGAGGATCTGCCTGAGCCTATCGCCATCCTTAAACGCCAGCTTCGACGTATCGGCGCCGTGACCCTTGACCGTCCGTATCCATCCCTTATCGGATAGGACGACCGTTATGGGCTCCTTCTCGATCATGGCCTCGGCCAGTTCAACCGCGACATCCTCCGGTTCTTCTTCAAATGTCGTCCGGCGTTTGCCTAGTTCCGTCTTTGGACCAAAGCTGTTCTTAATGTCCTTAATCTCATCGGCTATCCGCTTCCACTGCTTATCCTCCGACTTCAGAAGCGCCTTAAGCTCTTTGCGCTCCTTCGTCAGGTTCTCGTGCTCGCGACGGATCTCCATCTCTTCGAGTTTCCGCAAGGCGCGCAGGCGCATATTAAGGATGGCCTCGGCCTGAACATCGGAGAGCTTGAACTCCTTGATGAGGACAGGTTTTGGTTCGTCTTCCTCCCGCACGATTCGGATGACGCGGTCTAGGTTAAGATAAACGATCAAGTAGCCATCCAAGACCTCCAGGCGGTGATCGATCTTGGACAGGCGGAAGTTCGAACGGCGGACGAGGACTTGCTGACGATGCTCAAGCCACTCAAGCAAGACTTGGCGTAGCCCCAAGACGTTTGGAATCTTGCCCTGGCTAAGCACATTCATGTTCAGCGAGACGCGCGTCTCAAGCTCAGTCGCCTTGAAAAGCGATTCCATAAGAAGCGTTGGATCTACGCTGCGACTTTTCGGCTCCAACACAAGCCTTACATCCTCGGCCGACTCGTCACGCACGTCAGCCAGTAGCGGTAGCTTCTTGCCCTGAAGCAATTCGGCGATACGCGCTACAAGCCGGGCCTTGGGCACTTGATACGGAATCTCGGTGACGACGATCTGATAGGTCCCGCGGCCTGCGTCCTCCTTCTCCCAACGGGCGCGCAAACGGAAGGAACCGCGGCCCGTCTTGTAGGCCTCAACGATCTGCTCGCGTGGTTCGACGATGATGCCGCCGGTAGGTAGGTCCGGTCCAGGCACGAAACCCACAAGTTTGTCGGCTGTCGCTTTTGGGAACTTTATGAGATGGAGGGCTGCATCGCACAGCTCGCCCACATTGTGGGGCGGTATACTTGTCGCCATGCCGACCGCGATTCCCGAAGCGCCATTGGCAAGCAAATTCGGAAAGTTGGCTGGGAGGACGGCCGGCTCCATTTCGCGGCCGTCGTAGTTGGGCCGGAAATCGACTGTGTCTTCGTCGATACCCTCCAATAAACGTGCGGCAACATCCGTCAGCCGCGCCTCGGTGTACCGGTCGGCGGCCGGGTTGTCACCGTCGATATTACCAAAGTTCCCTTGCCCATCGATGAGCGGGTAGCGCACGGCAAAGTCCTGAGCCAGACGCGCCAGCGCATCATAAATTGCCTGATTGCCGTGGGGATGGAAATTGCCCATCGTGTCGCCAACGATCTTCGCACATTTGCGGAACTCGCCTTGCGGCTGCAACCGCAGTTGCTGCATAGCGTAGAGCAAACGGCGGTGGACCGGCTTCAGTCCGTCTCGCACATCCGGCAGCGCCCTGTGCGTAATGGTCGAGAGCGCATAGGCCAGATAGCGCTCTTCCAAAGCTTCTTTCAGATTGATCGGTTCGATGGGCCCCGACTCAGGGGGCGTAGCGCGTTTTCCCATGTCTCGCGATTACCCTATCGCGTGATTCCCCTCAAGCGGCATGGGTCTCACGGGTCAGGAGATCGAGCAGCCGTGCCCGGGCGTCGGGAAACTTAAGCCCATGAGGAGACAACGCATCGCGTTGTAAAAAGAAGCCGGTAAGCTCGAATCCTGCGACGATGTCCGAGGGCGCGAGCGGGCCCGCGCTGTCGATCAGAAATCGTGGCAACGGCAACATTTTGTCCGCATAGGGCGCGCCGGCCTCACGGGAAACCGCCCGGCCTGATTTCGGCGACACATAGGCCAGGTCCTCTATGCTCCCCGTCGCGGCGCAAGATGTGAGATCAAGGCCGAAACCGAGTTCCTGAAGCAACTGTATTTCCCAGTAGACCAGCAGCGCCGGCCACACCTCAGGCTCTGCGAACGAGCGCAACACATGCAGTGTCGTGGCATAGAGTTCGGGATGCGGATCGCGCTCGGGCAAGAGCTTCACCAGTTCTCCCAACATGCCGATGGCCGATAGCGCACGTGGATCGTCGAGGGCGCGCGCGCCGTGCGCCTCCATGAGTTCCACATTGTAACCGCCAAGATGTTCGGCGAGCCGTGCTCGCCATGTGACGCGAACCAGGTTGCCGGGCTGTAGCGTCGGGAGGATGCGCCGCGAACGGCCGCCACGCACGAGACCTAAGTGGCGACCGTGCTCAAGGGTCAGAACCTCCGCGATGAGATTAGCTTCGCCGAGCGGTTTGCCAATCAGAAAAATACCTTCATCGCTCCAGTCCATCCGTGCACCTGCTTGGAACACTCCGTGTAGCCGACTATGGCGCAGCGCATCCGAACACGTGCACCGCACCGCTCTGCGACTCGGTGCGTCACAGATTAGCACATCGGACTCAACGGCAAATGTGCCGATAGCCTTCAACGCGTCTGATAATGATAACGAGGTCGCAGACTTACGGAGTGCTGTCGGCCGCGTTTACGAGTTTCTCGCACTGCGGAGTCTGTTCGCTTAGGTAGGACAGCGTTTCAGGGTCTTCTTTCTTGACTGCCAACCCCATGGTGGTCGAGATCTCGCCAATCTCCGCCTCTACCTGCTCCTTCGATTTGGCGCCCTTCGCTGCCTCGAACGCCATGGCCGTTGCCTTTCCGGTCAAGCCTTCCCAGTAGCTTGCCGGCTTGTCGGCGCTACCCTTACCCATTTCGGCAAGATCCTTGTTTACGTAGAAGATACCAGCGCATTTCGCCTCGTCGACCGCCTTGCTGGCGGCAAGAGCCACTGTTGCACTCGTCCCGACTGTCAAAACCAGGAATGCTCTGAGAATTACGTGCTGCATGTCAGTGCTCTCGATCCGATTGTTGGGGTCCCTGCTGCCTGTCGCGGTGCGCCTGCCTGAGACGAACGCCTGCGATTGGCACAGACAGTTACCTGGCCTGGGTTTATGAGAATCGCGCGACATGCGCGCGCGTTTTGGCCCTAATCGCTGGCTGCCACTCATCTGCGGTGAGGACTTCGCGCATGCACAGCTCCACGTGCCTAGTTCTTCGGATAATCGAGCCCCATTTCGCGGAAGCGTTCAGGGTCCTCTCCCCACCGTTCGCGGACCTTCACAAACAAGAGGAGATGAACAGGGACGCCCGCGATCTCCGAGATTTCTTCGCGCGACGCCTGCCCGATCTCCTTGATCATCTGCCCTTTGCTGCCGAGAACAATACGCCGCTGGCTCTCGCGCTCAACAAAGATCGTCTGTTCGATGCGTACGCTTTGATCTTTCAAAACCTTCCATTCGGTCGTTTCGACGGTCAACGCATAGGGCAGCTCTTCGTGTAGGCGGAGGAACAACTTTTCGCGCGTGATTTCAGCCCCCGTCTGGCGGAGGGACGCATCTGTTAGCTGATCATCTGGAAATAGCCAGGGACCATTGGGAACGGTACTCGCCAGATAAGCACGGAGATCGTCCACACCGTCGCCCGTCAATGCCGAAACCATGAAGATCTCATCGAAGGTCCTTTGTGCAAGCAGCTCTGAGGTGAGGCTCAAGAGCGCTGGCTTCTTGACTAGATCCACCTTGTTCAGCACCGCGACGACGGGCCGGTTGATTTCCGGGAGTTGTTTTACGATTGGCTCGAGTTTGTCGTCGAGCCCACGGGCTGCATCGACAACTAGGGCGACAAGGTCGGCATCCCCTGCACGCTCCCACGCTGCTTGTGCCATTGCTCGATCCAGGCGCCGCCTTGGCTGAAAAATGCCGGGCGTATCAACCAAGATCACCTGAGCATCGCCCGCTAGCACAATCCCGCGCACGGGCCCGCGCGTTGTCTGCGCTTTGTGGGTGACGATCGAGACCTTGGTGCCGACAAGTGAATTCGTTAACGTGGACTTTCCGCTATTGGGCGCGCCGATCAAGGCCACGAAACCACAGCGCGTGGGAGCGTCGGCCGCCTCAGTCATTGGCGACCGTTTGCCAGACACCCTCACGCACGAGCATGGCCAATGCCGCCGCCTGCTCGGCCGAGCGCTTGTTTGTGCCTTCGCCCCTTTGAGGCGGCACCCCTTCTACATGAACCTCAGCCGTGAAACGCGGCGCATGATCGGGTCCTTCGCGCGCGACTTCGGTGTAGTTCGGCAAGGGCAACTGGCGCCCCTGAGCCCATTCTTGGAGAACTGATTTGGCATCCGGCGCGGATTCCTTCAATTCAGCGAGCCGGGGTTCCCACGAGCGCCAGACGATCTCTCGCGCTGCCTCATAGCCCGCATCCGAAAACACTGCGCCGAGTATCGCCTCGCAAGCGTTGGCCAAAATCGTCTTTTTGCGGCGACCCCCGGATCCAGCCTCTCCACTACTCATCAAAATGAATTCACCCAACCGCCAACGCTGAGCGACTTCTGCGCAGGTTTCCGTCCGAACGAGGTGATTGAACCACCGAGCAATCTCTCCTTCGGGAGAGTCGGGGAACCTTTCATACAGGAGTTGCGCAATGGCCAAGCCCAAGACACGGTCACCCAGAAACTCGAGCCGTTCATTGTCTTCGTTTGGTTTCGAGCCAGGACGTACGCTCGAGTGTGTAAGCGCCAATTCGAGCAGCTCAGGCGCTTCGAACGCGTGCCCAAGACCATCGGCTAAGACGCTGGCATCCGTTGTGCGCCGCTTAGCCACGGCCCTAGTCCACTGACTTGAAGATGCGGTTCCAACGTACGTCGGTCGGCCACCGCCAGACCTGCCAGAAGCTGGCATCCTCATCGATGGAGAAGAATATCACCTGCGCTTTTCCGACGAAGTTCTCGAAGGGGACGAAGCCAACCTCTGATAGAAAACGGCTGTCCGTCGAGTTGTCCCGGTTGTCGCCCATCATGAAATAGTGACCTTCTGGTACTTCGTAGACCTCCGTGTTGTCGCCTACGCTACCCTTTACCAGATCCAAGACCGGATAGCTCACCCCGTTAGGGAGCGTCTCCATGTAGCGCGTGAAAGAACGATTCCGGCCACCTGCGGCAGGTAATACGAAGTCGTCGACCTTCTCCTTGTCGACGGCATAACCATTGATCTTCAGCATGCCGTCGACCATCTGGATCTCGTCGCCTGGCAAGCCGATAACCCGCTTGATGTAGTCGGTTTCGTTGTCACGCGGCAGCTTGAACACAACAACGTCGCCGCGTTCCGGCTCAGCGGCCCAGATGCGTCCAGAAAAAAAATCTAGTCCGAATGGAAACGAGTAGCGGCTATAGCCGTAGGTGTATTTTGAGACAAAGAGATAGTCGCCAATGAGCAGCGTCGGGATCATCGAGCCAGATGGGATATTGAACGGTTGGAAAAAGAACACGCGCACGATCAGCGCCAGGATCAGCGCGTGGATGACGACCCGAAGCGTCTCCCAACTGCTTCCTTTTGAAGAACTCTTGTCCGCGTCCACACTCATGCGGCGCTCTCCTTAGTCGGTGTCCGTCATCGCGGACCAGCCGTCTCAAAGTACTGGTGTTGAGAGCCCTATAGCCCCTCGCCTCCTCCTGGGCAAACCAAGGATGCGATTAGTCGTGCAATTTTATGGCGAACGCGGAATGGCCGAGATGATAACGATCGCCTGAGCGGAAGGAAAATCGTCGGTAATCGTGAGATCGATTTGCGCTGCATGGCCCTCAGGCACGAGCTCTTCGAGTACGCGGGCAGCACCACCCGTAAGCGCCATCGTCGGCCGGCCCGATGGCAGATTCACGACCCCGAGGTCATGCCAGAAGACCCCCCGCCGGAAACCGGTGCCGAGAGCCTTGGCGCAGGCTTCCTTTGCCGCAAAACGTTTCGCGTAGGACGCCGCGCGCAGGGCGCGCCTGTCAGACTTAAGCCGCTCCGTCTCCGTAAAGATCCGCTGAAGAAAGCGGTCACCAAACCGATCAATCGTCTTCTCGATCCGCCGAATATCAATGATGTCGTTACCGAGACCAATAATCATTAGGCGATGCGATCCCCTCGACCTGCGTCCGCGAGCGCGCGCCCTCGGTCCATAGCCGCACGAATACGCCGCACGGATTCACCGAGCCCGACAAACACGGCTTCGCCAACAACGAAGTGGCCAATATTGAGTTCCACGATCTCTGGGATCGACGAGATCTTCTCTGCCGTCACGTAGTTGAGACCATGGCCAGCATGAACCTCAAGACCAAGGGAGTGCGCATAGGCAGCACCCTCGACGATTGCATTCCACTCCGTCTCGGCTTTGTCCTGGCGGCCCTCGTCGGCGGCGTGACACCACGCGCCGGTATGTATCTCGATGGCCGGTACGGACAAGCCTGCCGCCGCCTCGATCTGAGAGGGGTCTGCGTCGATAAACAGAGAAATTTTGGTGCCTGCTCCGCTAAGCGCGGCGACAACCGGCGCCAGCACATCGCGCTGCCCCACAACATCAAGGCCGCCTTCTGTCGTCACCTCCTCACGGCGTTCCGGCACCAGGCATGTCGCGGGCGGTATAGCTTTCGTCGCAATTTCGGTCATTTCTTTCGTTGCGGCCATCTCCATGTTGAGTGGGCAATCCACTTCCGACAACAAGCGGGCAATGTCGTGGTCACGGATATGGCGTCGGTCCTCCCGCAGATGAGCGGTGATGTTGTCGGCTCCGGCTTCGGCAGCCAGCTGCGCGGCGCGTATAGGATCCGGAAGTGCGTCACCGCGCGCGTTTCGCAGCGTCGCCACATGATCAATGTTGATCCCAAGCCGGATCTTAGGAATGGGCGTCGCCTTCCCCACTTCGCTTATCCTTTCAGCTCGCTCATACGACCTCGTTTGTCGACCGAAGATCGCGACGCCGATGCTGATATGCATTCACCGCTGGTCTCACAAGAGCGTAAGTGAGACCGGCAAGCACAATGCCGATAGGGATCGAGCCGAGCGTCATTGGTTTCAGAAGGGTCCAGATCTGCTCGGTCTGAAAGATACCCTTCGAAAGATCAAGTTCGACATCGCTGTCGCCTTGGCCGAGCATGAGTGACCCCAGCTCATAGCTGCTGACCCAAAACAGCGGATAAGTCAGCGGATTGCCGACGAACGTTCCAAGCAACGCGGCAACAATGCTGCCGCCGATTATCCACGCGAGCGCCGCCGACAGGACCATATGAAAGCCAATGAACGGGGTGCTTGAGATGAAGACACCCGCAGCAAAGCCCAGGGCGACCGCATGAGGAGTCGCGCTTAGTCGACGTACCCGATGAACCACGTAGCGAGTTGAGCGTCCCCAGCTACGCCGCGGCCATAAGGACACGCGCAACCGATTCAGCCAGCTTTCCGCCTCGCGGCGCTTAAACAGCATCTCTACCTCGCTGCAGGCGACAGCCTGCATTCAGTCCGTAAGCGCAGCACACCTATCATATTTGATGGCTTTTTTCGCGTCAGGCCAGCGTTGTTGCGGTTCGCTACTCTTCCGATCGTGTGGCGCTGCTGACAACGTCTTTGGCCTTCAATCCAGTCAGAATCTCGTTCAAATGTTGAAGATCCCAAACATCCAAGTCGATCAGCATCTCCGTGTAGTCGGCAACTTGGTTGGTCATTTTGATATTCTGGATGTTGCCGTCGACCTCGCCGATAACCGTCGCGATTTGTGCAAGGCTGCCCGGCTCGTTCATGGCGGTCACGGCGATCTTGGCGGGGAAGCGTTGCGGATTGTCCTCGTCAATGTCCCAGGTCACGTCGATCCAACGTTCTGGCTCGTCATCGAACTCCTTAAGCGCGGCTGCGTGGATGGGATAGATCGTGATCCCTTGTCCTGGCGACAGAATGCCCACGATCCGATCGCCAGGGATCGCGCCGCTTTCGGAAAAATGGACGGGAAGCCCCCCTTTCAGACCACGGATCGGGATGGCGCTTGGCCCGTCAGGCCGTTCCTTTCCGCTGGACCCCGGCCAACGGAACTTGAGGCCCATAACCTTGCCGAGACCAAACCAGCCCTCATCGCTTCGCTTCACCTGCCGCCGGCGCTTGGGCATCGGCCCGGCGATTTCCTCGGGGAAGGCAGCTCGGAACACATCCTCCGAGGTCAGCTCGCCTCGGCCGACGGCGGTAACGACATCCTCCGCGGTGGCTTGCGACAAACGCGGCAGACCCTTCTCAATGGCTTCTTCGCTGAATGAGTGTCCATACCGACGGAAAGCACGATCGAGAATCTCTCGGCCCAGCTTTTCGTATTGAAGCCGCACCGCATCGCGGGATGCTCGACGGATAGCCGAGCGCGCCTTTCCAGTGATCGCGAGCCGCTCCCAAGCGACTGGCGGGGACTGAGCATCCGAACAGAGGATCTCGACTTCGTCGCCGTTTCGGAGAGCGCTAGCAAGCGGCATCGGACGGCCATTAATTTTTGCGCCTACCGCGGTGTTGCCCACCTGGGTATGGACCGCATAGGCGAAATCGATGCAATTGGCGCCGCGCGGTAACGCGATCAGGCGCCCCTTTGGCGTGAAGCAGAATACTTGGTCGTGGAACAACTCTAGTTTGGTGTGCTCCAGGAATTCTTCGGGATTATCGCCTTCAAGCAAAACACCAACTAGGTGTGTCAACCATCTGTAAGCACTAGAGTCTTGGGCGGGGACCCTTTTTCCGCTTCCGCTCTCCTTGTAAAGCGCATGCGCGGCAACACCGTACTCAGCGATCGAGTGCATTTCCTCGGTGCGGATCTGCAGCTCGACGCGCTGATGCTTCGGCCCAACGATGGTGGTGTGGATCGATTGATAGTCGTTCTGTTTTGGATTGGAGATGTAGTCCTTGAATCTGCCGGGTACCGTGTGCCAGCTCGTATGGACCACAGCAAGCGCCCGATAGCAGTCCGGCACTTTCGGAACGACAATGCGGAAGGCGTAGATGTCGGACAGTTGTTCGAGCGAAATCTGCTTCCGTTCCATCTTGCTCCAGATGGCGTAGGGCTTCTTCTCCCGCCCGGCCACGTTGGCCTTCACCCGCGCGGCTTTAAGCTTTGACTTTAGCGCGCCCTCAATCTCATCGATGAGTCCCTGGTTGTCTTTCCGCAACGCCTTGAGACGTTTGGAAACAGTGGCGTAGGCCTCAGGGTTCAGCCAGCGAAATGATAAGTCTTCAAGTTCTTCGCGCAACCATTGCATACCCATGCGGCCTGCCAGTGGCGCATAGATGTCCATTGTCTCTTCGGCGATGATCCTCCGCTTTCCCGGCTTCATGTGCTCCAGGGTGCGCATGTTGTGCAGGCGATCGGCGAGCTTTACGAGGAGAACCCGAATGTCGCTTGAGATGGCCAACAACAGCTTGCGGAAATTCTCCGCCTGCTCAGCCTTCTTGGTGACGAGATCCAGCTTCTTGATTTTCGTTAGGCCGTCGACGAGCGTACCTATCTCCGCGCCGAAAAGCGTATCGATCTCGGCCCGCGTCGCTTCGGTGTCCTCGATTGTGTCGTGCAGCAGCGCTGTCGCGATCGTTGCATCGTCGAGGCGCATGTCGGCGAGAATGGCCGCAACTTCGAGCGGGTGCGAGAAATAGGGAGCGCCCGAGGCACGCTTCTGATTGCCGTGTGCCTTCATCGCGTAGACATAGGCGCGATTCAGCAGCCCTTCGTTGGCAGAGGGCTGGTAGCTCAAAATTCGTTCGACGAGTTCGTATTGTCGGGTCATCTCAGCGCGCCAGAATGGCGCGCTGGACCGATGCAGCACAAGGCCTTTGGACACTAGCGGTTACCGCAACACCAACGTCGCTTGGGTGTTGCAACCCCGGCGGCGATCCCGAATCGCACCTACTCCGGGCGTCTGTCAGGCTCTTAGCGCGCCCGCGGTCCCGCATTCGAACCATCCGAAGGCGCCTGGGTCGCCATACGGCGCAGCAGCTCCTCTTCAGTCATCCGATCGATCTGCGTGTCCGTGGATTGATCGTCCTGACCCAGAACGGGCATGCGGGCATCCTGCGACAGAGCTGGAACTGCTTCAGCTTCCGGCTCGTCCACTTCCACGTACTTCTGCATGGAGTGAATAAAGTCTTCTTTGAGATCGTCCGGCGTGAATTTCTTCTCGGCGATCTCGCGAAGCGCAACGACAGGATTCTTGTCGTTGTCGCGCGGCACAGTGAGCTGCGCACCGGCTGAAATTGTGCGAGCGCGGTGGCTGGCCAGCAGTACAAGCTCAAAGCGGTTCGGAATCTTGTCGACGCAATCCTCGACGGTGACGCGAGCCATCTCGAAATCCTTTTGGAAAAGGGCGGAATTTGATTTCTATGTATGCAAATCGGACACCGCTGGCAAGTCGCCTTTCGCGGCCAGGGTCTGCAGGACGTGCCCGTCCCGCCCATGTGCGACGCGCCGCCACAGCACCCGCGCCGGTTCCTTGGTTACCGGATGGCGCCAGTCTGGGGCCACGTCGAGGAGCGGCCGCAAGACGAAAGGACGATTCTCGATCCAAGGGTGAGGCAAAATCAGCGGGCGAGCACCCGCCCGAGCGAATCTCGGAACGGTGCCGTCCCAGTTTTGAACCCGCCCTCGGTAATCCAGGATATCGATATCCAACGTTCGGGGTCCCCAGGGGCTCCCCCCGCGGCGCCCTGCCTCCCGCTCAATCTGTTTCAACCTCCGCAATAGCGACTCCGGCGGCATCGTCGTCTCAATCCGCGCAACCGCGTTGACGTAAGGAGGCTGGCCCGCGCGACCCACCGCCGCAGTCTCGTAGAATTCCGATACGGCCACGAGCGCGACACCCTTTTCGTTGAGGTTCCGAAGCGCGCGGTTGATCGTTGCGGAAGGTGTTCCCCAAGGACCGGGATAATTTGCGCCAATTCCTAACAATATCTGAGACATTGCGACCAATTGCGGAGCCTTTGTGCGTCAACGACAATGCATCGTTGTATGCGTTTGTTTTCCCGAACCAGCATTTTTTCGATCGTTAGGACTAGCAATGCATTTTTATCCGTCTGAACGGATCGCTTTATTCATTGATGGCGCAAATCTCTACGCGGCATCCAAAACGCTCTCTTTCGACATCGACTATAAGCGGCTCCTATCCCTATTCCGTTCCAAAGGTCAGCTTGTTCGAGCGCTCTATTACACCGCGCTCGCAGAGGATCAGGAGTATTCCTCAATTCGCCCTCTCATCGATTGGCTCGATTACAACGGCTACACCATGGTCACGAAGCCGACCAAGGAGTTCGTCGACGCCACGGGGCGGCGTAAAGTGAAAGGCAACATGGACATCGAACTTGCGGTCGACGCCATGGAACTCGCCGATCATCTCGACCACCTCGTGATCTTCTCTGGCGACGGAGACTTTCGCTCACTTGTCGAATCGCTTCAGCACAAGGGGAAGCGGGTCAGCGTAATCTCAACGCTCTCGACCAATCCACCCATGGTCGCGGACGAGCTACGCCGCCAAGCAGATCAGTTCATCGACCTCGTGGATCTGCAGCACTCTATCGGTCGAACGCCGAGCGAACGTCCCCCGCGCGACAATCGACGCCGGCCGGATGCCGAAAATGAGGGCGAGGCCTTCGAGGCATCTAATCTCATTGAGACCTAGGCCACGCGCTTCTCAGTGCCTCGCTTCTTCCTTCGGCGCACTTAGTGTATGGCAAAGCGGATGTACTCTTGCGTGACGAGCGGACCATCGAGTTAGCATGCTTTCGAACGACCGACTTGCAGAACCCAAAACGGACTGCGGCCTGTGCGAACGATTGGTCGCATACCGAAGAGACAACGCTGCTGCTCATCCTGACTGGTTCAACGGCGCGGTCCCCTCGTTTGGTTCCGAGAAAGCTCGGCTGCTGATCGTCGGACTTGCGCCCGGGCTCAAGGGTGCGAACCGCACGGGCAGGCCATTCTGGGGCGACTTCGCCGGTGACCTTCTCTACCCCACGCTTCTCAAGACAGGCCTCGCCAAAGGCAAGCATGACCTCTCGCAGCCGGACGCCCTCAGCCTAGTCGAATGTATGATCACGAACGCGGTGCGATGCGTTCCCCCGCAGAATAAGCCGACCGGTGGCGAAATCAAAAGCTGCCGCCAGTTCCTTAACGGGCGCATGGAGAGCCTCCCGAAATTGCGCGCCCTCTTGGCCATCGGCCGCGTTGCCCATGACAGCATCCTTTCTAGCTTTGCTCTCAGAAAGCGGGATTACCCGTTTGCTCATGGTGCCAAACATGCATTGTCCGGTGGCTTATTGCTCTTCGACTCCTTTCACTGCTCACGTCTCAACACGAATACTGGCCGACTCACCGCGGAGATGTTCGAGAGCGTCGTTGCCAATGCGGCAGCCAGCGTCCGTGATTGAGGCGACGCCCCTGGTCGCGTGGCGTTCAGGGGGAGTTGCTGGGATCGACCAAGTCGGGCATGCTTTCAAACTTGTCGTTCAGTTTTAGGGAGATGCCGGTCTCCGGCAGCAATGCGATGGCAGGTTTGGAAATTTCGCCGACAAAGGTTGGCTTTGTCATCGTCAAGGCGCGCGAGTATGACGCCAAGGTTGGCGCATGGGACGACGACCCGACCTCCGACCACGATGCAGAATCGATCCTGGAAGACTTCAAGGACGACGCGACTGTCGCCGAGCTGACCGGATTCATTCGGGAATTGAACGTGGATGAGCAGGCTAGTCTCGTTGCCATAGCTTGGATCGGCCGAGGGTCTTTCAGCGCCGAGGAGCTCGAGGACGCAATCGCAACGGCCCGCTCCCAGCAAAACAAGAGAACGGCAGAATATCTCTTGGGCATTCCGCTCCTGTCAGATTATCTCGAAGAAGGTCTCGACCAGTTGGGATACTCTGTCGAAGACGCCGAAGACGATGCCTTGGGCGACTGATACTCTGATCTAAGGATGTCCGATCACGACCGTGACTTTAGCCAGTCAACGACCCGGGCCGGGTGGCTCTCCGGATCTTCGATGGGATGGAAGACGTATTCGATCCGACCATCTGATATAGTAAAGCTTATTCGTTTCAGATACTTAATGCCTCCCGCTTCGAAAGCGGGCAAGCGAAGCGCGCGGGCCATCGCGCCTTTCTTATCGCTTAGGACCGGAAATGGCAGCCCGAGCCGAAGCGCCATCTCTCGCTGAAACGACGTGCTTTGTCCGCTTAGAGCGAAAAGTTTGGAACCCGATTGAGATATGGGCTCAAACAAATCCCGGAAGCCCTCGAGCTCCGGCGTGGAACCGTGTGCGCCCGGTATATCGTCCCATCCCGGAGGATTGGGAAGCCCCGGCTTGCCAGTCCAGGGGTAGACGGCAACGATGGTTTGCCCCTCCAGTGTCGCGAGGCAGATATCTGATCCGTCTGTCGCCGGCAGCGTCACTACGGGAAGCGTTAGGCCCGGCGTCAAGTGGATCGGCGGATGCTCCTCCACTTGCTATCCCTTCTCGCGCATAAGCCGGCTCTTCTGCCGCTGCCAATCGCGCTTCTTTTCGGTCTCTCGCTTGTCGTGAACTTTCTTGCCTCGTCCGAGCCCCAGGAGGAGCTTGGCGATGCCACGCGCATTGAAATAGAGCCGAAGGGGTACCAGCGCCATACCTTGGCGCTGAACTGCTCCGAGGAGCCTCGCCATCTCTTTTTTGTGCAGGAGGAGTTTGCGGTGACGCGTGGGCTCGTGGCCAAACCGCGAAGCGCCAGCGTACTCCGCGATATGAGCATTGATCAGATAGAGTTCGCCGCCTTCGTTGGACGCATAAGATTCGGCAATATTGGCCTTGCCGGTCCGAAGGGATTTCACTTCCGAACCAGTTAGGACGATGCCGGCCTCGATCGTGTCTTCGATCTCGTAGTTGAAGCGGGCTCTTCGATTCTCGGCGACCAGCTTTCCGCTCTCGCGTTTCGGCGCCATGACACAGCCTTCCGTCGTCCTAGACAGGCTTCAGATCGGCGGCTTCAAGGGCCGCGTCGACCTGCTTGCGCGTCGCATCGCTGATGGGTGCGAGCGGGAGGCGCGTTGAGCTACCGCAAAGACCCAAACTCTCAGCCGCATATTTGACCGGACCCGGATTCGACTCCATGAACAATGCTTCGTGTAAGGGCATAAGCCGATCCTGTAACTCAAGCGCACGCTTATAATTTGCGCCAAGGCAGGCAAGCTGGAACTCCGAGCAGAGTGCTGGTGCAATGTTGGACGTCACCGAGATACACCCTGCCCCGCCATGGGCCATGAACCCAAGTGCGGTGGCATCTTCGCCGGATAGCTGAATAAACTCGTGCCCCATCGCCGCGCGCTGCTGGCTCACCCTCGCGAGATTGGCGGTGGCGTCCTTGACGCCCACAATATTCTTCAACTGGAATAGCCGCGCCATTGTCTCCACAGACATGTCGACAACGCTTCGTCCAGGGATGTTGTAGATGACGATCGGAATGTCAGCTGCCGCGTTCACCGCCTCATAGTGGAGATACAGCCCCTCTTGGGTCGGCTTATTGTAATAGGGGGTGACGACGAGCGCCCCGTCTGCCCCTGCCGCCTTCGCATGGCGCGTCAATTCCACCGCCTCCGCCGTCGAGTTCGACCCCGTCCCCGCGATCACGGGCACCCTCCCGGCGGCGGCCTCAATACAGAGTTCAATGACGCGACGATGTTCGTCGTGGTTCAGTGTGGGCGACTCGCCAGTTGTGCCGCACGGAACCAGCCCATGGGTACCCTGATCGATTTGCCATTCCACGAGCTTACGGAAGGCATCCTCGTCTACGGATCCTTCGCTGAGCGGTGTAATGAGGGCCGTAATTGACCCGTGAAACGGCGGCATAGTCACAACCCAAACTCCTAGGCGCATCCTTAGGGCGCGGAGGCGATATTCCGGTCCGAAGTATCGCGCAATGGGCCGGGACAATAGGAGTTCGGGATGGGCCGAGCAAGCGGCCCGTCATTGTTGCGGGACTTTCTGATTGAAATACCCTGCATTTTAGGAGGATAGGCGCAAAAGATACGTTGGCCGAGTGTGTTAAGACTTTCTTCCGGCGCCAGTCCCGATCATCGACGGCCCAAATAGTCATCTTTCCGCCGAAATCATTGAGACAGTGTAGCAAATCGATAAACTGCGCACTTCGTTCTCGTCGCGGCTCCTAGGTCTTGGGGGACGTACTAAGCGCTAGACGCGGTCGTAGCCGGTAGCAAACGACGATCATGAAACGCCAACATGCGTACAAAATTGCTCTTGCTGCAGCCCTGGCATGGGCCGTTCCTACATGGGCGGTGGCCAAGTCGGGAATGGTGGCGCTGCCGGAGCGCAACCCAGATCGGTCGCAGGCAGATTCGGCCGTCGAAAGCACAGCGGACGGCGCCCTGGCTCCTGCCGCTGCACCGAATCAGACTACGGCAACCAAGGCGTCCCA
>JARFRF010000045.1 GCA_029287395.1 Methyloceanibacter sp. | reverse complement strand
CGTTACAGAACGCAATGTGGTGCGAGTCGTTTGAAGTTCAAGGGTAGGTCCGCCCCCTCGGCTCATCCGCCGAATGAGTAGGTCGCCGAGGATCGCTCAGAACATGCCGAACACGCTGACGCTCTGGCGGCAAAGGCCGGTGCCTGATGCGCCCTAGCGCGGGGCAAGCGAGGCGATCATCTCATTCACGACTTCAGCCATATTCATGGCTGCCGCGAAATCGAACTCGTTGATTGCGACAAAGGCTGCGACGCCCCTGTTTGGAGCAAAGGCGATGTAGGAGAACGTCCCTTGGAGACCGCCAGCCTTCTGAAGGATTAGTGGGCGATCTCCGTCAGGCATCATCACAACCCAGCCAAGCGCCATGGCGTCCATGCGGCCGGATTCGTCCATGCCAGACACAGGGTTTAGATTGTCGCGCACAAGATAGGCCGCGTGGCCCAGCATCCTGACCTCAGCATCCTTTTCATCAAACCGGTCCAGGTGCCATTGCATCCAGCGCAGCAAGTCTTTGGGCGTCGAATACAGGCCGCCAGAACCCACGATGACGTCTCCCGTCGGCACGTTGCGAAGCGCCTTTCCGTCGAAACCATGGCCCTCCATCAGCCGGTCCCGTTGGTCATCGGACAGTTCGAACACGGTGTCGCGTAGGCCCAGCGGTCCCGTGATGCGTTTCTTGAGCAGTTGTGGGTAGGGGGTCTTCCCAGCTTCGGCAAGGCCGATGGCCAAAAGATCGAAAGCAAAATTCGAGTAAAGAACGCCCGTGCCAGGCGGAAAGAGAAGCTCGTTTGCGCCGAGCCAATTCGAGAAGGCATCCCTTGTGATAGGGCTGAAGGGGTCGCCCTCAGGGCCTGGCTCATGCGGAACTTCTCGGGGTAAGCCGGCAGAATGCGTCGCGATGTCGATGAGTCTAATCCGTGAGGTGTTGGGATCCTTACCTTTGCCGAACTCGGGGGCGAGCGACCCCAGCGTTTGTGTGAGAGACACTTTTCCATCGGCTGCGAGGTCAGCAAGCACCTGGCCTGTGAAGGCTTTGGTGATCGACCCAATCCGCAGCACGGTGTCACCGTCAGGTTTCTCCCCGCCGTCGACGCGCTCGCCGAAGCCGTATATGGCGGTTTCGCCGTTCCGAACCGCGCCAATCACAAGCCCCGGCACCTTGCTTTGTATGAACAAGACCGTGCCGGTGAATTCGACCGTCTCTTCGAGTAGAGGATCCGCAAGCGCCGACGGGGAAGAAGCGACTGTCGCAAGGGTGTAGCCAAGGAAACCAAAAAGGGCAGTCCGAAAACGGAAGGGAGCGGTTCCTGCGTGGGTGGACATGTCGTTGGGGCCTTCGGTGCTGTTACTATTGGACTTCGGTTCTTTGGAGGTGCTTATAGCCGCTTCTGCGCGCCATCACATAGGACGGAGACAGATCGAGTGCGCCAGTCGGCATTGTCTTTATTCTTGATTTTCCTGTTGCCACTCGTTGCCGCGGACGCCGCCGCGACAAGCGATGTGCAGCTGCTCAGAAAGCTGTTGATCGAGCGGTTGGCACTCATGGAGCAGGTCGCTGCCTACAAGTGGAACAACGATCTTCCTATCGACGATCCGGTTCGTGAAGCGAATGTCTTGAACGCTTCGGTAGCACGAGCACGTGCGGCCGGACTGAAGCCTGAGGCAGCGCGGCGCTTGATCCTTGACCAGATGGAGGCTGCCAAGATGATACAACGACACTATTTCGCAAGTTGGGAGGAGCAGTCAGTCGGGTCCATTGACGACGTGCCCGACCTCGTCGGGGAACTGCGGCCTAAGATTGGCGCGCTTTCGGGCGAGCTCGTTTCCGTTGTAGCAATGAGCCAAGCACAATTGCACACGTGTCCGGCCATCGCCGTTTTGAGGCCCATTCCGCCGGAGTTCTCTGGCGTCCCCAAAGTTTGGGTTGAGGCCGTCAGCAGCATCGTCGGGAATCGTCCGGACTGTTCGTAGGAACGCGCCTTTGCGGACAAGCAGGTGCGCAGATTGGCCCTGGAAATGTTCACAGTTTCCTAACCAGAACGCTGGGTTCTCGGGAACCGTGCCTTGGTTTCGCGAAGATTCGTACCTAAGTGGTTTCTTGTGCCGATTTGAGAACCCACACTGATGCGACAATGAAAACAATCGCTCCCATAATCTTTGCCGGGCTTATCGCCTTGTCTATGGCGGGATGTGCCGTCGAAGTGCCACTGTCAGCGTTCCGCTTGGGAACGCCGGGCACGGAACAGGCGCCCACGCAGAAGCCCCAGCCCGAACGCTCCAACCCGAACGGCCAATAGCGGCTAGCCCGCTATGCAGTTGAAGGAACGGCCAACGCGCCGCGCGCTCTAGCCGTTCCTAACTGCAATGAAATGGAACTGCGTGAGACAGCAGGGCGATCGTGCTAGGCGAAGTCGGACAGCTTCCCGAAATGATCGGCGAGCATGTAGTAGACCGTCACCCGGTTCTTGTTCCGAACGTCCTTCATCTTATCGCCGATGCTGGCGATCGCACCATCAAGCTCGTCGTCGGACATGCTGAGGCCGAGCTTCTTCTTGAGGAACTTCTCGCGCACGCGTTCAAGTTCGGACTTGTCAGTGAAAGATACGAGCGACGCATCCCGGCTCTGCAATGCTATGCCACAGTGGCGGATGATGCCATCGATTGCGGTGTCATCCGCATCCTGCACATATTTCTTGACGTCTACGCTCCAATCAGTGTCGGTCATCAATTCCTCCCATCAGCTCTTTGGCGACCTTCAAATGTCACATGACGGCTCCGTACGTCTGTAGGGGCAGCTTATGACAAGACGATTGCAGAACGACGTTAGAGTATGCTGGCTGTTGCGCTGGTTTAACGGTCGATTTTGGTGATCTTCGAGCCTTCGAGCGTCAAATTGTACATGAGGCCCTTGGGATCCAGTACGAAGCCGATCACCGGCTGTGTGATCTTGTCCGTGTCGATGGATCCGCCTGCTCCGAGCGTGATGATCGCCACGGACGCGTCCACGCCGATCTTGAAGCCCTGAAGGCTATAGAACTGATCGAGCGCATCGCGGGTCATGAACATGATGATGACCGATCGCTCTTGGACACCGAGCTGAAATCCGAATGAGGCCCCGACGATATTGTAGTAACCGGCTGGCTTCTTATCGACGATTAGCATGCCTTCGCCATACTCCCCGCCAATGCCAAAACCTGCTTTGACGATCGATGGAAAAACCAGGATTCCCACGGCTTTGTTGGCAAGCGCCCTGGCGCCGCCGATCTGATCGACGAAGCTGTGCAGCGTTTCGTTTACGTCGTCTTCGATTTGTTCCGCAGTTGCGGCCTCGGCGAGCGACGGCGTAGAGACCAACGCGGTACATGCGAGAAAGGCGGCAAGCAGGCTTGTTGTCAGAGATTTCATCACGCAGCTCCTTTGGGTTCCCCGGGTCGCGCTATAGGGCTGTATTGTGGCAGCGCTTCGCCCCGTATGGGGCAAGAATGGGCGGGATAGGTGGAACCCGATCCTTTGCCAAGTAAGCACGCGCAGCGACCCGGGCTGTGACGTCGCCTCCGCTAAGCCACGTCGCTTTTCGAAGCGCCCACGATACGGTGCGGGTGCGTAAAGACTTCGAACCCGTCTTTGCGAGCGATGGCGGCCAGAGTCATCCCGCATGTCTCGGCCATACGGACGGCAAGTGCAGTAGGCGCCGACACCGCGACAATCACGGGCGCGCCGATCATTGCCGACTTCTGAACCATCTCAACGGAGACACGGCTGGTTAGCACGACGACCCCTTGCGCCGCGTCGCCACCATTGCGCACACTGGCACCGGCGAGTTTGTCGAGGGCATTGTGCCGCCCCACATCTTCGCGCACCGCAATCAGGCCTCGTGTCGGCTCCCAAAAGCCGGCCGCATGCACCGCGCGCGTTTCACGGTTGAGCTCTTGATGAGCGGCGAGCGAAGAGACCGCAGTCATAATTTCTTCCGGCGTCAGAATCCGGCCCTCGCCAACAGCCGGGGGTGGTCGCATCGCTTCGTTTAGGCTCTCAACGCCGCAAAGGCCACAGCCGGTTGGACCCGCAATTTTGCGGCGGCGGCCGAGAAATTCTGCGGCGTCCTTTGCTTTGAGCCAAACGCGGAGCTCGATGCCCGTCTCTTCGAAAACAGTCTCCACAGTGTCAATGGCGTCAGCGGACGACACGACTCCTTCTGTCAGGGCGAAGCCGACAGCGAAGTCTTCGAGATCTTGTGGCGTCGCCATCATCACCGCGTAGGAAGCGGTATTGAACGTGAAGGCGATCGCGGTTTCTTCCGGAATTGTTCGTTGGCCGCCGGTCATCCCAGCCGAGGCGGATTCCGACCGCCAAACCGAACGTGGGACGCGGACGCTAGGGGACGGCATACTTTGCTCCGGGGCTCTGACCTGGGAGCGCGAGGGGCTCCCTCGAGAATCACTTTAATACATAGTGGACCATAACAGCCTTCGCCACGTCACGACGGTGTGCGAAAAACGGCTGATTTCTGGGATATTCCATCCCTGCGCGGCGCCGACGACGCAGAATTGCTATTGTCATGCGCGCATCTGGCGGGCCTTTGCCCGCCGCAACGAGCTGATGTCAGGGAGGACAAGGAAATGGCTAGTACGACCGCCTTAAGGAGTCAGTCGGATATTTGGTGGGTATTTTTGCTCGAAGGGATCGCATCGATCATCTTTGGGTTTTTGCTGATAACCCGGCCCGCAGAAACGCTGGTAGCGCTGGTAATTTTTCTCGGTTTGTACTGGCTGTTCGTCGGTGTGCTTGAGCTTGTGCGGGTGTTCGTGGACGACACAGTGCCTTGGTACTGGTCGCTGATCATCGGTGTTTTGGGCATTCTGGCCGGCATTATCGTGCTCAGGCACCCAATGTTCTCCGCCATTGTGCTGCCCACGGCGATTGTTGTGTGGCTCGGCGTCCTCGGCGTCGTGATGGGCATTATTGCGATAATTGGGGCATTCACCGGCGGCGGCATCGGCTCGTTCATATTCGGATTGATCAACCTGATCATCGGCGTAATTCTCCTGGGAGCACCCATCCCGGCGGCCGTCGCTGTCCCGCTTGTATTTGGAGCGCTCTTGCTGATCCAAGGCGTGATCCTGATCGTATATGGATTCAAGGTCCGCGAGTAGGAGTGCTAGCGGCTACCGATTGGTTCGAGTAGGGAGAGCCGTGCGGGGAGGAGAGTGTGAAGTTGCAGTCGCCGAGTAAATTCCTCCTCGCAGGCCTCTTTCTTGCGATGTCGGCTGGGCCGGTCATAGCCCAAGACCAGAAAACACCGTGCACCGAAGACGCCATGATCGTGTTCGACGCGTCAGGGTCTATGGCCGGAAACCTCGGTCAGGGCATCATGACGGAGAAACCACGCATTTTTGAAGTGCGTCGCGCGCTCGGGCGCGTTCTGCCGAACGTAACCCAATATCGCAAGGTAGGATTGATTACTTACGGTCCTGGTCCGTACAGGCAATGTAATGTTCAGCTCGATCTACGCCCCGTTCCCGATGCTACGGACCCCATCATGACCGCGGTTTCGGGGCTGAATCCTGCAGGCAAAACCCCGCTAACCGAGGCAGTGGAACAAGCGGCTGAGGTGCTTGAGCATCGTAAGAAGCCTGGGGTTGTCGTTCTGCTTACGGATGGCGAAGAAACTTGCGATGGCGATCCCTGTGCCCTGGGAAAGAAACTCCTGGCGACCAGCAGCAATTTGACCGTCCACGTCATTGGCTTCCAAATGAAGAACTTCACTTGGATCGGCGAATCCAGCGTGTTGGACGTTAAGTGCCTCGCACAAGAGACGGGCGGAGTGTATATCTCCGCGGAAAACGAAGAGGACCTCGTGAAGGCCTTCCAGAAGACGCTCGGCTGCCCAATGATGTCGGCGTTAGAGCCCCAAGCTTCCCATCGATAACTCAAAGTTGCTAGGACTACGCCCCTAGATTGCCGTAGGGTGATTTGCCGGCAAGGTGGGGTGGTATCGATGTCTCAGATTGGTTGGATAGGTCGTTGCGGGCTTGCACTTGCGCTCATCTGCCTATTGTCGACAAAAGGCGTCGCGGCCGAAGAGATGGCGCCGTGCACCGAAGACGCCATGATCGTCTTCGACGCATCGGGATCCATGGCGGGCAGTCTCGCTGAGGGCATCGGCGCGAAGATCCGCCGTATCGACGAGGTTCGCAAAGCGCTTGCCACGGCGCTACCGCGCGTCACGCATTTCCGGAAGATCGGGCTCATCACCTACGGCCCAGGTCCTTACCAGCAATGCAACGTCAATCTCGACTTGCGTCCGACCACGGATGCGGCCAAGCCGATCTTGGATACGGTCGATCGGCTCAACCCGGCGGGGAAAACTCCGATGACGGATGCCGTCGAGCAGGCAGCAGAGGTTCTCGATTACAAGTCCAAGCCTGGAATTGTCGTGGTTTTGACTGACGGCGAGGAGACTTGCGGAGGTGCGCCCTGCAATCTCGGCGACAAGCTCAAATCAGATGGCGCCCAGCTGACAGTCCATGTCATCGGCTTCCGAATGACGGCCTTTTGGACGGCTGCGCAGAGCGCACTCGACGTAAAGTGTCTGGCCAGGGAGACAGGCGGCCTCTACATCGCAACGAACAGCCAGGAAGAATTGGTCCGTGCTTTCGAAAAGACGCTTGGCTGCCCCATAATGTCTTACTTGGATCCGCCGGTCTCTCAGCAGCATGCATCTACAATTAGGAGCGAGCGCCCATAGGCGATACTGTCTTCGTCTGCGTCCTCCAAACGTGATGGCAGGAGCTGAGGCATGAAGAGTGTCCCCGCGTTTCTTCGGTGCGCCGCCCTGGCGCTGCCTATTATTTTGGCCGGCATCGCGCCTGGGCTCCCGGCCGAGACGCGGAAGCCATGCACTGAGGACGCAATGATCGTGTTCGATGCCTCCGGGTCCATGTCGGGGAACCTGGATACATTCAGCACGGTCCCGAACTTGCGTATCGACGAAGTTCGGAGAGCGTTGCGTCGTGTTCTCCCGAGAGCCGCGCAGTTTCGCAGAATTGGTCTGATCACCTATGGCCCTGGGCCATATGACCAATGCAATGTGTCGCTTGATCTGCGGCCGAGAGCCAACGCTGCAAACCCCATCATGGGCGTCGTCAACGACCTCCGTCCCGCGGGTCAAACACCTCTGACAAAAGCGGTCGAGCAAGCCGCGGAGGTCCTGGAGTATCGCAATAAGCCTGGCACGGTTGTCGTTCTGACGGATGGCGAGGAAACGTGTAACGGTGACCCGTGCGCGCTCGGCAGGAGGCTAAGCGCGGAAAACCCAAGCTTGACCGTCCATGTCATCGGTTTTCGTCTTCAGGCCGACTTTTGGCTTGGGGCGCAGAGCTTTATGGACGCTCAGTGTCTCGCCGAAAAGACAGGCGGAACTTATTTGAATGTTCAAGGCGAAGACGATTTGGCGAGGGCATTCGAGCAGACACTCAGCTGCCCAATGATGTCCTTGTGGCGCCCACGACCGGTTCAGTACAGCAAATAGGGTGTCCTTAGGGCTTCGAAGTCCGCCACACCCTTCGTCCAGCTTGCGGCGATCTCGGCCACGGGCACCTGCGCCTCGACTTGTTCGCGCAATTGCGGTGACCCCGCGAGAATGTCGATAGGCATTTTCTCATGCTCGTACTCGTAGGGGCCCTCGCGCCAAGCGAAGCGATCGGGCGCGAGCCCCATGCACTCGCGGATCAGCGCGGCGCCAACGATGACAGGCTCGAATTTTTCACGGGCGGTGACGTGGAGCTGGCAGCCAGCGCAGGGCGTCTTGGCATGCTTTTGGAAAGTTGGTTCGAACACAACAGGCCGGAAATAAACGCCCTCGAAGTCGTGCGCGTTCATGCGGGCGGCGAGTGCATCTGCATCGAGATACGGCGCGCCTATCAGTTCGAAGGGCCGGGTGGTCCCGCGTCCCTCTGAGACCATCGTGCCTTCGAATAGGACGGTTCCGGGATACACGATCGCCGTCTCCAAAGTCGGCATATTGGGCGAGGGCATTATCCACGGCACGTCGGTCTCGTCGAAATAGGTCTCGCGCGCCCAGCCTTCCATGGTCACGGTCTCAAGAGGCGCGCCGATTTCAAACTGCTCGTTGAACAATCTGGCGAGTTCCGCCACGGTCATCCCGTGGCGCATGGGAATAGGAAACTGTCCGACAAAGGAATCGTAACCGGGTTCCAGCATCGGGCCCGCAATCTGCGATCCCCCAATCGGATTGGGACGGTCGCACACGACCACGGGCGTCCCCGTCTTAGCTGCCGCGCGTAGGCAATTCGCCATGGTGTAGATGAAGGTATAGATACGCGAACCCACGTCCTGTAGGTCGATCACGAGCACATCGATCAGATCGAGCATATCCTTCGTCGGCTCGCGGGTTTCGCTATAGAGAGAAAAGATCGGGAC
>JARFRF010000182.1 GCA_029287395.1 Methyloceanibacter sp. | reverse complement strand
AGGGCTCAAGTCAGGCCGCTGTAGTGCCTTCGATCGAACCGTCGACAATCACCTTTGCGCCTAATCTCCTCCCTGGCAGGTTGTGCCTCTCAAACATTTCCTTGATCTTCGATGCTGCCACGATCGAACTCGAACCAGCATTGCCGAGAGCCTGGACGAAAAGCGTTCCGTGCGCCGTCAGTCCGCCGTCTTGGATAGCTTTCTCGAATATCGGTAGATCGGCTTCGAATATCTGTGCATCGCCGTAAGCCGTGAAACCGTAGGACTTGAACAGCTGGACCGCCCACTGCAGGCCGGCTACCTGGGCGTTTAGGTCCTTCTTGGGGAGTTGTGGCTTGATGAGATCCAAAGCCCCAAACTCAATCATATGACCAGTGGCCTCTCCGTCGGATCGGCGTTCGATGATGCCACCTTCCGGATCAGGTGTCTGCTTGCCAACGCCGGCCATTTTCAATGCGGCTGAATTGACCAGCGCATTGTGTGCGGTCTCATCCTCCATATAGGCGGGCATATCGCCGAATATCTCATCAAGGAACTCCTTATTGTATTTGTCCTTCGGCCAAACCGCTGCAGAGTGGCCCGATGAAATAAACCACTTGGCCCCGCCGTCGAGCTTGTCCCTGCACGCCTTTATCGCGGCAAGAATGTCCTCGAACTTCGGGTTCACGAACGATCCCGGTAGCTCACACTTCGATCTCATGTAGCCATCAATGGATGGGTGCGCGTGGTGGTCGATCAAGCCCGGTAGCGCCATGCGTCCGCCTAGGTCCACAACCTTCGTAGATGTTCCCACCAAGTCCCTGATTTCGGCATTGGTGCCGACCTTCACGAACTTGCCATCTTTGATCGCGACTGCATCCGCCCAGGGCTGCTTTTCATCGACAGTGTAAATTCTGCCGTTTGTATAGACGGTGTCGGCGATGTTGCTCTGTGCTGATGCGCCAGTGGCAAGCGCCACGGCAATCATCGCTGCGATGGTTGCTGGGACATAGGAGGTGTTGAAAACCATCGGTGTTTACTCTCTTACGATTTGTACGACGGTGGCGCCTCGGCGGGTTCTAAAGCTCCCATCCGACAGCGCGACCTTTTCACTACGAGTGCCGGGTGTCTACGTTAGTAACGCTGGCGCTGGAGTCCGCTTTTCAGGCGGTCCGTTGACCGTGAGTTAATCGCATCGAGGACAATCTATGGGGTCTGGGGGAATATCGCTCGGCTGGTCCGCCTCTGCATCTCAATCATTCGAGGGGCCAAAGTTAGCTCTTTCTAAGCTGCGCCAACGGGTCAGACTCGGCTGCTTCTCGAATGAAAACTTCGACCGGTTGGCGTCCAGAAGCGGACGGAGGTGATCGCCCCGGTGGGCCAGACTACGCCGGATCCGGCAATGTCCGGAACTGGGATATTGCGTCGATGGCCGGATCAACGCGAAGCAGGGAAGTTCGGCCTGCCCAAACCTCACGCCCACCGCTCGCACGGCCCCACGACCGCACCACTCCATTTAGCGGAGTACTGCTGCGTGGCGTCCACGCAAATGGGGCAGCTAAGTGGACACAAAGCTCCATTGAGTTCGCTTACGTCTGTCGGTGCATCTAGCGCCTCGGGTTGCGGATTAACTTGAAACAGGACCGTGCGCGGTTACCATCGCGTCGCAGCGACGACAGCAAGATATTTCAGATTAGAACAGGAGCCCCGAGCTATGCTGAGGACCCTAACGGCGCTCGCCGCCTTCTTCGTTGCGGCGTCCGCGATTGCCCAGGACGGCGAGATCGTTCGCGACGGCGAATATCGTTTCCTCGAAGCGCAGATGCGCGAGACGTGGGCCGAACAGGACGCACGTATCGACACGCGCCTTGCCGAGATCCGCAAAGCCAATGGCGGTAAGCGCCCCAACATTCTTTACGTTTTGATTGATGATGTCAGCTTCGGCCTAATGGGCAACCGGGCGATGAATTATGTCACCGGGATCAACACATCGAATATCAACGACTTTGCCTCAGCGGGCCTGTCGCTGATGCGGATGTACACAGAACCTTCCTGCACGCCCACGCGTACAGCCTTCCTCACCGGGCGCCACCCCGTTCGCGCGGGTGTCGAAGAGGTCAAAGTCGCGCTGGTTGGCGAAGGACTCTCTGCCGAGGAAATGACGATTGCCGAGATCCTCAACCGAGCCGGCTATAGCACCAGCCACGTAGGGAAATGGCACCAGGGCGACATTGAGCAGTCTTTCCCGCACAATCAGGGCTTCGACCGAGCCTTCTTCCCGGTCCATCAACAAGTGCAGCTCAGCTTGATGACACGCGAGGCCAGCGACTCAAACAACATGCAGGGGTGGCACGCATCGAACCAGTCGGGCGACTTTGCCATCGACCAACTCTTCAAGCCCTACGGGCTCGTTACCGGTCTCGAAGCCGAAGCTGGCGGTCAAGCCCGTGAAGTGGACCTGAAGCCCGGCGAGGAGTGGACCCAGGCGCATTACCACGCGATGAACGAGCGCTACCAGCGCCAGACCATTGAGGAACTAACGCGGCTGGCTAGCGGGGATAAGCCTTTCTTTCTGCAGTACTGGCCCCTCTATCCGCTCAACTTCGTCCATGATCAGGACCAGAACCAGACCCGCAATGGTGGTTTCTACGCCGAAAAGATGCAGCTCCTCGACCAATGGATAGGCGAGCTCTTCGCAAAGGTCGATGAACTCGGGATCGCCCAGAACACCGTTGTCGTCTTTATGGCGGACAACGGTATCTTCCGCCAATACAGCGGTACGTCGGGTCTAACTGAGTTGATCTATCGCGGCGGCAAGGCCGAGCATTTGGAAGGCGGTGTCCGCGTCGATGCATTTGTGCGCTGGCCCGGCGTAATCAAGTCTGGCAGCGCGGCTGGCGACATCATTCATGTTTCAGACCTCTTCACGACGTTCGCACGGCTCGGGCAGGCAACGCAGTTCATTCCGCGCGACCGGGTCATCGACGGTGTCGACCAGACCGCGCTCCTGCTGGAAGGCGAGGGCAATTCGCGCCGAGACTATGTCTATATCTACGAGGGCCCGGTTCTTCGCTCGGTCGTGAAGCAGGAATTCAAGATGCACCTTCCAGCACCAGGCGTGCCCGGCGCTGGTGCCCCGGTCTTCAACCTCCTTAGAGACCCGCGGGAGCAGTTTCCGCAAGTCGGCTACAGCCTCTGGTCTGGCGCGTCCTTCCAGGACATGGTGAAGCGACACATGCTGACAATCGCGCAGTATCCGCACCTGCCGCTCGGCAAAGGTGTACCCTACGAAGGGATCGAGAACCTACGCCCCGAGAGCATTAGGGCGCGCGAAGTCTTTGCGTCATGGCAGCCGCCGAAGAAATGAGGGCTCGTAGGGATAGGAACCCGATCGCCGACAGCT
>JARFRF010000178.1 GCA_029287395.1 Methyloceanibacter sp. | reverse complement strand
TGCGATGCAAAGCCGCTGCTGCTGACCACCTGAAAGGCCCGTGCCTGGTGCGTCCAGACGATCCTTCACTTCTTCCCAAAGGCCAGCCCTGATCAGGCTTTTCTCGACAACGTCGTCCATCTCGGCCTTCGAAGAGCACATGCCATGCAGGCGGGGCGCATAGGCGACATTCTCATAAATCGACTTCGGAAAAGGATTGGGCTTCTGAAAAACCATGCCGACCCGCGCGCGGAGTTGAACCGGGTCGACTTCCGGATCATAGATGTCGTCGCCATCGAGGCGAATGTCACCCTTGATTTTGCAGATTTCGATCACGTCGTTCATGCGATTGAGGCAGCGCAAGAAGGTCGACTTACCGCAGCCTGACGGCCCAATCAACGAGGTCACAGACTCGCCGAAGATCTGGAGATTGACGTCGAAAAGTGCCTGTTTTTCGCCATACCAAAGATTGACGTCGGTGCAATCAAACTTCAGCTCGCCGAGTTCGGTAGATAAGGACTGATCGGCCTTCGGCGCGGCCGGCGCTTCGACCTTCGTCTCAGGTCTTTCTTCCACCTTCGCCTCCATAGCTTCGGTCCCTTCTACCATTTGCGCTCAAACCTGTTGCGGAGATAAACGGCCAAACTGTTCATAACGATCAGAAAGGCCAACAACACCATTGTTGCGCCAGCTGTACGCTCAACAAATCCGCGCTCAGCTGATGACGCCCACATATAGATCTGCACAGGCAAGCCTGTCGCGGGATCGAGCGGTGTGGATGGATAATCGACCACAAAGGCAACCATGCCAATCATTAGCAGGGGCGCCGTTTCACCCAAGGCCTGCACAAGCCCAATAATCGTACCTGTGAGAATACCAGGCAAGGACAATGGCAGCACGTGGTGGCCGATCACCTGTGTCTTGGATGCGCCGACACCGAGTGCCGCCTCGCGAATTGAGGGCGGGACCGCACGAATTGCTGCGCGCGTCGTGATAATGATCGTTGGTAGTGTCATGAGTGTCAGCACGAGACCGCCCACGAGAGACGCTGAACGCGGCAGACCGAAGAAGTTGATGAACACTGCGAGACCGAGAAGACCGAACACAATCGACGGCACCGCGGCCAGGTTGTTGATGTTCACCTCGATCATGTCGGCGATCTTACCCTTGGGTGCGAACTCTTCCAGGTAGAGCGCCGCGCAGACGCCCAACGGCACAGCCAAGAGGACGACGGTCAACATCATAAAGAACGAACCGATCAGCGCCACACCAAGACCGGCAGTTTCGGGGTTACTCGAAGCACCATTGACGAAGAGGCCGGTGTTGAACCGCTTCTTCATATCGCCATTGGCAACCAGCTGGTCGATCCAGGCTATTTGCTGGTCGCTAACTTGGCGGCGGTCGCTCGGCGTCTCGCGATCGATCGATCCTTTAAGCAAGGCATCGGCGTTGTCGCTGGCAAGAAGCCAGACGTCCTGCGTCGTGCCGATGATCGAGGGGTCTCGGAGAACCATATCGCGGAGTTGCACGTCAACGCCACGGGACAATAGCTCGTTGACGGCGCGGCGCGTCTTACGATCTTTGGGATCGACGCCAAGCTCACTATAGAGCGCCTCGCGCGCGAGTTTCACATAGTTGGCACGGAAGAGCTCTTCCTCGTCATTTGGATTTCCAGAAGGATTGATGACTTCTTGGCTAAACGTGACCGGCAACTGAATCGACGTCTGCAAGAACGCGGACCAGCCTTGGCTGAAGATCGATCCAAAGAGGAACAGCAGGAAGGCAACAGCGAACACGATGGCGGCGATGCCGTACATGCGGAACCGACGCTCAGCTCGATGCCGCTTGCGCAGCTTCTTTTGCGCTTCTTCGCCTGTAAAGGACGCTAGGGAGGCGGTCTGATCGGTCATTATTCGTACTGCTCCCGATATTTGCGCACGATGTAGAGCGCGTAGACATTCAGCGCCAAGGTGATGATGAACAGCGTGAGACCAAGAGCGAAGGCCACCAGCGTTTGTGGGCTGTTGAACTCAAGGTCACCAGTCAGCTGACTGACAATCTTGACGGTGATCGTCGTGACAGGTTCCAGTGGGTTGAGCGTGAGGTTGGCGGCGATACCGGCGGCCAGCACCACAATCATTGTCTCGCCGATGGCACGCGATGCCGCGAGCAGGACGGCGCCAACAATCCCCGGGAGCGCCGCTGGAAGAATGACCCGTTTAATCGTCTCGGATTGTGTTGCACCGAGACCGTATGAGCCTTCGCGAAGCGATTGGGGTACTGCATTGATGATGTCGTCGGACAACGACGACACAAACGGAATGATCATGACGCCCATGACGATGCCCGCGGTCAGCACGCTCGAGGCGGATATTTCCAGGCCAATGTTGAAACCGAGGTCGCGAAGCAGCGGACCGAAAACCGACAAGGCGAAGAAGCCGTAGACGATCGTGGGAATGCCGGCGAGGATCTCAAGCACGGGCTTGGCAATCGCCCGAACTCTGGAACCCGCATATTCGGACATGTAAATGGCGGCGAAGAGCCCGACCGGCACCGCAACGAGAAGGGCGACGAAGCTGATGAATAGAGTGCCCCATAGCAACGGCAGGAGCCCAAACTGGCCTTCCGCCTGCCCTACTGTCGCGAAACGTGGATCCCAGACCGTCCCAAAGAGAAAATCGAAGGGCGCGACGAATTGGAAGAAGTGGATCGTCTCAAAGAGCACCGATAACACGATGCCAACAGTCGTCAGCACCGCCACTGTAGAGGCCGTGAACAGCCCACCGCGGATAACCCGTTCGACAATGTTGCGCGCACGCAACTCGGGGCGGATGCGCGAGAAACCCCATACGAAACCGATAGCCGCGAGAGCAAAACAGACAAGCGGTAGCGCCAACCTGCTGGTTTCCCGCGCCGCAGCGAGTTCGTCAGCGGCAGCGAGAATGGCGCGATCGGGATCGGACCCTAGGACAACCCCGTGCCGTGCCAGCACGTCACGAGCATCGGTCGTTGTGACAAACCCCAAGCGAGCTTTGCGGAGTGTTTCGGACTCTTCAGGGCTGAGTTTCGGCAATCCCTCAGCGATCGTATCCACCACGCTCATGGTGAGCGCCCGCTGCGCATCGGTCCCTTCGAGAACCTGGGCCGGCAGTTCCTGCATAGCGACATATTGAGTGACGGGCCGTTCTGCCGCACTCCACAGCGCAAGCACAATGATGGCCGGGAGGGCGGTCAGAATTGCTAAGTAGTAGCCATGATACGCGGGACGCGAGTGGAGCTCGCGCTGCTGGCCGCCGCAAGACTGGATGCTGCGGAACCGCCCAATGAAGTAAGCGATAATCGCTGCCGCAACCAGAATGGCAAGTATTGTGAAACTGGACACCCGACGAGCCCCCTCGGCCGGTCATGCTCTTTTTCGTTGGCCCAGTCTTATCAGGGCCCGCCAGGGGAGCCGCGCCTTGTCGACGCCGCTCCCCCAACGCAACTAGCTGAACGAAGTCGTCAGCATTACATGCTGAGGACCTTGCCGTCCTTGATCTCTTGCTGAAGAGCCCGAAGCTCCTCCTCTGGGAGCGGCACGAGGCCGTAGTCAGCAAGCGGGCCGTCTGGGCCGATCATCTTGTCGCTGGTGAAGAACTCAACATACTCCTTCAGGCCAGGGATCACGCCGATGTGGTCCTTCTTCACGTAGAAGAACAGCGGGCGCGAAACAGGATATTCGCCTGAAGAGATCGTTTCCACGGACGGCTCGATACCGCTCATGGTCGCGACTTTCAGCTTGTCGGTATTGTTCTCGTAAAAGGACAGACCGAACACGCCAACGCCCGTCGGGTTGGACTGAAGACGGGCCAACGTCTCAGTGTAATCGCCGTCGATGTCCACCGCACCGCCGTCCTTGCGCACCCGATAACATGCTTTGCCGGCAGCCTTCTTATCCATGCCGCCATCCATGTAGATCTTTTTGCCGCCGGCGGCTTCACAGCCCGTTACGAGAACTTTCTCCTCGAAAACCTCGCGGGTACCATGCTTCTCGCCGGGGATGTAACCGACAATCTTCCAATCCGGAAGCTTGTCGTTCACATCCTTCCAGGTCTTGTGCGGATTCTCGACCATCTTGCCGTCAACGGGGATTTCCGCGGCAAGTGCGAGGTAGACGTACTTCGGCTCAAGAGCCCAGTCTTCCTTGTTGATGTCCGTCGCGAACACAATGCCGTCGTAACCGAAACGTACGGGGATGATGTTCTTCACGCCCGCATCGGCACACGACTTGATCTCACCCTCGCGAATCTCGCGAGAAGAATTCGCAATGTCGATCGTCGATGCACCAACACCCCGGCAGAACTGCTTGAGGCCTGCGGACGAGCCACCCGACTCAACGACCGGCGCTTTGAACTTGGAGTAGGTTTTGCCGAAATCCTCGGCAACGATCTGCGCGTACGGCAGAACCGTCGAGGACCCGGCGACCTGAACCTGGTCACGGGCCAACGCGGGGCCACCCGTGCAAAAGGCGGCGACGGCAAGCGTCGACGCTGCGATAGCAATCCTGTTCACCATATAACTCCCTTGGCTTGGATAAGGGCGCTTGGAATAACGCCGGTGCCAGCGTGCCCTACGCCGCCAGCTCGTGGGCACGCTAATTGCCCTCGAATATTCTTTTATGACGCTGATGATTCTCTATTGTGACAGCATAGCGCACTGTTTTAGAACGCATTTAAGATTTGGACGCTGTGGACAATGTCGCACGGCCACCTGAGGGCTGTGCCTCGTTAAGCATGACGGTGAATGTCGAACCCTGTTTGGGCTTCGAGGAGATCGCCAATTCGCCGCGATGCCTGTTCAAAATGTGCTTCACGATGGCAAGTCCCAACCCGGTTCCACCCTTTTCGCGGCTGGAATCGACATCGACGCGGTAGAACCGTTCCGTCAAACGCGGCAAGTGCTCGTCCGCAATGCCTGGGCCATTGTCGATCACCGAGATCGCGAAGCGGCTGCTTGTCTGAGCACTGAGCGACCGGATGTGTCTGGCCTCGATGCGCACGTGTCCGCCGGGCCGGCCGTATTTCAGTGCATTCTGAACGAGGTTTTGGAGGACTTGGAGAAGTTCATCGCGGTCGCCGCGCACAATGGCCGGCTCTGCGAAGCGCTCAACTTCCAGGGTCGCATCGTTGTTTGCCGCAATGGGCTCTAGTGTATCGCGGGCATGCCCCAACACGTCATTCAGGTCGACCAGATCGCTCGGTGGGACGTGAGCGTTCATTTCGAGCCGGCTCAAGGATAACAAAGCATCGATCAGGCGGGTCATCCGCGCTGCCTGCTCGGCCATGATAGGCAAGAAACGTTCGCGCGCGGCTTCGTCCTCCTTAGCCGCGCTCTGTAGCGTCTCGATGAACCCGCGCAAAGACGCCAGTGGGGTCCGCATCTCGTGGCTGGCGTTTGCGATAAAGTCCGTCCGCATCTGGTTAATGCGCTCGCCTTCCGTGCAATCACGCAGCAGAATCAGAATATCGCTGTTGGCGTCTCCCCGCCCCCCAAGCGGCGCCACGGTGGCCTCCATACGCCGTTCGACCGGCACACGCTCGGCGTAAACGACCGACGCGGCCCGGCCCGTTTGCGAGGCTGCGCTCACGGCATCGAGGAAACCAGGGGCGCGGATTAGTGATGAGATATGGCTCCCCTTCCGTAGAGCGGCGAAAAGGCCCTTCGCCGGGGCATTGAAAAACACGACATGTCCCGTCGGTCCGAGAAGAATGCCTGGATCGGGCAGGGCATCGACCACGGCCGACATTTGCGTGCGACTACGATCGACGACGGGAGAGGGGACAAAGCGGGACTCAGCCTCCTGGTCTATTTCTTGGAGAGGAAGAAGCAGGACCGCG
>JARFRF010000121.1 GCA_029287395.1 Methyloceanibacter sp. | reverse complement strand
GCGCACTCCTCGATCGAAACCTTCTCGCCGACTTTGAACTCATTGTTCTCGTCGTGAGCGTGGTAGTTCTTGGAGCGACGGACCACTTTGTGAAAACGGGGATGCGTGAAGCGGCGCTCGACCTTGACCACAACGGTCTTGTCGCTCTTGTCGCTCACCACTGTCCCAATCAATACGCGTTTCGGCATCGTATCTACCTTTAAGCCTTCGCAGCTGCGCTCTTTTCGCGCGCAAGCGTCTTGACGCGCGCAATATCGCGACGCACCTGCCGTACCCGCGCCGTATTCTCAAGCTGCCCCGAGGCCGCTTGGAAGCGCAGGTTGAACTGCTCCTTCTTCAACTTGACCAGCTCATCATTGAGCTGATCGATCGTCATGTCGTTCACTTGGCTCGCCTTCATCGCTTAGCCCTCGATACGCGCCACAACGCGCGTCTTAACCGGCAACTTCGCTGCTGCCAGTCGCAACGCCTCGCGAGCCACGGGCTCGCCGACACCGTCGATCTCAAACATGATGCGGCCTGGCTTGACCTTCGCCGCCCAGAACTCCGGCGTACCCTTACCCTTACCCATGCGAACCTCTGTGGGTTTCTTAGACACAGGGACATCCGGGAAGATGCGGATCCAAACACGGCCGGCCCGCTTCATTTGACGCGTCATGGCGCGGCGGGCCGCCTCGATCTGCCGTGCGGTTACCCGCGCGGGCTCCTGGGCCTTCAGACCAAACGTTCCGAAGTTCAGCGAAGATCCTCCCTTAGCCGCACCCTTGATACGGCCCTTCTGCATCTTGCGGAACTTTGTGCGTTTCGGTGACAACATTGTCTCTAAGTCCTGCCTTTAGCGTTGCGCCCGCGCGGAGTCGCGCCGACCCCCAGAGCGTCCACCTTCTTGGGCCTCGAGGGCTTTGTTCTCTTGGGCCATGGGATCGTGCTCCATAATCTCGCCCTTGAAGATCCAAACCTTGATGCCGATAATTCCGTAGGCCGTACGCCCGAGCGCGGTGCCGTAATCGATGTTGGCGCGGAGCGTATGAAGCGGCACACGTCCCTCGCGGTACCATTCCATGCGCGCGATTTCCGCACCGCCAAGCCGGCCCGCACAATTGATACGAATGCCGAGTGCGCCCATGCGGATCGCAGATTGAACTGCGCGCTTCATCGCCCGACGGAACGCCACGCGACGCTCAAGCTGCTGTGCGATACCTTCTGCGACCAACGTGGCATCGATCTCGGGCTTGCGCACCTCAACGATATTCAGATGCACTTCGGAGTCCGTCATCGTTGCGAGTTCGCGGCGAAGCGTCTCGATATCCGCGCCCTTCTTACCAATCAGGATGCCCGGGCGCGCGGTATAGACCGTGACGCGGCACTTCTTATGTGGACGCTCAACGACAACCTTCGAAATGCCAGCCTGCTTGCGGGTCTTCAGGATGTGCTCGCGCATCTTGATGTCTTCGTGCAGCAGATCAGCATACTCGCCGCGCGAGGCAAACCAACGCGAGTCCCAAGTACGGTTGACCCCGAGCCTAAGCCCAATCGGATTGACTTTCTGTCCCATTAAGCAGGCTCCTCAACTTGACGCACGACCACGGTCATCTGCGAAAACGGCTTCAAGATCCGCGAAGCTCGGCCGCGCGCGCGCGCCTGAATGCGCTTCATCACGATGTTCTTGCCTACATAGGCTTCGGATACCACCAACGCATCAACGTCGAGGTCGTGATTGTTCTCTGCATTCGCGATCGCCGACTCCAGAGTCTTCTTGACGTCCCTGGCAATCCGCTTGCGCGAAAACGTGAGATCGGCAAGCGCGCGATCGACTTTCTTGCCCCGAATGAGCTGAGCCACGAGGTTCAGCTTTTGTGGGCTCACACGGATAAGACGGGTAACCGCCCTCGCCTCATTGTCCTTGAGCGTGCGCTCTTTCTGCAGCTTGCCCATGACTACTTGCCCTTCTTCGCTTTCCTGTCGGCGGCGTGACCGTAATAGGTCCGTGTCGGTGAGAACTCACCGAACTTGTGACCCACCATGTCTTCCGTCACCAAAACTGGGACGTGCTTCTGCCCGTTGTGGACCCCAAAGGTCAGCCCCACGAACTGCGGGAGAATTGTCGAGCGGCGAGACCACATCTTGATCACAGCGTTGGACCCACTCTCACGCGCCTTCTCGGCCTTCTTCAAGAGGTAGCCGTCGACGAACGGACCTTTCCAAATCGAACGTGCCACGTCTTATCCCTTCTTCTTCTTCATATGGCGGCTGCGCAGAATGTACTTGTCGCTCGCCTTGTTGGTACGGGTCCGCTTACCCTTGGTAGACTTGCCCCAAGGAGTGACCGGATGCCGGCCACCGGACGTCCGCCCTTCACCACCGCCATGCGGATGATCGATTGGATTCATCGCCACGCCGCGCACCACGGGCTTGCGGCCCTTCCAGCGACTGCGGCCAGCCTTCGATAACGAAACGTTTGCATTGTCCGGGTTGGAGACCGCGCCTACCGTTGCCATGCAGGTCGCGGGAACCATGCGTGTCTCGCCAGAGTTTAGGCGCAGGATCGCATAGCCGGAGTCGCGGCCAACGAGTTGCACATAGGCGCCGGCAGCGCGGGCGATCTGACCGCCCTTACCCTGCTTCATCTCCACATTGTGGACAATCGTGCCAATGGGCATGCTCGCAAGCGGCATTGCATTGCCAGGCTTCACGTCAACTTTTTCGTCGGCGATCACCTTATCGCCCGGCGCCAGACGCTGTGGAGCCAGAATGTAGGAAAGCTCGCCGTCGTCGTACTTGATCAGCGCAATGAAGGCCGTGCGGTTCGGATCATACTCAAGCCGCTCGACCGTCGCCGAAACGCCCAGCTTTTTCCGCTTGAAGTCGACCTTGCGATAGGTGCGCTTGTGACCGCCACCGCGGTGCCAGATCGAGACGCGTCCCGTATTGTTGCGGCCACCCGATTTGTTCAAACCCTCAGTGAGCGGCTTGACCGGCTTGCCCTTCCACAGATGGCTGCGGTCCACAAGCACCAGCTGGCGCTGGCTCGGCGTGGTCGGTTTGAATGTCTTTAACGCCATCGCGCTAGATCCCTGTCGTCACGTCGATCTTGTCGCCTTCGGCGAGCCTGACGACGGCCTTCTTCGTATCCTTCTGAGTGCCTTTGACACCTCGGAAGAACTTGGTTTTGCCTTTGCGGGTCAGCGTGTTCACCGTCAGCACCTTGACGCCAAACAGCTTCTCCACAGCATCCTTGATTTGCGGTTTAGTCGCATCGAGGCGGACCTTGAACACCACCTGATTTGATTCCGAGGCGTCACTCGACTTCTCAGTAATAACCGGCGATAAAATCACGTCGTATGCTTGAAGCGCACTCATTTGAACCGAGCCTCCAGCCCCTCAAGGGCGGCCTTGGTCAGCACGAGCTTCTCATGCCGTAAAATGTCATAAACATTGATGCCCTGGATCGGCAGCACATCCACATGCGGGATGTTGCGGGCCGCCAAAGCGAAGTTCGTCTGCACTTCCCCGCCATCCACGATTAATGCGGAACCGACGCCGAGCTTCTCAAATTGTGTCTTCAGCGCGTTTGTCTTGGCGTCTTTTACGTCGCAAGAGTCCAAGACGATCAGCTCCTCTGCCTTTGCCTTTGACGACAGCGCATGCTTTAGAGCCAGAGCGCGAACCTTCTTGGGTAGATCGAAGGCAAAGCTGCGCGGCTTCGGCCCAAACGCCTTGCCACCGCCACGGAAGATTCCTGGCTTTGCGCTACCGTGACGCGCGCGGCCGGTGCCCTTCTGACGATACATCTTTGCCGTTGTGGCCGTAATCTCTGAACGGTCCCTGGTTGCGACCGTGCCGGCGCGGCGCTTAGCGAGCTGGTAGCGCACCATCCGGTGCAACAAGTCAGCGCGCGGCTCCAACCCGAACACGTCCTCGGGCAGCTCCACGGTTCCCGCCTTCATGGCATCGAGCGTTGTTACATCGGCTTTCATTGCGCGTTCTCTCCGACTTCTGTCGGCTTAGCCTCACCAGTCTCAGCAGACGCCTCAGCCTCTGGCTCCTTCACGGGAGTCTTCTCGTCAGCACCTTTGCGGAACGCACCAGGGATTGGCGCACCGTCAGGCAAGGCCCGCTTCACCGCATCACGCAAGAGAACCCATCCACCCTTGGCACCGGGAACGGCACCCCGGATCATGATGAGGCCACGTTCTGGGTCGGTCTTCACGACGCGCAGATTCTGCGTGGTGACGCTAACGTCGCCCATATGCCCGGCCATCTTCTTACCCTTGAAGACCTTGCCGGGCTCCTGACACTGACCCGTCGAACCAAGGCTTCTGTGGTTGATGGACACGCCATGACTGGCGCGAAGACCGCCGAACCCATGGCGCTTCATACCACCGGCAAAACCCTTACCAATGGACGTGCCTGATGCATCCACGAACTGCCCCTCGACGAAATGGTCGGCGGTGATCTCCGCGCCCACATCGATCAAATTCTCTGGGCTCACACGGAACTCAGCAACTTTTCGCTTGGGCTCGACATTCGCCACGGCAAAACTGCCGCGCGCAGAACGCGTCAACCGTTTTACTTTTGCGCGGCCTGCGCCGAGCTGAACAGCCGTGTAGCCGTTCTTTTCCGCGGTACGCTGACCAACGACCTGGCAATTCTCCAGGCGCAGAACCGTTACCGGAACGTGCTCTCCGGCATCGGTAAAGATCCTGGTCATGCCGACCTTTTGCGCGATAACACCTGATCGCATCGAACTAATTCCTTGCCTCGTCCAGAAACCGATTACAGCTTGATCTCGACATCGACGCCCGCGGCGAGATCGAGCTTCATCAGAGCGTCGACCGTCTGGGGTGTCGGATCGACAATGTCGAGAAGACGCTTGTGCGTCCGCATCTCAAACTGCTCGCGGCTCTTCTTGTCGATGTGCGGCGAACGGTTCACGGTGAACTTCTCAATGCGCGTCGGTAGCGGAATTGGTCCGCGAACCTCCGCACCAGTGCGCTTCGCCGTGTTGACGATTTCCTTGGTCGACGCATCGAGAATGCGATGGTCGAAGGCTTTCAGCCTGATTCTTATGTTCTGACTCTGCATCTCGACGGCCTTAACGTTAGAGAAGCGCGCCGCCCCAAAACGGAGCGGCGCGTTCTTCAATTCCCCTTACTCTATGATCGACGACACCACGCCGGCGCCGACGGTGCGGCCCCCTTCACGGATAGCGAAGCGGAGCTTCTCTTCCATGGCGATCGGCACGATCAGCTCAACGGTCATGGCAATATTGTCGCCCGGCATCACCATTTCGGTCCCTTCTGGCAGCTGAACCACACCCGTCACGTCGGTCGTGCGGAAGTAGAACTGCGGACGGTAGTTGCCGAAGAACGGCGTATGGCGGCCACCCTCTTCCTTTGTGAGGATGTAGGCCTCGGCCTTGAACTTCGTGTGCGGTGTCACAGAGCCGGGCTTGGCAAGCACCTGGCCACGCTCAACACCTTCGCGATCGATACCACGGAGAAGACAACCGACATTGTCGCCGGCCTCACCCTGATCGAGCAGCTTACGGAACATTTCAACGCCGGTAACCGTCGTCTTCGTGGTCGGCTTGATACCGACAATCTCTACTTCCTCGCCAACGTTGACGACGCCGCGCTCGACACGGCCGGTTACAACGGTACCGCGGCCCGAAATCGAAAACACGTCTTCGATCGGCATCAAGAAGGGCTGGTCCTTTGGACGCTCCGGCTGCGGGATGTACTCATCCACATTCTTCATCAGCTCAAGAATAGCCTTCTGGCCAATCTCCGGATTACTGTCCTCGATCGCTGCAAGAGCAGAGCCCTTAATGATCGGGATGTCGTCGCCCGGGAACTCGTACTTAGAAAGAAGCTCGCGAACTTCGAGCTCAACAAGATCCAAAAGCTCCTCGTCGTCGACCTGGTCGACCTTGTTCAGGAACACCACCAGTGCCGGCACACCAACCTGACGGGCGAGCAGGATGTGCTCACGCGTCTGCGGCATCGGGCCATCAGCGGCAGAGACCACGAGGATGGCTCCGTCCATCTGCGCAGCGCCCGTGATCATGTTCTTCACGTAGTCGGCGTGACCAGGGCAATCCACGTGAGCGTAGTGACGGTTCTCCGTCTCGTACTCCACATGAGCCGTCGAGATCGTGATACCGCGGGCCTTCTCTTCAGGCGCCTTATCGATCTCATCGTACGCCGTGAATGTGGCGCCGCCGGTCTCAGCCAGTGTCTTGGTGATCGCAGCGGTCAGGGTCGTCTTACCGTGATCGACGTGACCAATCGTACCAATGTTGCAATGCGGCTTCGAACGGTCAAATTTTTCTTTAGCCATTGTGGCTCTCCATTCCTCTCACCAAAAACCTAGATCTCAACGCCCAATCTCTTAGGCGAACTTTGCCTGCACCTCTTCGGCCACCGCCTGCGGAACCTGCGAATAGCTGTCGAACTGCATCGTAAACTGCGCCCGTCCCTGACTCATGGAACGCAGCGTGTTCACATAACCAAACATGTTGGCTAGCGGAACCATGGCGTTGATCACCGTCGCGTTGCCCCGAGGCTCCTGGCCTCGAACCTGGCCACGGCGGCTTGTTAGATCGCCAATGATACCACCCACATATTCCTCCGGCGTCACCACCTCAACCTTCATCATTGGCTCAAGCAGTTTCAGCGCAGCCTTTTGAGCCGCTTCCCGGAACGCCGCTCTGGACGCAATCTCGAACGCCATGACCGACGAGTCGACATCGTGCGACGCGCCGTCGACGAGCGTGCACTTCACGTCAAGGATCGGGAACCCGGCGAGGATGCCAGCATCAATGACACTCTGGACGCCCTTCTCGACACCCGGAATAAACTCCTTGGGCACATTACCGCCGACAACCTTGTTCTCGAAAATGAAGCCCTCGCCCGCCTCTGCCGGCTCGATCTCCATTTTCACACGGGCGAACTGACCAGAACCGCCAGTCTGCTTCTTATGGGTGAAGTCGACGTCGGCCGACTTTGTGATCGTCTCACGATACGCCACCTGCGGCGCGCCCACGTTGGCCTCGACCTTGAACTCACGCTTCATGCGATCGACGATGATGTCGAGGTGCAGCTCACCCATGCCCTTAATAATAGTCTGCCCGGATTCGTGATCGACCGTGACGCGGAAGGACGGATCCTCCTGAGCCAGGCGATTCAACGCCACGCCGAGCTTCTCTTGATCGCCCTTAGTCTTGGGCTCCACTGCAACCTCGATAACAGGCTCCGGGAACTCCATGCGCTCAAGGATCACTGGCTTAGCAGGATCACAGAGCGTGTCACCCGTCGTCGTGTCCTTCAGACCGGCAATGGCGACGATGTCGCCCGCATAGGCCTCCTTGATGTCTTCACGGTGATTGGAGTGCATCAGCAGCATACGGCCAATCCGCTCCTTCTTGTCTTTCACTGTATTTGTCAGCGTCTGGCCGGACTCGACCTTGCCCGAGTAGATCCGACAGAAGGTCAACGACCCGACGAAGGGGTCGTTCATAATCTTGAACGCCAGCATCGACAGCGGTGCCTCGTCCGACGCCGGACGATCGACTTCTTCTTCTGTCTTAACATCAATGGCCCTAATGGCAGGCACGTCGAGGGGAGACGGAAGGTAGTCGACCACGGCGTCCAGGAGCGGCTGCACACCCTTGTTCTTGAACGCCGAGCCGCACAGAACGGGCACAAAATCCAAGTTGCAGGTTCCCTTGCGAATCAGCTCCTTCAGCTTCTCCTCGGCGATTTCTTTGCCTTCGAGATAGGCCTCCATGGCCTCCTCATCGACCTCGACGGCCTGCTCAATGAGGGCGTCGTGGTATTCCTGAGCCTTATCCTGGAGGTCAGCGGGAATATCTTCGTCATGGAATGAGGCACCGAGAGACTCGTCGTCCCAAATGACCGCCTTCATGCGAACAAGATCGACGATCCCGGCGAAATCTGATTCAGCACCGATGGGCAATTGCAGCACGATCGGGTTGGCGCCGAGCCGCTCTTTAATCGTCTCGAGAGACATAAAGAAGTCGGCGCCGATCTTGTCCATCTTGTTGACGAAGATCATGCGAGGGACTTCGTACTTGTCTGCCTGACGCCAGACCGTTTCCGTCTGCGGCTCCACGCCCTGGTTGGCGTCGAGCAACGCCACGGCGCCATCGAGCACTCGTAAGGACCGCTCCACCTCAATCGTGAAGTCCACGTGGCCCGGCGTATCGATAATGTTTATGCGCTTGTTGTTCCAAAAAGCAGTCGTCGCGGCCGAGGTAATCGTGATGCCTCGTTCCTGCTCCTGCTCCATCCAGTCCATCGTGGCTGCACCATCATGAACTTCGCCGATTTTGTGGCTCTTACCCGTATAGTAGAGCACGCGCTCAGTCGTGGTGGTCTTGCCAGCGTCGATGTGCGCCATGATACCGATATTGCGGTAGTCGATGAGAGGCGTCTTGCGGGGCATCGTTCGAGTTCCTTGAGCCGGTTACCAGCGATAGTGCGAGAAGGCGCGGTTGGCCTCAGCCATCCGGTGCGTGTCCTCGCGCTTCTTCACGGCAGATCCGCGATTGTTGACTGCATCGAGAAGCTCCCCAGAGAGCCGCTCGACCATTGTGTTTTCGTTGCGTCCGCGTGCAGCAGCGATGATCCAACGAATGGCCAGTGCCTGACGGCGGTCGATACGGACCTCCACAGGCACCTGGTACGTCGCGCCGCCCACACGGCGAGACCGCACTTCGATCGCCGGCATGACATTCTGAAGCGCCTGATGGAACAGGTCGATCGGGTTCTGCTTGACCTTTTCTTCCATCTGATCGAGAGCACCATAAACGATACGCTCAGCGGCAGATTTCTTGCCGCCCAGCATGATCGAGTTCATGAATTTGGTGAGCACCTGATCCCCAAACTTGGGATCGGGAATGATCTCACGCTTATCAGCTTTGTGCCGCCTGGACATATCGCTTCAATCCGTTCCTTAAAGACCAAAAAAGCGCCCCAACTACTTGGGCCGCTTGGCTCCGTATTTGGAGCGCCGCTGTCGACGAGCGCTAACGCCTTGGGTGTCAAGCACGCCGCGAATAATGTGGTAGCGCACGCCGGGGAGATCCTTGACGCGTCCGCCGCGGATCATCACCACGGAGTGCTCCTGAAGATTGTGACCCTCGCCCGGAATGTAGCTCGTCACTTCCTGCTGATTTGTCAGGCGCACGCGCGCCACCTTGCGAAGCGCCGAGTTCGGCTTCTTTGGCGTCGTTGTATACACGCGCGTACAAACGCCCCGCTTCTGCGGACAGGCCTGCATGGCCGGCACTTTGTTACGCTTCACCGGCACCTTGCGAGGCTTCCGGATCAATTGTTGAATCGTTGGCATAGCAGCTCTAGCGTCCAATCGTCTGCGAAGGCGAAATCGCCTCATTCATCCATGGGCATAAGCGCCCGAACCCGCGGGCAAAACCGTGCCCACAACACAAGAGCTGAAGCTGCGAGTCATCCCTCGCGTCCTTCAGCGCCTAAAACAGAGGATCTTGAGGCAACCCCTCAAGATCATGACCCCGATTTGATCCCGGTTATGCCGGCAGCGTCTAACCCGCGCCCGAAGTATACACTTCGGTGGGCTACCGCCTGCCGCGAAAAGTGGTCGCCTTGTATCAGGCCATTTCTCGAACCGTCAAGGGCTCAAGTGCCTGAAATAGGGGGGCCCGCGGCGTTTTTTGAGGGTTTTGCCGCGTGGCCCCCGATATCTCAGCATAGACTCAAGCTGAAGCCCCGTCCGATGCGTCTTCAGACACTGCCTCACCGGCAGCCGCATCCTCTGCGACGGGCTCTCCAGCCGCTTCGAGGGCCTCCTGGGCGGCGCGCTGACGCTCCTCCAAGATCAGTTCATCACGATGCGTGGCAATCCGATTGAGCCTCGAGAGCGTGCCACCCGTGCCAGCGGGGATGAGCCGGCCCACAATGACGTTTTCCTTGAGCCCCTCGAGCTCATCCTTCTTTCCATTGACCGCCGCATCGGTGAGGACGCGCGTGGTCTCCTGGAAGGAGGCCGCCGAAATGAAGGACCTCGTCTGAAGGCTCGCCTTGGTGATGCCCAGCAGGACGTGCTGGCCTTCGGCCTTCTTGCCGCCGGCAGCCTCCGCCGCAATATTGGCGTCTTCGAAGTCGATGCGGTCCACTTGCTCGCCCTTGAGGAACTCGGTATCGCCGGGATCCTCAATCTCGACCTTCTTGAGCATCTGGCTGACGATCACCTCGATATGCTTATCATTAATCGTTACGCCCTGGAGCCTGTATACCTCCTGAATCTCGTTCACGAGATAGTTGGCGAGCTCCTCAACGCCCTTGATCGCCAGAATGTCGTGCGGCGCCGGGTGCCCATCGAGAAGGTACTCACCCTTCTCAATTCGGTCGCCCTCTTGCACCGTCAAATGGCGACCCTTGGGGATCAAGAACTCGACTGGATCTGCGCCTTCCTCATCCGGGACGATGCTAATCCGCCGCTTATTCTTGTAGTCGCGCCCAAGCTGCACCATTCCCGTAACCTCGGCGATGATCGCATGATCCTTCGGCCGCCGTGCCTCGAACAACTCCGCAACGCGCGGGAGACCACCCGTGATGTCCCGAGTCTTGGCGCTTTCCATTGGAATGCGAGCAAGCACGTCACCGGCTTTCACCTCGCTGCCAGCTTCCACGGATAAGACCGCATCGACCGGGAGCAGATACCGGGCATCGCCGCCGCGCGACAGTTTGCCGATTTCGCCCTTCTTGTTCTTGATCGCCATGGCCGGGCGGAGGTCCACGCCTCGGGGCGACGCACGCCAGTCAATGATCACGCTATTGGTGATGCCCGTCGACTCGTCACGCTGCTCCGACACGGAGACGCCTTCAACCAAGTCCTCGAACTCGACTGTGCCTTCGATCTCCGTGAGAACCGGACGCGTATAGGGATCCCATTCAGCGAGACGATCGCCACGCTTGACCTTGTCACCCTCATCGACGCGCAGATGCGTACCATAAGGCAGTCGGTGCGTTGCGAGCTCATTGCCTTCGTCGTCCGCGATCACGATGGCGGTATTCCGGCTCATGACCATGTGTCGGCCTTGTGAGTCCTCAACGACGTTGCGCTGCTTGATCTTCACAGTGCCCTCGAATGCCGATTCCAGTGAAGACTGGTCCACGACCTTCGAACTCGCGACACCACCCAAGTGGAAGGTGCGCATGGTGAGCTGCGTTCCCGGCTCGCCAATCGACTGGGCAGCGATAACACCCACAGCCTCACCCATGTTGACGGGCGTACCACGGGCCAGATCCCGGCCGTAGCATTTGGCGCAGATGCCATTTCGCGTTTCACACGTGAGCGCTGACCGGACGCGGATTTCTTGTACCCGCGCATTCTCGATAGCCTCAACGTGCTCTTCCTCGATCAGTTGCCCTTTCTCGACAAGAACATCGCCAGTTGTCGGATCCTTTACGGGATCGGCCGCGGTACGGCCAAGCACACGCTGGCCTAGCGACACAGTGACCTCACCGGCGTCCAGGATTGCCCGGACGGTAATACCGCCGTCTGTACCGCAATCCTCTTCGGTTACGATGCTATCCTGCGCCACGTCCACGAGGCGGCGTGTCAGGTATCCAGAGTTCGCCGTCTTCAGGGCGGTGTCAGCGAGCCCCTTGCGGGCGCCGTGCGTGGAGTTGAAGTACTCCATTACCGACAGCCCCTCCTTGAAGTTGGAGATGATCGGCGTCTCAATGATCTCGCCCGACGGCTTGGTCATAAGGCCACGCATGCCGGCGAGCTGTTTCATCTGCGCCGGCGACCCACGCGCACCAGAGTGCGACATCATATAGATCGAATTGATCGGCTTCTCGCGGCCTGTCTCTTCATCGACTTGTACCGAGGAAATGCGCTTCATCATTTCCTTCGCGACGAGCTCGGTACATTCGGTCCACGTATCCACGACCTTGTTGTACTTTTCGCCGCGCGTGATCAACCCGTCATTGTACTGTTGCTCATACTCGCGAACGAGCTCGGTCGTCTTGTTGATGATGTCGTCCTTGGTCTCCGGGATGACCATGTCGTCCTTGCCAAACGAGATGCCGGCTTGGCACGCATAGCGGAAGCCGAGACCCATGATCTTATCGCAGAAGATAACCGTCTCTTTCTGACCGCAGTGTCGATACACCACATCGATCATCTTGGAGATCGCTTTCTTCGTCAGAAGCTGGTTCACCAGGTCGAAGCTAACTTCAGCCCGGCGGGGCAGAAGTTCGCCAAGCAGCATGCGGCCAGGCGTCGTGTCGTAAATGTACGCGACCCAATTGCCGTTCTCGTCTTTGGTGATGTAGCGGCCCTTGACCTTGGCGTGCAAAGTCACCGCGCCTGAATCGAGCGCGTGATGGATCTCGGCAACATCGCCGAAGATCATCCCCTCGCCCGGCTCGTTGTCCATAACCAGTGACAGGTAATAAAGACCGAGCACGATGTCCTGAGACGGCACAATGATCGGTGAGCCGTTGGCCGGGTGCAAGATGTTGTTGGTCGACATCATCAGCACACGCGCCTCGAGCTGAGCTTCGAGCGAAAGTGGCACGTGGACAGCCATCTGGTCGCCGTCGAAGTCGGCGTTGAAGGCCGCACACACAAGCGGATGCAACTGAATGGCCTTGCCTTCAATGAGCTTGGGCTCAAACGCCTGAATACCCAACCGGTGCAGCGTCGGCGCACGGTTCAGCATAACGGGGTGTTCGCGGATGACCTCATCGAGGATGTCCCAAACTTCGGGCTTCTCCTTCTCAACAAGTTTCTTAGCTTGCTTGACGGTCGACGCATGCCCCTTGGCATCCAGCCGCGAGTAGATGAAGGGCTTGAACAGCTCCAGCGCCATCTTCTTCGGCAGACCGCACTGATGCAGCATCAGATCAGGCCCGACCACAATGACCGAGCGGCCAGAATAGTCGACGCGCTTGCCGAGTAGATTCTGACGGAAGCGCCCCTGCTTACCTTTCAACATGTCGGCCAGCGACTTCAGCGGGCGCTTGTTGGCGCCGGTGATGACACGTCCGCGACGGCCGTTGTCGAACAGCGCATCGACGGCTTCCTGAAGCATGCGCTTCTCGTTACGGATAATGATATCCGGCGCGCGAAGCTCCATCAGCCGCTTCAGACGATTGTTACGGTTGATGACGCGGCGGTACAGGTCGTTGAGGTCCGATGTCGCAAAGCGGCCGCCATCGAGCGGCACGAGCGGACGCAACTCTGGCGGAATGACGGGCACAACGGTGAGAATCATCCACTCCGGACGGTTGCCCGATTGGATGAACGCCTCAACCACTTTCAAACGCTTCGCTAGCTTCTTCGGCTTCAGCTCCGTCGTCGCCTCGGCGATCTCCACGCGAAGGTCGGCTGCGATCTTTTCAAGATCCAGGTCCTTGAGCAGTTCGCGAATCGCCTCGGCGCCGATACCGGCGGTGAATGAGTCCTCGCCGAAATCGTCCTGGGCCTGCATGAATTCTTCTTCGGACAGAAGTTGCAGCGGCTTCAGCGAAGTGAGTCCTGGCTCTAGGACAATGTAATTCTCGAAGTAGAGAACCCGCTCAAGATCCTTCAGCGTCATGTCCAGTAGAAGGCCGATCCGAGAGGGAAGCGACTTCAGAAACCAAATATGCGCAACGGGAGCTGCGAGTTCGATGTGGCCCATGCGCTCGCGACGCACCTTCGCAAGCGTAACCTCCACGCCGCACTTCTCGCAGATGATGCCCTTATACTTCATGCGCTTGTACTTGCCGCACAGGCACTCATAGTCCTTCACCGGACCGAAGATGCGCGCGCAGAACAGACCGTCACGCTCAGGCTTGAAAGTGCGGTAGTTGATCGTCTCAGGCTTTTTGATCTCCCCAAACGACCACGACAGGATTTTCTCCGGGCTCGCAATGCCGATCTGAATCTGATCAAAGTTTTGCTGCGGAGTCTGCGGGTTGAACAGGTTCGCGAGATCTTGATTCATTCTGCTTGTCTCCCAACGGGCGGGGCCGCCGCCCTTCGGTTGTCACCAACTGGTATCGAAATGTCCGAGCGGAGCTGCTACTCCGCCGCCGGCTTAGGCAACTGCATGGCTTGCGGCTGCGCTTCATCCGGCTTGGGCTGCACCAGTTCGACATTCAGTCCCAATGCGCGCATTTCTTTCACGAGCACGTTGAACGACTCAGGAATACCGGCCTCGAACGTGTCGTCGCCACGGACGATTGCTTCGTAGACCTTCGTACGTCCCGCGACGTCGTCCGACTTCACGGTCAGCATTTCCTGAAGGGTGTAGGCTGCGCCATACGCTTCGAGTGCCCACACCTCCATTTCGCCGAAGCGCTGGCCACCGAACTGCGCCTTACCGCCCAGCGGCTGCTGGGTCACAAGGCTGTAGGGGCCAATTGACCGCGCGTGGATCTTGTCGTCCACCAGGTGGTGCAACTTCAGCATATAGATGTACCCGACCGTGACTTTCCGCTCGAATGGCTCGCCGGAGCGGCCATCATAGAGCGTCACCTGACCGGACGGATCGTAACCCGCGCTTTCTAGCAGGTCCGACACGTCGGCCTCATGCGCCCCGTCAAACACAGGTGTCGCAACAGGTACGCCCTTGGAAAGAGCCTCGCTCACCTCGATCAACTGATTTTCCGCCAAGGACGCAACGGCCTTGTCGGAACCGTAAATGGTCTTGAGCAGATCCTTTACCGGCTTTGGTTTCTCGGTTTCGCGGTACTCTTCCAGCGCCTCACCGATCTTCTTGCCGAGCCCGCGGCACGCCCAGCCGAGATGGGTCTCGAGGATCTGGCCGACATTCATACGGCTCGGCACGCCGAGCGGGTTCAGAACAATGTCGACCGCTTGACCGTCCTCAAGATAAGGCATGTCCTCAATGGGAACGATCTGCGAGATCACGCCCTTATTGCCGTGACGTCCGGCCATCTTATCGCCTGGCTGGATCTTCCGCTTCACCGCCACGAAGACCTTGACCATTTTCATGACACCCGGTGGCAGTTCGTCGCCGCGCTGTAGCTTGTCGACCTTATCCACGAAGCGCTGCTCCAGGCGCTTCTTGGCTTCGTCGTATTGACGCCCAATGGCCTCGACCTCGCTCATCGCCTTTTCATTCTTGAGCGCGATCTCCCACCACTGGCTACGGGGCAGCTCTTCGAGCATTGCCTCCGTCAGCTTTGCGTCTTTCTTGATCACTTTGGGGCCCTTCGCGACAATCTTGTGAAGCAGCACGTCGCGCAAGCGGGCGAAGACGTTACGATCCAGGATCGCCATTTCGTCATCGCGGTCTTTGGCAAGACGCTCTATCTCTTCACGCTCGATCGCCATGGCACGCTCATCTTTTTCGATGCCGTGTCGATTGAACACGCGGACTTCAACGACCGTTCCCGCAACACCGGGCGGCAGCTTCAATGAGGTATCGCGAACATCGGACGCCTTCTCGCCGAAGATGGCACGCAGAAGCTTCTCTTCCGGCGTCATCGGGCTCTCGCCTTTCGGCGTGATCTTGCCAACCAAGATGTCACCAGGCTGAACCTCGGCACCGATATAGACGATACCTGCTTCGTCGAGATTCTTCAGCGCCTCTTCGGAGACGTTCGGAATATCGCGCGTGATTTCCTCGGGTCCGAGTTTGGTGTCACGCGCCATGACCTCAAATTCTTCGATATGGATCGAAGTGAAGACGTCATCGCGGACAACGCGCTCGGAGATGAGGATAGAGTCCTCGAAGTTGTAGCCCATCCACGGCATAAACGCGACGAGCACGTTTTTGCCGAGCGCCAACTCACCAAGGTCGGTCGACGGCCCATCGGCGATGATCTCGCCAGACTGAATGGCATCACCCACGCGGACCAATGGCCTTTGGTTGATGCAGGTGTTCTGGTTCGAGCGCTGGAACTTGCGCAGATTATAAATGTCCACACCAGACTTTGACGGATCGGTCTCTTCCGTCGCCCGAATAACGATACGCGTGGCATCCACTTGATCGACGACACCGGTCCGACGCGCACTGATCGCGGCGCCCGAGTCGCGTGCGACAACAGCTTCCATGCCCGTGCCTACTAGCGGCGCCTCGGCCATGAGCAAAGGCACAGCTTGGCGCTGCATGTTTGAACCCATCAAGGCACGGTTGGCGTCGTCATTCTCCAGGAACGGAATGAGCGCCGCTGCGACCGACACAAGCTGCTTGGGCGAAACGTCAATGAGGTCGACCCGATCCCGCGGATAGAGTTCAACGTCACCTGCGTGACGACAGACGACAAGGTCTTCGACAAAGCTGCCATCATTCTTCAGCGCCGCGTTTGCCTGGGCGATGACGTAACGAGCCTCTTCCATCGCCGACAGATAGACCACCTCATCGGTGACCTTACTCTTGACCACGCGTCGGTATGGGCTCTCGATGAATCCATATTTGTTGACCCGCGCGAACGTCGCCAGTGAGTTGATCAGACCAATATTCGGTCCCTCTGGCGTCTCGATCGGACAGATGCGGCCGTAATGAGTCGGGTGTACGTCCCGCACCTCGAAGCCAGCACGCTCGCGCGTCAGCCCGCCTGGGCCCAGCGCCGACAGACGCCGTTTGTGGGTGATCTCCGACAGCGGATTCGTCTGGTCCATGAATTGCGACAGCTGCGAGGACCCGAAGAACTCGCGCACGGCAGCCGCTGCAGGCTTCGCGTTGATGAGGTCTTGCGGCATGACCGTATCTATATCGACGGAACTCATGCGTTCCTTGATTGCGCGCTCCATACGCAGGAGGCCAACCCGGTACTGGTTCTCCATCAGCTCGCCAACCGACCGTACGCGCCGGTTGCCGAGATGATCGATGTCGTCGATTTCGCCCTTGCCGTCGCGCAGATCCACCAGCGTCTTGATCACTGCAAGGATGTCCTCCTTACGCAGTGTACGCATGGTGTCCGGCGCATCGAGGTCGAGGCGCATGTTCATCTTCACCCGGCCGACCGACGACAGGTCGTAACGCTCGGCGTCAAAAAAGATCCCGTTGAACAGCGTTTGAGCGGCTTCCGGCGTCGGTGGCTCGCCCGGACGCATCACTCGGTAGACGTCGAGCAGCGCCTCATCCGTGTTGGAATTCTTGTCGATCGCAAGCGTGTTGCGGATGAACGCACCCACATTCACATGATCTATATCGAGGATCGGAATTTCTTTAAGCTTGAGCTCCTTGAGGGTCTCCAGCAGCTTCTCTTCTATTTCCTCGCCGGCTTCGCCGTAGATCTCGCCTGATTCCAAGTTGACGACATCCTCGGCCAGATAGCGTCCATAGAGATCCTCGTCTTTTACCAGCAGCTCCTTCAGTCCCTCTTCGGACAGCTTCCGTGCCAGGCGCGCGGTTATCTTGCGGCCTGCCTCCACGGCAATCTTGCCAGTCTTGGCGTTAATGAGATCCGTGGTCGGCTTGATGCCGCGCATACGGTCCGCATTGAACGGCATCTTCCAGCCGTTCTTGGCCGCCTTCAAAGTGATGCGGTCGTAGAAGGTCGACAGAATTTCTTCGTCATCCAGTCCGAGCGCGTAGAGAAGCGTCGTTACCGGCAACTTCCGGCGCCGATCGATACGCACGTGAACGATGTCCTTGGCATCGAACTCGAAGTCGAGCCAAGATCCACGGTAGGGGATGATGCGCGCCGCAAAGAGCAACTTACCCGAGGAATGGGTCTTGCCGCGGTCGTGGTCGAAGAAGACACCTGGCGAACGGTGCATCTGCGAGACGATCACGCGCTCGGTACCGTTGATGACAAACGTGCCGTTCGAGGTCATGAGCGGCATGTCGCCCATGTAGACGTCTTGCTCCTTGATGTCCTTCACGGAGCGCGCGCCAGTCTCTTCGTTCACGTCGAAAACAATGAGACGCAGCGTGACCTTCAGCGGCGCCGCGAAGGTCATGTCGCGCTGCTGGCACTCGTCCACGTCGTACTTCGGCGCTTCAAATGCATACCGCACGAATTCGAGCTGAGCGCGTTCGCCGAAGTCCTTGATAGGAAACACAGAGCAAAATACGGACTGCAGTCCCTCATCCCCACGGCCGCCTTCCGGCTCCTCCACCATAAGGAACTGATCGTAGGACTGCTTTTGAACCTCGATGAGGTTCGGCATCTCAGCCACTTCTGTAATGTGGCCAAAAAACTTCCGATATCGCTTGTGACCGTTGGTTTGCGCCATAGAGACCTCTCAAAGCTCGTCGCGACCGCTCTCCTAAACCCCCGCCTGTGCGGAACCTCAGGGGAAATGTCACGTGACACGAATATGATGGGTTAGAAGCCCGAACCGACCCCCGGAGATGGGGACGGTCCGGTCTTCCTTCAACCCAAGTTCAAACTCAAGCCTACTTCAGCTCGACAGACGCGCCGGCGTCCTCAAGCTGCTTCTTGATCTTCTCGGCCTCGTCCTTGGCGACGCCTTCCTTGACCGGCTTCGGCGCGCCCTCGACCAGGTCCTTGGCCTCTTTCAGGCCGAGGCTGGTGATCGCGCGCACTTCCTTGATGACGTTGATTTTCTTGTCGCCGGCACCGGTGAGAATGACGTCGAACTCGTCCTTCTCCTCAGCGGCGGCGGCATCGCCACCAGCGCCGCCAGCAACAGCAGCCACAGCAACAGGAGCAGCAGCGGACACGCCCCACTTCTCCTCAAGTATCTTGGCCAGTTCTGCCGCCTCAAGCACCGTAAGGCTCGAGAGATCGTCTGCAATTTTCTGAAGATCTGCCATTTCCGTTATCCTCGTACGTTCAACTCTTGTGTTTCGGTGTATGTTTTCAGAGGCTTACGCTGCGTCCTTCGAGCCATATGCACTAAAGACCCGCGCCAGCTGAGAGGCAGGTGCGCTGA
>JARFRF010000054.1 GCA_029287395.1 Methyloceanibacter sp. | reverse complement strand
CCGTCAAACGGGTGCCTGAGCTCATGCCGGACGATGTGATGGCGGCGGCGGGCATGAAGATTGAACAGCCAGCCCCTATTGCTGATCCCGCAGAGCTTGCCGATTACGACGGCATAATCCTCGGAACGCCCACACGCTTCGGCAACATGTCCTCGCAGATGCGCTACTTCCTCGACCAGACCGGGCCACTATGGGCCGCGGGCGCTTTGATCGGGAAGGTTGGCAGCGCGTTCACCTCGACCTCAACTGGGGGCGGAAATGAGACGACCATTGTGTCCGTGCACCACACATTGATCCACCACGGGATGGTGGTCGTAGGACTTCCCTACTCCGCGCCTGATCTCCCGGACGTCAGCGAAGTGCGCGGTGGATCGCCATATGGCGCTGGCACAATCTCTGCGCCAGACGGATCCCGCACACCCTCGCAGAAGGAATTAAATCTCGCGAGTTTCCAGGGCCATCACGTAGCAAAAATCACTAAGAAACTGGTGACGGGAGACGAATAACGATCTCATGCGCGGAAGCCGGCACTCTAGCCTGACCACTGGGACGTGATCGGGATGCCTTCAACTATTTCCGCAAGACGCCGGCGTGTCCCCTGATCCAACTGCTCGGGAAGAGAGCCGACTGCAAACATACCGGTCTCCGCGATCTCTTCCTTCTGCCGGTAGTCACCGTTTCGCATCCAATCTCTCACCAGATAGAGCGCGATGTGATCGCCAGGAAAGATTGCGTTGTTGGAGAACATGCCATGGAGTTTCGGCGGCCCAGTCAAGCTGACCCCGACCTCCTCGTAGAGCTCTCGCACAAGGGCCTCTTCCATGGTCTCTCCCCACTCGACACCACCGCCAGGGAAGAACCAGCCCGGCCGATAAGAATGTTGGACGAGAAGGACCCGCCCCGCCTCGTCGATCACAACGCCCTGGGCCCCAAGCGTCATACCTCGACGCAAACGCGCAATAGGCCGGAACGGTACATTCACGTGCGAGGATGAACGTTCCTTTCTTGCTCCATACTTCTCGCTCAAGCCAAAGTCTCCAAAGTCATAGTGCAGGCCCCGAGCCGCACAATGGCGCTACAATACACCGCTTGTCGAGACGCCTAGCGCACCCAACTACTCCGACGTGACGCAAGGCCCCTTGGCGGCTTCGCTCTTTTGCACTACCCCATCCGCAGACGTTTCTATGAGGCACAGAACGTGTTCACGCTCGCGCATCTATCGGACATTCATCTCGGCCCCTTGCCCAAGGTGCACGGTCACCAGCTGTTGTCCAAACGGCTGCTGGGCTATGTGAATTGGCACCACGGGAGAAAGTACGTGCACCGGCGGGACGTGCTGGACAAGCTGACGCGCGACCTCACGGCACGCAACCCGGACCACATTGCGGTGACTGGCGATCTGACAAATCTGGGGCTGCCGCAAGAGTTTCCACCGACGGCTGAGTGGTTGAACGACCTGGGACAACCAGACATCGTCTCAGTTGTTCCAGGCAATCATGATGCCTACGTGCACCTTTCGAGCGACAAGGCAGTAGCCCATTGGCGTCCCTACATGGAAGCGAACCAGGAGGGGCAATTACTTTATGCGCAGCCTGCAGGGAACTTCCCTTACGTGCGTCGCTTCGGCGAGATTGCACTTATCGGACTGTCATCCGCTGTTCCGACCGCTCCATTCGTCGCCGCAGGACGGTTGGGTGCAGAGCAACGCAGCGAACTGTCCCAAGCGCTCGACCGGCTCAAGAAGGAAGAGCTCTTCCGCATTGTTCTCATCCACCACCCACCTCTACCGGGGCAAACAAGCTGGCGACGTGCTTTGCGGGATGCACCGGCGCTCAGGGACATTCTCACAAGATATGGCGCGGAGCTTGTCCTGCATGGGCACAATCACGAACAGACCGTTCTGGAATGCGAAACGGTCAGCGGCCCTGCCGTCATCGTTGGTGTTCCCTCCGCATCTGAAGCCGTCGATGGGCGCATACCTGCCGCACGCTACAACGAATACGCCATCGACCGCGTCGGGAGCGGTTGGAGCGTCGAAATGACGGGCCGCGCGTTCTCAAGCAGTGGCCAGATCCGAGATTGCGAAACGCACGTTCTTAGGACGCGCTGAGCCAAACGGCAGTAAAGAGCCCCACAGCGCCTGTGAGCAGTCCGATGATAAAGCTCAGGATTACCACACGCGCATTGAACGTCGGCTTCGAGTCCGCCGACGCGTCTCGATGTGCGATGTTCGTTCGTCCTGCTGCCACCTCAATACGCTCGCGCTGCACAATCTGCCTGGCGACGTAGTCCGCGATTCGATCGGCCATCTCAGCGACGTTTGTCGTGCGGAACAGAGTGCGGCGCCCGTCTTCACTATTGCGCATAAACAGATAGACGTTTGTCCCCTCATCGACCGTCACGTAAGTAAATAGGTCGATCCAAAGGCGAGCGGGACGGGTCGGCACCAGCGCCAAATTGAACCGATCGTCGTTCGTTGGGATGTCGGCGAACACGGCTTCAAGCTCCGACTTCAGCAACTCGAGACGGGCAAATTCTCCGTCACGGTGGTCAGCTGCCTCGTCAAGCCGTTCGGCCTCCTCAAGCCTAGCTCTCCGAATAGCCTCTCGCAAAGATCGGCTGGCGGCCGGGTGTTTGAGTACTTTGGCGCTACGGTCCATCTCTGAAGGGTCCTTATACTGCGTCCGTCGCTCCGAATTTTCGGTTTGTTGCCCCTAGTTCCTTCAAGGCGGCGACCGCTTGGCTCGATTCTTACCTCGCTCGGCATCTGGTGCAAACCGCAGAGGTTCACCATTCTCGGCAGCAACGGGTCGCCAAGCGAATATTCCCTCAATTCAAAGGAAGCGTGTCGACGGGAAACCGCTGCACCGTGAGCCAGCTAGACGTCATGCATCGCAGCATACGAGCCGATTCGATAAAAGAAGCTTGCGCTACCGTCGTGCGCCTACTTATTCGCAAGGACAACGGACGCTCGCGCATCATCGAACCATCTGTCGATGGCTTCATCCACATTCTTATCGAGCTCCACCTGCCATGTGGCAATGGTAGCATCTAGCGCTTCTTCGTTAGCCGCAACGAAACTAGCCCGATTGATCGCTTCGCTCGCCTCGTTGACGAAATAGTCGATGGCGATGCCGATCGCCACACCGAGAGCCGCGCCAATCACTTGACCTCCTACCGGCTCGACGACCGTCCCCACAGCGGCGCCCTGCAACGCGGGCCCTGCGCGTGTGGCAAGCGATGTCGCAAGACGCGTCGACATTTGACCAAAGCTACGTGCCGCGATTGCATTGATTGCGCGGCCGAGTGTCAGAGCACCAATCGTGCCGCCCGCAGCTGCAGCACCAACACCCACTACCCCGTCATAAGCCCGGTCTTCCATGAGATAGGTCGGCGCCTTCCACTTCTGCGCATCCCAGTCGAGCTTCACATTCGTCATCGAGGTGGTCGCGGGTATATCTTCCATGTTGTTCGTGTGCTTCGCCAGAAAGAGTTGCAGACGCATATCGGTGTTCACAATCACACGCCGATAGCTGTCGTGAGCACGCCTCACCGCCTGTTCTACGCCTTTGGTAATTGTCTGATCGCGCAATTCGGGCTTCAAAACCTGGTCTGTGTAGTTCCGGAGGAAGTACTCCTCGACATCGGCTTGAATCGCTTCACCCAGCGACTCGTACCTTCCGGTCTCAAAAAATCGAGTTACCGCGGAAGAGACCGTCTCCTTCAGTACGATGTACGAGCGCTTCCACTCGAAAAACCAGTCGGCGTAGGCCTCAATTGATTGGTCGCTGTCTTGGAATGCAAGTTCGAAACTCCGTTCCAAATCCTCATGAGCCGTCCGCTTGATCCGTGCACGTTCCTCATCGAGCTTTAAGATTGTGTCGTTGACGAACTTGTCTGCCTCCGACTGCCCCACGACGAGCTTGTGTAGTTTGCCGTCAACATCTCTGACGACTAAATCCACCGCGTCGGGCGGCAGCGTCTTGGCCGGCCGGAATATATCGAAGATGCTCTGATCAGGATGTACGGCAGCTGTATGGTCGAGGTGGCGCTCATAGCTACGATAGAACGTCGTCCCTAACGTCAGCACTGCATAGGCAATCAAGATAAGTCCGATCGCTGTGCCGATAGGCTTAAGCAGCATACCGAGCGCACTTGGCTTTACGACCTTTTGCTTGATCGGGGGTCGCTCGGCAGCCGTGTCTGAATCGTTCGCAGTGGTCGAACGGCGTCGCGTAGCACGCGACAGCCAGGACTCTTCCTTTGCAGGGATGCCTACGGGCGCATCGTCAATGTCGTGCACGTCGCCATCGTACGAGTCCACGAGGTTCGTGCCGCGCTGTCCATCGTCAAGCATGTGCTGAGACACCTCTCCTGTGGCCGCAAGAAGCTGAGTGAAGGCGTTGCTGCCGCATCCTTCCAACCCACTATATATAAGGTTCGAGACCGCTCGAAGTAAGTTAGCTCGCTGAGCGTTACTTCTGATCGCGAGCAACAAGCTGAAAGAGCCAAGCTATCAAACCCTTACGGTCAGCCCGAAAATGGGCAAGCGTATTGCCATCGTCGATTTTCACAGATAGGCCCCCAAGTGAATTGACCACCTCGAAGGCGTGCTCGTCCGTAACGTCGTCACCAACAAAGATAGGCGTGCGATCCTTAAACGGGGCTTCACTGAGAAAGGAACGTACGGCCTCTCCCTTGTCGACGCCTTTGGGCTTCAACTCGAAGACCATCTTCCCCGGCAAAATGACGAGACCAGGGTTCTTGGCGACGACCTCCTGAACCTCTTCCTCGCACGATTTGGCAAGCTCCGGCCGCTGTCGGTAGTGAAGCGCGATAGACGACCGCTTTCGCTCCAGCAGCAGACCAGGATGCGCCGCAACAAAGGGCCCCAGCGTCGCATGGGCCGCCGCGACTGCCTCGGCATTTCCCTCGTCGAAATGCACAACGCCCATTGAATCGCGTCGTATCGAGCCGTGTTCTGCTGCCGTTGCCAGTCGGATCGGCGCCATAAATCCGTCAACCGCTTCCAATGGACGGCCGGTCACGATGGCAACCGCGCCATCGTACTTCAGCGCAAGCGCTTGCAACACGTCTCGGACCTCTTGCTCGACAGAAACCAAGTCCGGGCGTGAAGCGATCTCGGCCAACGTGCCGTCAAAATCAAAGAAAAAGGCACTCGCGGGTGGAATATCCGGCAAATCTCTAGTCATTGCTTTCCATTAGCACGATCTTGAACTCTACGTAGGCAGGCGAGCCAGCGCTAACTCCGGAAAGAGCGCGCTCGCAATTCGAAGAGGCGAAATTTTTCAGGATGTTCCGAACTCATGGTAACGATTTCCGTTTATGATCATGCCCGTCTAGCAGCGAGAATGGACCGGCAGTGCGTGGTGCCCGACCGATTGTGCAACTTTGGGGACATAGCCACGTCATCCACTCGAGATATGACAGACGCAAGTCAATCAATGAGTGATTCGGCCAGATTCTCGTTTTCGATGGTGCCCCGTGTCGGCAAGTATGAACTTTGGACCTGATGCCTGAGACAACGAAAAACAATCGCCGCCTTGTCGTTGTTTCCAACAGGGTCGCGGACTTCAATGCCAAGTTCCAAACTGGCGGGCTCGCCGTTGCCCTTGGGGACGCGCTCAAGGCGTCCAAGGGACTCTGGTTTGGCTGGAGCGGTAACACGCGCGATGATGCCCTCACCGTACCACCGCACGTCGAGCATATATCCGGGCTGACCGTCGCTACAATCGACCTCACAGACAAAGAAGCGGAGGGCTACTATTTCGGCTACGCCAATCGTTGCCTGTGGCCTGCTCTCCACTACCGGCTCGATCTCGCCCAATCGAACGAAGAACAGAGCGAGATCTATTTCCAAGTGAACGCCCGCTTCGCGGAGGCGCTGATGCCGCTGGTCACGCCAGACGACATCATCTGGATCAACGACTATCACCTCATCCCATTGGCGGAAGAGTTGCGAGCCCGTGGCTGCGAAGCCCGTATCGGTTTCTTTCTGCATACACCTTTTCCCTCGCCGGAGATCTTCGCCGCGATACCCGGCCAGAAGCGGCTCGGCAACGCGCTCATGGTCAATGATGTCGTCGGCTTCCAGACCACCTGGGACCGCGACAACTTCCGGCGCTACGTTGCCGCCTCACTCGATGGAGAACCGCTGCAGGGAGATCGCGTAACCGCTCAAGGAGCGACGACACTCGCATCCGTCTTTCCCGTGGGAATCGATGTCCAACATTTCAAACAGCTCGCCGAGGAAGAAGACGCCCAAGGCCGACTCCTTCCAGACGCGGGCGCCGACATGAAGACGATCATCGGTGTCGATCGTCTCGACTACACAAAAGGGCTGCCCGAGCGCCTTCGGGCCTTCGAGGTTTTGCTCGAACAGTATCCCGAGCACCGCGGCAAGGTTCGGCTAGTGCAGATTGCGCCACCGACCCGCGAAGGTCTGCCCGTCTACCAGGAAATCCGCGAGAACGTCGAACGGCTCGTTGGCCGTATCAATGGCCGCTTTGGCGACCTCAGCTGGCAGCCGGTCATCTACATGCATCGCGGAGTGGCGCAAAATATTCTGGTCCGGCTGTTCCGGCGTAGCCACGTTGGCCTCGTTACGCCCTTGCGCGATGGCATGAACCTCGTTGCGAAGGAGTATATTGCCGCTCAAGCGGCGCACGATCCGGGTGTGCTGGTATTGTCGCGTTTCGCTGGCGCGGCAGAGCAGCTCCGCGAGGCGCTTCTTATCAACCCGCACGATATTCAAGAGACGGCGCGCGCGCTTGATCGCGCCCTGACCATGCC
>JARFRF010000042.1 GCA_029287395.1 Methyloceanibacter sp. | reverse complement strand
ATCTGCGAAACAGTGACGAACTCATCGGCTGTGTGGGCCTGCTCGATATCACCAGGACCGCAGACGACGGCCGGACAGCCGGCATCCTGAAACAGGCCAGCTTCCGTCGCGTAGGATACGCCGGAAGCACGGTTTGCACCCGTAAGACTCAGCGCTAGAGAGATGGCCTCGGATTTGGGTTCCGCCGAAAAGGCAGGCACTGCCGTCTCGGTCTTCGTGTCGACCGATGCATGCGGTGCGACCGCGCGCATACTCGGCAGCAACTTATTCTCGGCAAACGACGCGAGCCTAGCGGGCAGATCCTTGGCCTTCGTGCCAGGCAGACCTCGGAGCTGCCATAAGATGTCGCAGTTGCGCGGAACAATATTTGGCGCGGTTCCGCCATCGACCATGGCGACCATGACCGTCGAATAGGGCGGGTCGAAATGAGGGTCGTTCTCGACATCAGCCACCTCGGCGGCGATGCGGTCGATTTCCTCGACAAGTCGCGAAGCAGCTGAGATCGCGTTGACGCCGATCGCCGGCATACTTGAATGGGCCTCTTTGCCGGTGACCGTGGTGCGGAACACGTCGATACATTTGTGTCCGTCGATGACTTGCATGCCTGATGGCTCGCCGACAATTACGACGCGCGGGCGCGGCAAATCCTGTCCAAAGCGCGCAATCATCGGACGGACGCCAACGCATCCAACTTCTTCGTCATAGGAGATAAGGATGTGAATGGGCTCCCGGAGCAGTGCCGACTTGAACAGCGGCACGGAAGCGAGCACACAAGCGAGGAAGCCTTTCATGTCGCATGTGCCACGGCCGTAGAGCTTGCCGTCCCGCTCTGTAAGCGTGAATGGATCGGAGGCCCAGGACTGCCCTTTAACCGGTACGCAGTCGCTGTGGCCAGACAGGCCCACACCGCCGTCGCCTTCGCCGATGCTTGCGAACAGGCAAGCCTTCTTTCCATCGCCGTCGGGCACAAGAGTCGAGGCAACGCCTTGACCCTCCAAATAGCCCTGCACGAAAGCAATCAGTTCGAGATTCGACTTCGCGCTCGTCGTATCGAAGGCAACGAGCTTTGCGAGAAGCTCAGTTGCGTCTTTCGTGCTTGTGTGTGGCGCCATTCTATTAAGTCAACTTTGCCGTGGCCTGGTCGAGATCGTCCTCAAGATCGCCAACATCCTCAAGGCCGACGGAGAGGCGGATCGTATTGTCGAAAATACCGAGCTCCGCGCGTGCCTCGGGTGTCAGCCGTTGATGCGTCGTTGTCGCCGGATGGGTGGCAAGGCTCTTAGCGTCGCCGAGATTGTTGCTGATGCTGAAGAGCTGAAGCGCATTCAACACAGCAAACGCGTCCGCCTTAGTCTCGCCGACCTCGAAGGCCACGAGCGGTCCGCCGAACGCCATTTGTTTTTTGGCTATGTCATGTTGCGGGTGGTCCACCCGACCAGGGTAGTGGACCCGTGTGACACCTTGTTTGTCTGCAAGAAAATCGGCGATCCGAGCTGCGGACTCGCAATGACGGGCCACGCGCAATGGCAGTGTCTCCAAGCCCTTCAACAAAACCCATGCGTTGAAGGGGCTCAGGGATGGCCCCGTGTGCTTCAAGAAAGTATGGAGCGTCTCCTCAATAAAGACCTTGGGGCCGAGCACTACACCGCCAAGACAACGCCCCTGACCATCGATGTGCTTCGTCGCCGAATAGACGACAATATCCGCACCGAGCGCCATCGGCCTCTGACCGAGCGGCGTTGCGAACACGTTGTCGACAATCGTGAGCGCGCCGCAAGCCTTTCCGAGCTTGGCTACGGCTTCGATGTCAACCAACTCAAGAACAGGATTGGTGGGCGTTTCAAAGAATAAGGCTTTGGTGTTGGGCCTTATCGCTGCCTCCCAGGCCTTTAGATCTCCGCCGTCGATGAGGTTCGATTCAATGCCGTAGCGCGGCAACAGGTCCTCTACGATGTAAAGGCAGCTGCCGAACAAAGCACGACCGGCAACGACGTGATCGCCGGCCTTGAGGTGACAAAGCATCGACGCGGCAACCGCGGCCATGCCGCTCGCCGTCGCGCGGGCAGCCTCTGCACCCTCCAGCGCGCACATGCGCTGCTCTAACATCGCGACCGTCGGGTTGGCGTAGCGGCTATAGACATACCCATCCGCCTCGCCTTTGAAACGCGCCTCGGCGTCTTCGGCATTCTCGTAGACATAGCCCGAGTTGAGGAAGACCGCTTCTGAGGTCTCGCCGAACTGGCTGCGAAGCGTACCTTCATGAACCAGCCGTGTGGCGGCGCTCCAAGCCTTGCGGCTATTGGTTTTCCCGGCCATGACCCACTACTCCTCGCATGTCGTTCATATCAAGGGCTATTGGCCGGCGGCACAAAAATACCCGGACTTGGCAAGCGCCAAAAGCCGGGTCTCAAGTGTCCGCGGCCTTTTAGCGACTTGTTTAACGTGGCTGCAAGCCGGCCGGCCAAATCACCACAACGGAATTAATGTCGCCTAGGGGAGGGGTCGTCAAGCAAAAGGGGAGCAATCACGCCTCGGTGACGCCAGTCAAGCCAAGCTGCCGGGCTATCTCCTGGGCCGTTTCTTTACGCTGATCGGTCAGCTTCGCGGTCGTGCTTCGAACTTTCTCGAGGACCGCTTGTGGCGCGTTGTCGGGCGTGCCAGCCGTGAAGGGCGGCTCGGGAGCGTACTGCATGGCGAGTTGGATCGCTTGCGCTGCCTCCTGTCCCCGAAGCATCGCTGCCACTCTGAGCGCCCCGTCTATGCCTGATGTTACCCCACCGGCGCAGACCAAATTGCCGTCCACAACCACACGCGCATCGACAGGCGTCGCGCCGAAAAGGGGCAATAGATGTTGAACGGTCCAGTAGGTGGTGGCCCTCCGCCCTCGCAACATCCCCGCCGCCCCGCAGATCAGTGCGCCTGTACACACAGAGAGAACGATTTTGGCGCCTACCGCCTGCCGCCGTATCCAGTCGAGCACGGGCTCATTGTGCATCAGGGCTTCCTGCCCCGGTCCCCCCGGGACGTGCAGTACGTCCAGTTGTGGCGCGTCCGCGATGGTTGCGTGCGGCATCAGCAGGAGGCCGCCGGCGTCCTGCACCGACCCAGCGCCAAGGCCGTAGAGGCGGGTGGTGGTGTTCGGCATGCGGGCAAAGACCTCGAAGGGTCCCGTGAGGTCGATTTGATCTAGCTGCTCGAATAGCAAAGAGCCTATTTCGAGTGGCTCATCGTCTGAAATCTGGCCTTCCGGGATCATGCGATGCCTTCTAATGTTCGTTGTGAATCCGGGGGAGAAGCGCATTCGTAGGATGACCCGCGACACGCCAAATGCAATGAAGATTGGTTATGAGCCAACCCGACCAGCTTTTTGAGGAACTTCCAGAGCGGCCCACACCAGGCGCTCAGGCGCTGCCGCGTCGGACCGGTGTGCTTCCGTCTCAGGCTATTCGTTCGCTCATTGCGGCCGGCGAAGTCGCAGGCGTGCCCGAGATCGAAGAGGCTCAGATCCAGCCCGCGAGCCTGGATCTGCGCCTGGGCAAGAAGGCCTATCGTATCCGCGCAAGTTTCCTGCCGGGTCGCAGCGCTACGGTCCGGGACAAGCTCTCCGCGTTGACGTTCCACGAGATCGACCTGACGAAGGGTGCCGTCCTTGAGGCGGGTTGTGTCTACCTCGTTCCCCTTCAGGAGCACCTTAAGCTGCGAGGCACTATCGCAGCCATTGCGAACCCCAAGAGTTCCACGGGCCGGCTCGACGTCTTTACGCGGTTGATCGCAGATTACCAGGAGAGCTTTGATCGTGTCGAAGAGGGTTATCAAGGACCGCTTTTTGCAGAGATTTGCCCGCGCAGTTTTTCGATCAAGGTTCATACCGGTACCCGGCTGAACCAGATACGTTTCCGCCGCCGCGTAAGTCAGCAGGCGGACGAAGCGCCTAGTCGCATTGGCGACAAGAGTCTCAGAACCATTCACACTGATTTGGGACTTGTCGAAGGTGAGGCGGCAATCCGTGACGGCCTCAATCTTCGTATTAGTCTTGCTCCAGTGGAGCCGGCGGGCATCGTGGGATATCGGGCGCGCCGGTATGCGGGTGTGATCGATATGGACAATGTCGGTGGCTACGATGTCAATCAGTACTGGGAAGCGGTTTGTCTCGGAAGCGATCAGCGTCTCGTCCTCGACCCGCAAGAGTTTTATATCCTCGCCTCCAAGGAGAGCGTTGCGGTCCCGCCGGAGTTCGTGGCCGAGATGGCGCCGTTCGACCCGATGATCGGTGAGTACCGGGTCCATTATGCTGGCTTCTTCGATCCGGGGTTCGGCTATGTTGCCGGCAAGGCTCCAGGAGCCAAGGCCGTTCTCGAAGTGCGTAGTCTCGACATCCCCTTCATTGTTGAGGATGGACAAATCGTCGGGAGGCTTGTCTATGACAGGCTCACCGAGGTTCCCGATACCCTTTACGGTCAGGGCATCGGCTCGCATTATCAAGCGCAGGGGCTGAAACTGTCGAAGCATTTTCGTCAGTCCTAAGCCTATTTTCCATCCGGTCGGCTCCGTCTGAGGGAGACAGCCGCCCATAAGCGAATATCGGGGGACGATCGCCATGCAGTCACTGACGCAGGCCATTGAATGGTTGAGCGGAGTTGTGTGGGGCGTGCCCATGCTGACGCTCCTGTTGGGCGTCGGCATCTATCTGACGATCGGTCTGCGTTTCCGCTCGATCCGCGACCTGCCTTTCGCCGTCGCTCTTCTATGGCGCGGACGCATCCCTGACGGAAAAGGCGAAATTGCCCCCTTCCACGCCCTAATGACAGCGCTTGCGGCAACGATCGGGACGGGCAACATCGCTGGTGTCGCGACAGCAATCTTTCTCGGAGGGCCAGGCGCAGTCTTCTGGATGTGGATGACGGCGCTAGTAGGCATGGCCACCAAGTTTGCAGAGGCGGTCCTCGCCGTGCGCTATCGAGAAGTCGACGAATATGGAAAATATGTCGGTGGCCCCATGTACTACATCAAGAATGGGCTTGGGCCGCGTTGGGCTTGGC
>JARFRF010000195.1 GCA_029287395.1 Methyloceanibacter sp. | reverse complement strand
GCCAATGGGAGCGCACGGAAAGCGTTGAGCCCGCCATACTCGTCCGAGTAGGACGCTTCCACCCGGAAGCCATAAAAGGTCGGCGAGTCGTACCGAACACCGCTCTGCGGAGCGCCATAGCAGTCCGCGCCGATCGGGCCTACAAGAGAACAACCCGCGAACGCACCCCAGGTAAGGCCACCGGGCACAATGCCGTTAAACCCGCCGGGTGCACCATCGGGCCGCACATTAAAGCCGAAGCCTTCGAAGCCCACCGCGTTCGATTCAATCACCGTCCCGGAAATGTCAGCCAGAACAGCCGCGTTGTCCGACGCAGGGCTCAGATAACCAAGGTTGATCGTGCCCCAGTCGTCGCTCTTGATGTACATGTAAGAGTACAGCGTTTGGATGCTCGCAAGCGACAACGAATCCTGACGGTACTGGTTCGAGAAAATACCAAAGTTGTTGCCGTCCAACAGAGTGCCAGACCAGCCACCAGGCGTCGTAACAGTGATGTTGTAACCGCCAGACCAACCAGGCGCGATCGTCGCAGAACCCGTCAGCGCAAAACGGCTGCCAAGGTCCGCATCCTTCGTGCCAATCCAGCTGTCCGAAAGCGCACCGTCATCCCACCAGTTCATCGACTGGATAACCCAGCCAGAAATCGTGATCGAGACCTTCCTGTTGCCCTTCTGAACCGAAGAAGCCTCAAGCTCAGCTACACGCTCCTCAAGATCCGCGCAGCAATTGCCCCCATAGCTCTGCGCACTCGCAGGCGACGCGCTCAGAGCAAAAGCACCAAGCCCTAGCGCTGCCGCAATCGCAATGCGGCTGGATGTTCTCGTAAGTCCCCCAAACATCTCCATGTCCACCTTCCCTGGCCAAATTACCTAATCCAAAACTCTCGGTTCTGCTGCGGTTGATTGCCTTACTCGGCGTTTGTTTCGTCGAAATGCGGACGAATTTCCTTCAGCAGAGAGTTCTAACATCTGCTTATACGCGATCCGCCTGGAAGGTAAATTGCTAACAAACCGGGCGTACAGCTTTTCGCCCGCGTTGTGACATTTAGGCCACGAGTTTCATGCCGGGACGCAAGCTGGCAGATTCGGGGCTGAGCACAGACACTTTGGTTTAAATACAGACACTTAGTCAGCCTGAGGTTTGAGTAGCGGCATTGCCCAGCAGTCGCCGGAGGCCACAGCAATGGCACGCCTCGTCGCCCGCCTGTGCACAATTCCTGCCCAAGACATGGGCTGTTTCGCATCAGTTTGGAATCAGCTCTATTGGTCAGAGTGTTAACGCGCGGCTTGTGCGCATTTTGGTGTCGCGATGACTGCCCGCATGGGCTACGACTCAGAGTTCGACCGGAGTGACAAGTGCGCGAGGGAAAACTCAGGGCTATAGTCGGTATGCCATCCGAGGAAGAAGAGCTATTGAAGGGACTTCGCGTGCTGGTCGTCGAGGATCAGGCGCCTATTGCGCTTCAGTTGGAGGATATGCTCGTTGAGTCCGAGTGCCAGGTCGTCGGCCCGGCAAGTCGGGTCGGGCAAGCCTTGAGACTATTAGGTGAAAACGTGGTCGACGCCGCTGTGCTCGATCTCAATGTCGCCGGGGAGCTGGTCTACCCCGTCGCGGACGCCCTGGATGCGCGGGGGCTGCCTTATATTTTCGCCACAGGCTACGACCCAAGCGATGTTTCCGGCCGCTACGGCCATCGCAACATCGTGCAGAAGCCGTTCTCGCGGCGCGTCTTTCTCGAAGCCTTTCGCGCGACCGTCCGCCAGAACTGACGCCATCGCACCATTCGTCAGGATCACGCCCGGAGAACAACACTCCCGGTGACGTGAAAGTTGAGATGAGTCAAACACAACTGTGACTGCCATGCGACATTGAGACGGCATGGGGGCAGCCCGTTGTTCTTGTGAAGATGCCGATATTGGGATAGGTAGCAGGGGCGACTACAGTGACGGTTGGAACTTTACACAAGCAAGACAAGAACTTGTGCCAACCGGACTGCTCAGGCTCTCCATTCTGTTCGACCAATAGCTGGGTGGCGTTGGCGAACGCCAAGGGTCTAGGGGAATAGGAGACATATGGACTACGAGAATCAGTTCCGACGGCATCTTGAGTCGCTGCACCAAGAGGGTCGCTATCGCGTTTTTGCCGATTTAAAGCGGCGTTGTGGCGCCTATCCCGTCGCCGACCACTTCACAGACCGGGGCACGCGAGATGTCACGGTTTGGTGTTCCAATGATTATCTCGGCATGAGCCAGCACCCTGCGGTGCGTGAGGCAATGCACGAGGCAATCGATCAGGTTGGAGCCGGTTCTGGGGGAACCCGCAACATTTCTGGTACGACGCACTATCATGTGGAACTCGAAGCCGAATTGGCAGACCTCCATAATAAAGAGGCCGCACTTCTTTTCACATCCGCTTACATTGCCAACGACGCAACGCTGTCGACGCTAACCCGCCTGATCCCAGGCCTGGAGATCTTCTCAGACGAGAAGAACCACGCATCGATGATCGAGGGCATTCGGCATGGCGCCGGCCCGAAACACATCTTCCGGCACAACGACCTCGATCATCTCGAAGCGCTGTTGAAGTCCGTTCCCCTAGACACGCCGAAGCTGATCGCGTTCGAGAGCGTCTACTCCATGGACGGTCACATCGCGCCGATCGGCACGGTTTGCGACTTCGCTGACAAATATAACGCCTTGACCTACCTCGACGAGGTTCATGCCGTCGGGCTCTACGGCCCGCACGGCGGCGGTATCGCCGAATTGGAAGGCGTAATGGACCGCGTCGACATCATCAATGGCACGCTGGCAAAGGGCTTTGGCGTCATGGGCGGCTATATCGCCGCAAGCAGAGCCTGCTGCGATGCGATCCGATCCTACGCGCCGGGCTTTATCTTCACGACATCGTTGGCGCCCGCCGTCGCGGCTGGAGCCCTCGCCTCCATCCGCCACCTCAAGCGCTCGGAAATTGAACGAGCGCGGCATCGCGAGCGGGTCCAAACCCTTAAAACAATGCTCGCGGACGTGGGCTTGCCGGTTATGGACAACCCAAGTCACATCGTGCCGGTCATGGTCGGCGATCCGGTGCACTGTAAGGCGGTGACCGATACGCTGCTATCGGACTACCGAATCTATGTGCAGCCGATCAACTACCCGACGGTGCCGCGAGGCACAGAGCGGATGCGTCTCACCCCGTCACCCGTCCATACGGATGCTCAGATGGCCTTTTTAGTCTCGTCCCTTCGCGAGCTTTGGGCAGCGTGCCCTGTTGCGAACGGTCAGTATGTGAGGCTTGCGGCAGAGTAGCCAGGTAAGGTCGTCATCATGGGGGTCCGGGCGCTTGCCGCACTCATCCGCTGTGGAAACACTGTGGCTTTCCATCAGATGCCGGCGGAGGCATCGGCACTCGACGGAAGCTCGTGCCTCGAAGCGGCAGAGATGATTGAGGCCGGCGAAGCTTTATCTGAAACGGAAAAAGAAAAAGCTCACCAAGCCTGCCGCCGCGCATTGGAGGCGACCGGGAGCATCGTCCAAAAGCAGCAGTTTGAGGAGGCGGACTTCGCAATCACCGGACAGCGGCACAAATATTAGGTTTCGGGCTGCGCTGGCCGAACCGTTACCGCCGCATGATCCAAGCGGCAATGAACGATACCGTCAGCAAAGCAAGCAGACACAACAACACGATCACCCCGATCGCGCCGATAATGCCCTTGAGGGTTCCCCAAAATCCGAATGTTGCCACCATGGCGGCCAGCAGCAAGAAGATGATGATTGGCATGCGTTAGTCCTCGCCCCAGTTTGTTCGAACTGCCGGTTCGAGCCTGTCCCCGTGCCGCCGAGAAACACCAAATCTTCCCAAGTCGATAGTCGCAAATCTCCTTGGCTGCAGCAGGAAACTGCCCCGCCCATAGCAGCGCCGCACTAATGCCGGCGGAACAGTAGTTTGCGCATCATGTCGGAACCGACTGCGACCTCGACCTCACGAAACGTGAAATACGGGAGCAAAGCCAAACCCAAAATTAGAATCCAAGCCAGCACACCGCCAAAGCCGCCGACCACGCTCGAAGGACCTGAGCCTATCCCGGCAACACCCAAGACGCTCATTTCCACCGCATAGGCCAAGACAAGTCCAACGCCGAAAACAAGGGTCTTGAAGCCAATTGTGTATATCAGCGGCTTGTGTTGAAGGCTCTGGAGGAAGCTCTGGCGCTCAAGCACAGGCCATGCCCGCATCAGCACGAATGCATTCAAAGTCGTGAGTATGAAAAAGCTGAGACCGATCCCTAGTTGCGCGCCAGTAGCCAATGCATGCAGAGCCAGAACAGCGAACACAATCCAGAGATAGGCACAAAACCCGCCGAATGTTCTGAGGTCCGCGATGAGCTGCGCCTGAAACGAGAGCTTTGCAGCCTCCGCTTCGCCTCGCAGGGCCTTCGCAAGCGCCCCGACATTCTCGTCGATCGTGTCATCGAGTAGAGGATCGTCCGCAAGCCCAACGCCGTGCCGCTCCGGCGCACTAGTTCTTTCTGTGGCGACGTCGTCGTCCGCATGAGCGTCCGCGGCATCCAGTGAAGGTTCGCCGACGGGCGCCCCGGAATCGTCGGCCTCTGCGAGTCCAAAGATCGCATCGGCGGACTTCCATTCGTCGAGCCCCTCAGTCCAAAGAAGGTCCCCCGGCTGAAAATTGCCGCCTTCGGCAAACAAGGACAGCTCACGGTCCGAAAGCGGTCCATGCTGCTCTCCATCACGGCTCAGATACCAGCGCGCGCCCACGAGTTCAGCGTTATTCTCGTTCATCCCTGCTTTCTGCATTGTCCTCCCCATAGTCCGCCCAGACAATAAGCCGCTGCCTTAGCATCCCCGACGATCTAACGTCGAGGCCAGAAATTCGTATGGCGACGCCTGGGCCAGAGGTAGCAGATTCCCCGCAGCAACTTAGTTCTCAGCCAAGTGAGCACCAAGGCGAAGACCCCACGCATAGATAGTCAGCGAAGGGTTCACGCGGCTGGCGCGAGGGAGCGGGCTCCCATCACCAACATACAGGCTCTCCATCCCATGGACCTTCCCATGGGTATCCACGACTGATCGTGCCGGGTCGGTTCCTGTCACCATGCTACCAAGCGCGTGGGCCGTGCCGGCCATCCCCATATACTTGTCGAAACCAACGAGACCTGCCGCCAGTAGACGCTCAATCCAGGCGTCTATCAACGCGCGGTGCTCCTTCACCGCGTGCGGAATACGATCCAGGCTGTAGTCCATCCTAGGTCGGCCGCCGGGACCGCCAGAAACAATCCGGTTTTCGGCGCTCGACGAATCCTCTGTCGTAGCCCAGAAGCCGATCGCTTTCTTGCCGAGCAACTTGTCTACGAACGCGGGAACCTCCGGCGGAACCTGCGCCGCCAACAGTTCGGCGTCGATCCAACCGAGACACTGCATCGACGAATGGGGGAAACGATTATTGTAAAGTACGGCGGTCTTGCGGAGCATGTCATGATCGGTGAATGGAGAGAAACCGAGCAGGGCGGAGTTGATATGCATCTTGAAGTTGGCACCTAAGAGGTCGCCACACGCAAGTCCCAAACCGCTCGCACGCAAGTGATCCTGAAGAATACGAGGCGAACTCATCGCCCCCGCCGCAAGTACCACTGTCTTCGCGTGGTAATTTGACCCGTCTGCACACTGCACCCCGATGATTTTTCGAGGATTGCCCGGCGCGGCGACAAGCGCCGATACCGGATCGCCCGCAACGAGCTTGAAGTTTGGCTTGTCGCGAATGTGGTCCAGCAGGTTGCGCTCTGAATCTGATTTCAACCCCGAAGGCGATGCAAACCCGTCGAAGTGCTTGGCTTCATCCGGATGGTTTATGATGTCATGAGATAGACCGAGCGGTAGCGGGTGTAGCTCCCATCCAGGGTCCGCCATCGTGATCTTGTCCAGCAGAGCTTGTAGTTGGGGCTCGTTCTTGAACGTTGTGATCCGCAGCAAGTCTGACGCTTCGTCGTAGAACGGCTCCAACTCATCGTAGCCAAAGGGCCAGCCGAGAAGGTCGAAATTTGGTTCCGCCTCGAACTCTTCGGGACGAAAGCGAAACAGTGCCGCGCCGTACCACTTTGTTTTCCCGCCAACATTGTAGAACTCGCCGGGAACGAACTCCTTGCCCTTACTATCGAGCCAAGGCTCATGATTCTTGAAGACGCCTTCCACAAAAACTTTCCGAACGTCCAGCGTGGAAGCGTCGCGCCGCAGGAACGGCCCTTTTTCGAGCAGCAAGACGCTCTTGCCCGCAAGCGTAAGCTTGTAAGCAACGCTCGCGCCGCCCGCGCCGCTTCCGACAACGAGCACGTCATACTGGTCGGACATGATGCTCCCCTCTACGTCTGATTCGGACGCTCAGGCGTCGGGCCTCGTTCTTCGATGGGTCTTTGCGATTCAGCACCGTTGCCGATGCGTGCCACCATGTCTAGGTTGGATGCGGATCAATTGACGTCGAGTTCGTGTCGTTCCGGTTACGACGTTGGTGGAACGGCAGCAAACCTGCCAATGGAGACTGAAAATGCCCCTAAAGAACAAGGTCGCGATCGTCACTGGCGGCAATACGGGGATCGGCAAAGCCATCGTTCTTGAGCTCGCCAAACACGGCGTCAACATCGTTATCGACTATGTCGCCCATCCCGAGGCCACCGACGCTCTGGAACAGAAGGTCGCGGCCCTCGACGACAGATGCATTGGTATCGACGCGGATGTGGGCGAGATTGGCGACCTGGAGAAGCTCATCGGTGGCGCCGTCGCAAAATTCGGCCGACTCGACATCTTTGTAAACAACGCCGGAATCGAGACCCGAACATCGGTGTTGGATACCACAGAGGCGCAATACGACGCTGTTTTGAAGATCAATCTGAAGAGCGCATTTTTTGCAACTCAGTTAGCCGCCAAGCAGATGATCAGCCAGGGCGACGGCGGGCGTATCATCAACATAACCTCCACCCATGAGGACTGGCCGATGCCCGGCAACACCCCCTACTGCCTCTCAAAAGGTGGCATGCGCATGCTCACCCGCACTGCCGGCGTTGAGCTTGCGCCCCACAACATTCTCATCGTGGGTGTGGGACCCGGCGCGATTGAGACGCCAATCAATACCAGTACGATGGACGACCCCTCGAAGCTAAAGAAACTCGATGCGGCGATCCCCCTTGGCCGCATGGCGAAGCCGGAGGAGATTGCAACGGTTGTTGCCTTCCTTGCTGGTGATGGTGCGAGCTATATGACCGCAACCTCGGTGATGGTCGATGGCGGCTTGATGCAATCGAGCCCTGGGCTTTAGAGTCGCCTCGCCATGGCTCTTCCTATCGAAGATTACGCGCTGATCGGCGACTGCGAGACAGCTGCTCTTGTCGGGCGTAACGGGTCCATCGATTGGCTTTGTCTGCCGCGCTTCGATTCGGAAGCTTGCTTTGCCGCCCTCCTCGGCGATGACAACAATGGGCGGTGGCAGATTTCAGCGACGGACCCAAAGGCGAAGATCACACGTCGGTACAGGCCCGATACACTGATTCTAGAGACCCGTTTTGAGACGAAGAGCGGCGCGGCGACGCTCATCGACTTCATGTATCCCTGCGAGAAGCACCCGAATGTCATAAGGCTTGTCGTTGGCGAGAGGGGCACGATCGAGTTCACGTCCGAACTCGTCGTACGCTTCGGCTACGGCGAATCTGTCCCCTGGGTCACGACAATGCCAGATGGGCGCCTTCGGATCGTCGCGGGTCCTAGCCGGATCGTGCTGCAGTCTTCCGTCCAGATGCATGGTGAAAACTTCAAGACTGTCGGGACGTTCTCGGCGAAGAAAGGGGAGACTGCCTCCTTCGCCCTCACCTATAGCGAATCGTGGATACCCGAGCCGGTCGAGTTCGATGCGAACTCGTTGACCCATGGGACGGAGCAGTTCTGGAAGGATTGGACTTCCAGCTGCACAACCGAGGGCCCTTACGCGAGCATCGTCAAGCGATCTCTGATCACTCTGAAAGCAATGACGTATCAGCCGACCGGCGGCCTGGTTGCTGCTGCTACGACGTCGCTGCCCGAACAATTCGGTGGACCACGCAACTGGGACTATCGCTATTGCTGGGTTCGCGATGCCACGCTGACGCTGCTGGCCCTCATGAATACAGGCTACTACGACGAGGCGCGCTCATGGCGCGAATGGCTCTTGCGTGCCGTCGCCGGCAGCCCGAAGCAAATGCAGATCATGTACGGCATAGCCGGCGAACGGAGGCTCTACGAGGTCGAGCTACCATGGCTAAAAGGGTACGAGAACTCTACGCCAGTGCGGATCGGCAATGCCGCTCACAGTCAGGTGCAACTTGATGTCTACGGCGAGATGCTGGACGCCGTCCATCAGGCCCGCAAGGGCGGCCTTGCGCCATTGCAGTCCGGTTGGGACCTACAGCGCGCCATCATCGAGCAGGTGGAAGAAGTCTGGCACAAGCCGGACGAGGGCATATGGGAAGTACGCAGCGGACCCGAGCAGTTCGTTTACTCAAAAGTCATGGCGTGGGTCGCGTTCGACCGCACGATCCGGAGCGCGGAACGCTTCAAGTTGAAGGGACCTATCGAGCACTGGCGCAAAGTGCGGGATACGATACACAAACAGGTTTGTGAGAAGGGCTTCAACGCAGAGCTCAACAGCTTCATGCGCTCATACGGCGCCACGGAAGTGGATGCGAGCCTGCTGCTGATCCCCGCTATGGGCTTTCTCCCGGCGACTGACCCCCGCGTTGTCGGAACCGTCGAGAGAATCGAGAAAACGTTGATGAAGGACGGCCTCGTCCAACGCTACGACACGTCCAAGGCCAACGACGGTCTGCCGCCAGGCGAGGGAATGTTCCTGGCATGCAGCTTTTGGCTCGTCGATGCTTATCTCATGATGGGGCGTGAGGAGGACGCGATCAAGTTTTTCGAGAAGCTCCTTGGTCTCTGCAACGATGTTGGCCTCTTGAGTGAGGAGTACGACCCCGAAGCAAAGCGGCTCTGCGGGAACTTCCCCCAAGCCTTCTCGCATCTGGCACTCGTCAATTCCGCATGCAATCTCGGGCGCGAAGGAAGGCCGGTTGAGCAGCGCTGCGACAAGGAAAAAACCATGGCCACGAGAAAGGCTGCAGCGAAGGCAGACGTAACGTAATAGGCGGGGCAGCATGAAGGCTGAGGCGTACATCCCATCGAGAAACCGGCTGCCGATGCCGCTGCGCATTCGGAAGGCCGCATGCTTCATCGCGATCACGCTAATGGCGTTGCCAGCAACTATGAGCACAGGCCAGGAGGCCAGCGCACCACCGCCACGGACCGAACACTACGTTCCGAGCTATACGGACGATATTCAGCCTCTCTTCAATAAGCGCTGCATTGCCTGCCACGGCTGCCTCGGGTCTCCCTGCAATCTAAAGCTCTCGTCGTTTCGCGGTCTTGAACGCGGTGGCTACGGCGAGAACCCCTATTCCGTTCACTTGGGCGATTACGGCCGAACGGGCATGAACGTGGTGCAAACAACGGCCGAATGGCGCGACCGTGGCTTTTATCCCGTGCTGTCGCGAGGCGGCTCCCGCACAGAAAACATATCCCGCTCAATGCTCACGCAAATGATCGAAGCGGGAGCAAAACACAACACGCCAGGGTTTTCGCGGAAGGAGTTGATGCCACTTTACAAGAGGCGCTACGAGCACACCTGTCCCGCGACGCCGGAAGCGCTTGCTGCACACATTGAAGAGAACCCGGCGATCGGCATGCCGTTCGGATTGCCCGCACTCGATGCCAAGGACGTTGACCGCTTGCGGGCATGGGTCGCCGGTGATGCACCAGGCCCAACGGATGCGCAACGCCGCGAGGCCAATATGGTCGCCGACCCTACGATCGTGCGGGCATGGGAAGATTTCTTCAACGCGAACGACGAGCGGTCAGCGCTCGTCTCCCGCTACATTTTCGATCACATGTTTTTGGCAACTATCGTCTTGGAGGAGAGCCCCGGCGATTATTTCAGACTTGTGCGCTCCAAGACGCCGCCGGGTGACCCGGGCCAAAACCCGCCAGCGCGGGTGGAGATTATCGACACGCCGTTGCCCTACACCAACCCCTACAAATACGCCGGCGTGGAACGGTTCTATTACCGCCTACATAAAGTCACGGAGCCGATCGTTCAGAAGAACCACTTCGTTTGGGGACTCGACAAGCGACACATCGAACACCTGCAGAAGCTGTTCTTAGATCGTGACTGGGGCAATAGCGCGAAGCTCGATGGGCCCGAGGATGCTCCGTGGGATCTTGGTAACCCGTTCAGGGTCTACCAAGCAATCCCCGTCGAAGCCCGTTATGGGTTTCTGCTGGAGAATTCGGAGGTGATCGTCTCAGGCATCACCTACGGCCCCGTTTGCCTCGGTCAAACGGCGACCTACGCCGTGAAGGATCAATTCTGGGTCTTCTTTGTTGATCCGAAGTACGACGTGTCCGTGCGCGATCCCAAGCTCGGGCTTGAGACCTGGGAAACGTTTATGGACCGGTCGCTCTTTGGCAACGATGCCTATGAGGAAGCCTACGCGGCTGCGCTCAAGAAGTTGCGGCCAAAGGGCTACACAATCGAGGCCATTTGGAACGGAGACAAAAAGGACCCTAACGCTTGGCTTACCGTCCTGCGTCACGAGTCCAACGTATCGGTCATGAAAGGGCGCCAGGGCGGAATTCCCCGCACATTGTGGCTCATGGATTATAGCGGGTTCGAGCGCATCTACTACGACACCGTCGCCAACTTCCAATACTGGTCCGGTGACATCCCGAAGCTTGAGACACTCGTCTTCTTCAATTATTTGCGCCAGGAGTTCGAGGAAAATTTCTTGCTCCTGCTGCCAGAGTCGGACCGTGAGCAGTTTCGTAACGAGTGGACGCAAGGGCTTGGCCAAGTTGCACTCGCCCTTGAACCCTTCGCCGGCGGAGACCAGCCAACACAAGTTGAGACATCGGCTCGAGCGCCTATGCTCAGCCTCATCGAAGACATTCAAGACCATGTCGGGGAAACGGTCAGCGGCCCACGAGACCTCCTGAACCCGCACAAAAAGCCGAAAGTCTCTTTAGACGATCCCATCAAGAGCTACGACGACTGGGTCACGGCTGCATCGCTGCTGACACAAACGCGCACTTACAAGTTCCCGCGCTTCCTGCCGAGTGTCATTCTGCTCAGACTCAAGAATCCTGAGGGACATTCCCGCGTCTATTCGCTTGTCGCAAATCGGGTTTACGAAACGCAGGACACGATCTTGTTCCATAACGGCCAAGAGCTGCCGCATCTCTATACGATGAGCATCTATCCGACGGTCATCGGCGGTTTTCCCAACTATTTTCTCGAAATGGAGCTTGAGCAGTCCGCAGAGTTCCTTCGAGGCCTCCGAAACGTCCAAACACTCCAAGACTGGAACCGCCTCCGCGATCGTTACGGTGTCCTGCGCAACAGTCCGCGGTTTTGGCCCACCTACGACTGGTTCACTGCCTGGAACAAGAAGCACCGGGGCATCTACGCAGGCTATCTGGACCTGTCCTATTATGACCTGTTCGACTCGGTCTATTAGGCCTATTCGGCCTCACGCTCTGTAGTCTGGATTCTCGTAGCTGAAGCGGCACCCTGCCTTCCACGCCTCGCGATTGTTGCCATGATTGGAGTATCCGCCGGCATCTTTCAGGATGCGCGCGAGATGCATTAGGTTCCAGGTCATGATCGTCGTGTTTCGCTGGGTGAAATCGTTGTCGAATCCGATGGGCCCACCCTCGCCCTCGTCACCGTAAGAGGGTCCAGGCCCAGCTTCTCCGATCCAGCCGCAATCCGCCTGGGGCGGAATCGTGTAGCCAAGGTGTTGCAGAGCGTAGAGCGTCGTCATGGCGCAGTGCTTTACGCCATCCTCGTTGCCTGTGACGACCGTGCCTCCGACCTTGCCGTAGTAAAGACTCTGGCCCTTGGCGTTAAGCATGCCTGACATGGCGTAGAGACGCTCAATCAGGATCCGGCACACCGAACTCTCTTCGCCAAGCCAAATTGGCGTCGCAAGAATGAGAATGTCCGCGCCTTCAATCACCGTCCACAACTTCGGCCAATCGTCGCGGTCCCAGCCGTGCTCGGTCATGTCGGGGTAAATGCCAGGCACGATTTGATGGGCCATGGCGTGAATACTCTCAACGCTCACGCCGCTCTTACGCATGATTTCTTCTGCAACGGAAATCAGCAGGCGTGTGTGCGACTCGTCCGGATTGCGCTTCAACGAGCAATTGACCGTAACGGCCTTCAAATCCGAGAAGTCGGTCGTGTTCTGAGAACAGAGTTCTTCTTGTTGAGCGGTGAGAGGCATGAGGAAGGCTCCTTGGAAAAGACAAGTGCCTTCATATTAGAGATGGGTGTTTGCCGCGACTGGCAGTTTCGATGAACTTTATGTGATCGGCTGTGCCGATCGCGTGCAGGGAGAGAAGGCAAGAGGGTGATTGCCCGGGAGGGGAAAGCAACCACCCTCTCCGCCCTGCCTACCGGCCAAAGTTGGTCTGGTGAGGATTTGGGAAGCCTTCGGCAGCGACGGGCGCTACACCCGCGGTGACCAGGGCCAGGGAAATCATGATCGTCTTCAACATTTTCGTTCTCCTTTGAGAGGTGCGGTTAGCAGGCTGCCTCGGGAGGTGCGGCAGCTTTGCGAATGTCCTACCGGTCGAAATTCGTCTGGAAGGGATTCGGGAAACCTTCGGCAGCGACGGGCGCAACGCCAGCGGTGACCAGGGCCAGGGAAATCACGATTGTCTTCAACATTGTCTTTCTCCTTTGAGAGGTGCGGTTAGCAGGCTGCCTGAGGGGACGTGGCAGCTTTGCAATTGTCCTACCGGTCCAAATTCGTCTGGAAGGGATTTGGGAAGCCTTCGGCCGCAACGGGCGCAACGCCAGCGGTGACCAGGGCCAGGGAAATCATGATCGTCTTCAACATCGGTGTTCTCCTTCGAGAGAGTTAGTGTTTCCGTACGCCTAGTCATATTGGGTTGGGGACCGATCGTTCAATTAACATGCGCTCACATATGCGTGTTTTTTGACCGTTCGGTCTATAACTAAACCGTGATCGCCGTGTCAGCACGAAGCACAGCGCTATGCGCTAGGAAATTGCTTCCAGCGTTCTGTCAATGATGGCTTGTAGAGCTTTTGCGGAATGACCGGCACGAGCCAGTACTCGGAGACCCATATAGGTGTTGAGTATGGACGCCGCGGTAGACCTCCGCCGCGCCTCCGACCAACGCGCTCCGCGCCGACTCTGTTTCAGCGCCACGGCAATGGCATCCTGAAGACGACTCAGCATCTTCGCGACCTTGGTTTCGACTGCAGCATCGAGGCTAGCCCGGTCGATAGCCGCATTGCATAGGAAGCAGCCGCGCCGCGCCTTATCGGACTTCACAGACTCCAGCATGGTTCGGATCTTGGTCAGTCCATCGCCGGCTTCTGGGTCGCTCAGAAACGCGATCCCCGCTTCGACCACTGTCCTGTCGTACCTGTCAAGAGTCGCAAGATAGATGCTGTGCTTGTCTTCGAAGGCCTTGTACAAGCTTCCCCGAGCGATCTGCATTGCGCCAAGCAGGTCCTGAAGCGAAGCGCCATCATAGCCCTTCTGCCAAAACACACCCATGGCGCGGTCCAACGCTTGATCGATGTCGAACTCTCTTGGGCGTCCCATTGTTCCTCTCCGAGACGACATACTGCGAATACGTGACCGACCGGTCAATATTGCAGCGCAGCAGGGTCAAGGCGTTCCGACGCCGTGACCTGACCGCGTTTGTCAAAATTGCCCGGAGATAGTGCTCGAGACCGTCAAGATCGGTCCAACGCAGCGGTGCGCCCGCGTGGAGTGCTAGGCGTGCACAAGCCACGTGATCTCGAAACCCAGGGTCTTCACGAACGAGCCGCCGGCTACAGCTTTCAGCGGATCTGGGCGCCGCCTCGCAACACGGCATCGTGAAAATACCGAAGCGTAGGAACTGCAGCAATCTTGCCACGCTTTGAGAGAAGAGTTGTCAGCGCGTTTACAATTCTGTGGTGATTCGCCATTGATCTTCTGGAACTTATCTTGCAGCGGCACCGACAGGCGGACCACGGCGCGCGATGACCTACCTGCAGAGAGCATGGCCATTCGTGGCCTTGATGCTGCTACCCCTTACGGCGGCCTATGCGATCGATAGGCTTGTGCTCGCTCCGTCGTGCCCGGACTGTCACGCGGCAAAGACAGAGAGCCTGCCCCTTTTCGACGAAACCGGGGACGGTCTGGTTCGGATACGGGCCAATAACATGACATTTCGCGCGCGCAGCGCTGGTAGCAACAATGACGCCGGCGAAGGCGTGATCCTGCTGCACGGTTTCCCCGCAACCTCGATCATGTGGGAGCCAATGCTCGCGGCCTTAGCAGAGAAGGGCTACAAGGCCATCGCCTTTGACCAGCGTGGCTACAGTCCTGGTGCGCGGCCTCGTATGGAGAACGCATACACGAAGGGCAAGCTCGCAAACGATGTCGTCGCCGTGGCCGACGCCGCTGGCTTTGAACGGTTCCACGTTATCGGTCATGACTTCGGCGGCGCAATCGCCTGGACGTTGGCCGACCGTCACCCGGAACGTGTTCTGAGTCTGACCTCGTTGTCGATGCCCCACCCTCTGGCGCTTTCCGAGGCGCTGTCCAATCCAAGCCCACAATGGCCAGCCAGCAGCTACGTTTTGTTCTATCGCTTTCCGGTAATCCCAGAACTTGTCATGGGCTTCGACCGTGCGGCATTGCTTGCACGGTGGAAGTGGGACCGGCACCCAGAACAACAGGTC
>JARFRF010000107.1 GCA_029287395.1 Methyloceanibacter sp. | reverse complement strand
CGCCCCCCCCCACCGCCCGACCCCGACCGACTCTTTTTTTTTGCAGAAGTCGTAATAAGAGTTTTGGTCGTTGGTCTCGTGGGCTCGGAGATGTGTATAAGAGACAGGGCCACATCTCTCATAGCATCTCATTGCTGTACACGGCTTAGGCCCGGACGAGTATGAGCGCCTCCTCCAAGAACTCGGACGCGAACCCAAGCTGACGTAACTGGGTGTTTTCTCCGTCATGTGGTCCGAGCACTGTTCGTATAAGTCCTCGCGCGTTTGGTTGAAGAAGCTCCCGACCTCCGGTCCGCAAGTAATCCAGGGCCCCGGCGAGAATGCGGGTGTGGTCAGCCTGGGTGATGGTCAGGCGGCGGTCTTCAAGATGGAGAGCCACAACCACCCCTCGTACATCGAACCGTACCAAGGCGCGGCAACCGGCGTTGGCGGCATCATGCGGGATGTCTTCACCATGGGCGCCCGCCCCGTCGCCAATATGAACGCGCTTCGGTTTGGGAGCTCCAGCCACCCGAAAACCCGTCATCTCGTGGCAGGCGTGGTCTCCGGCATTGGCGACTACGGAAACTGTATGGGCGTGCCGACGATTGGCGGCGAAACCAATTTCGATCCGCGCTACAACGACAACATTCTCGTCAACGCGATGTGTGTCGGCCTCGTGGACGCAAACCGCATCTTCAAGTCTGCGGCAAAAGGCGTTGGCCTGCCTGTCGTGTATGTGGGCTCGAAGACCGGCCGTGACGGCATTCACGGCGCCACAATGGCTTCGGCTGAGTTCGACGAGAGTTCGGAGGAGAAGCGTCCCACCGTTCAGGTCGGCGATCCGTTCACGGAGAAGCTGCTCCTAGAGGCGTGCCTCGAGTTGATGAACGAAGACGTCATCATCGCCATTCAGGATATGGGAGCGGCTGGCCTTACCTCTTCGTCGGTCGAGATGTCCGATAAGGGCGGTGTCGGCATTGATCTCGACCTCGATCGGGTCCCCATGCGCGAAGAGGGAATGACGGCCTACGAGATGCTGCTGTCCGAAAGCCAAGAACGGATGCTCATGGTTCTAAAGCCTGGGACAGAACCAATAGCGGAGCGAATCTTCAATAAGTGGGAGCTCGACTTCGCCGTAATCGGTAAGACGACAGACACTGGCCATTTCGTAGCGCGACACCGCGGCGTGGTAGAGGCCGATATTCCGTTGCCTGCGCTTGCGCATGCGGCGCCAGTTTACGAGCGCCCATACACCAAGCGTGACCCTCTGCCGATCGTAGCAGCTGAGGACGTCATGGCGCCTCCCAGCATCTTGAGCACCTTGGAGCGTCTTCTTGGCTCGCCGCATCTTTCGTCGCGACGCTGGATTTACGAACAGTACGACCACATGGTTATGGCGGATACGGTGCAGCGCCCTGGCGGCGATGCCGGCGTCGTTCGTGTGCACGGCACCGATAAGGGGCTTGCTGTCTCTTGCGACGTCACCCCTCGCTATTGCGCAGCCGATCCCTTCGAAGGCGGAAAACAGGCTGTCGCAGAATGCTGGCGTAATCTCACCGCAACGGGCGCGAAGCCTCTTGCCATCACCGATTGCTTGAATTTCGGCAACCCTGAACGTCCCGAGATTATGGGCGAATTTGTTGCTGCCATCGAAGGCATGGCAGAGGCTTGCCAGGTTCTCCATTTCCCGGTCGTCTCCGGAAATGTGTCCCTCTACAACGAGACTAACGGCGTAGCGATCCCCCCAACTCCTGCCGTAGGTGGCGTCGGCTTGATCGCTAACATCAACGAGATGGCCGACATGGCGCTGAAATCTGACGGGGATGTGATCTTGCTCCTAGGACAGGAGTCTGGCCATCTCGGACAGTCGATCTATATGTCGGTGATGGAGGATCGGCTTGACGGTGCGCCACCACCCGTCGACCTCGCGAGCGAACGCATTGTTGGCGACCTGGTCCGCGGACTGATCAAGGCGAAAACACTCAATGCGGTTCACGACGTCGGCGACGGCGGCCTACTCGTGGCAGTCGCTGAGATGGCGCTCGCCGGACGGCGCGGCGTTGACCTGGAGGGAGCGCCGGACGGTATGGCCAAACACGCAGTTTGGTTCGGCGAGGATCAGGCTCGTTACGTGGTCGCGGCGACAGAGGATAAGGTTGGTACGATCAAAGATGTCGCAACCATATATAACGTACCGGTTCGCGTGCTCGGAACTGTGAGAGGCGACAAGGTGACGCTACCAGGCGAAGCACCGCTGCCACTTGGCATGCTTCGCGCGGCGTATGAGGATTGGTTGCCACGCTATATGACACGTGGCTAAGTCGAACTGTACCTCAGATAGGAGTGACTGAAATGGCGATGGCCGCCGCAGATATCGAGCGGTTGATCTTGGAACGTTTTCCGGACGCGAAGGTCGAAATTGAAGACTTGGCTGGTGACGGCGATCACTACTCGGCATCCGTGGTCACAGAAGAGTTTCGCGGCAAGTCACGCGTTCAGCAGCACCAAATGGTGTATGAAGCCCTCAAAGGAAACATGGGCGGCGTGCTACACGCGCTTGCGTTGAAGACGTCCGCCCCCGAGCAGTAATTGATAGAGAGAGGACACCAGCCATGACCGACCAAGATGTCAACGACTGGATCACAAAGAAAATCGCGAACAACGATATCGTGCTCTTCATGAAGGGCACGAAGACAATGCCGCAATGCGGCTTCTCCATGCAGGTCGCGCAAATTCTAAATCACCTCGGTGTGGATTACGAAGACATCAATGTCCTTGAGGACATGGGTGTGCGTGAAGGCATAAAAAGCTTCTCCAACTGGCCGACCATCCCGCAGCTTTACGTCAAAGGCGAGTTCGTGGGCGGTTGCGATATCGTGCGCGAGATGTTCCAGGCCGGCGAGTTGCAGGACATGCTCAAAGACAAGGGCATTGCCAACAATTCGGATACGCGGACGGCGTAGCCGACCAGACGAGCTACCGTTTGTCCGTGCGCCTAGAGCTCCGGCCCTAGGGTTCTTGTCGCGAAGCTCATGGCTCGGCTCAGGTGGTGGCTGTCCTGCTTGATCCCGTCCGCAACCAGCCTATCCTTAGGTTCCGTCGGATTTGGCATAGATCGAGGAGGCCATCGTTGTGATCAGCTGGGAGTTGAAGGGCGCAGAGTTCGTCAATTGTAACTGCGACTACGGTTGCCCCTGCCAGTTCAACGCACGCCCGACTTATGGGGATTGCCGTGCAATTGGTGCCTACCGCTTCGACGACGGCCGCTTCGGCGACATCGATCTAAGCGAGCTCAATGTCATTAGCGTTTACTCCTGGCCGAAGGCCATACACGAGGGTGACGGGCGAGCGTTTCTGATTGTTGACGAGCGAGCGAGCGAGGCGCAGCGAAACGCACTGCTCTCCATCTTTTCCGGCGAGCACACCGAGCCAGGGAAGACCGTCTGGAACGTGTTCGCGGCGACCTTTGCCGAAGTACTGCCGCCCGAGATCCGACCTATCCATATCGAGATCGATGTTGAGGAGAGAACAGGCACCGTAAGGGTCGACGGGCTCATCGAGATGCTTGGAGAACCGATCCGAAATCCGGTGACGGGCGAGAAGCATCGGGCGCGGATAGATCTGCCCAATGGGTTTGAGTACTCGGTCGCTGAGATGGGAACCGGATCGTCGATCTCAAAAGGGCCTATCGCGATGGAGCTCGAGAACAGCTATGGACAATTCGCCTATCTCCACCTGACCAATTCAGGCGTCGTGCACCCCTAACGCAGTCGCGCCGAAGATGCTCGAAGCACTAATCCGGCGTGAAAACGCGGTTGTTGCGGGCGCACTGTTCGCCCTGATCATACTGGCCTGGCTCGCACTTTTGGCGGGAGCCGGGACTGGCATGAGCGTCACGGCCATGAGCGGCTGGTGGCTACCGATGTCGCTTCCCGCTGGCGAGAGCTGGCCCTGGAATGCCTACTACTGGGCAATCGCTTTCGTCATGTGGGCGGTGATGATGGTGGCCATGATGCTGCCCTCGGCAGCTCCCATGATCCTCCTCTATGCCAGGGTCGTCCGGCAGGCTGATGCGCAAGCTGACACCGTGGAGGCACCGTCGTGTATCGCGGCGTTTGCCGGAGGCTATCTGACCTTATGGATTCTATTCAGCGTGCTAGCTGTCGTCCTTCAGTTCGCACTGGAGCGGGCTGGGCTTATGACGATCATGATGAACTCGCGCAGCGCGACACTGTCCGGCGCGCTTCTGATTTCCGCCGGCGTTTATCAACTCACGCCCCTGAAGTCCGCCTGCCTCAAACATTGCCGCAGCCCCGCGACTTATCTCGCCGAGCATTGGCGACCGGGCACAGCAGGTGCGTGGCGCATGGGACTGGAACATGGCGCTTATTGCGTCGGCTGTTGTGCGGTTCTGATGCTGCTGCTGTTCGTTGGTGGGGTAATGAACCTGATTTGGATTGCCGGCCTGTCGCTCTTTGTTGCGCTTGAAAAGCTTGCCCCTTTTGGCGTCGGTCTTGCAGGAGCCCTGTCCATTATATTGATCGCCGGTGGCGCAGCCCTAATCATTGCGGCCTGACAAATGATTACGGCCCGCCCCAGGAAACTGGAGGCACGCCGCATCAGCGTCATAAACGTAAGTCCGCGCTTAGCGCGAATAGAACTCGACAACGAGGTTCGGTTCCATCATCACTGGATAAGGCACGTCGGAAAGCGTCGGGACCCGCGTGAATGTGGCAATCATCTTTCCGTGGTCCACATCGACATAATCCGGAACGTCGCGCTCACCGCTCTGCGCAGCTTCCAGAACCATCCCGAGTTCCTTCGACTTCTCACGCACCTCGATCAAATCGCCTTCCTTCACGCGATAGGACGGGATTGTGACGCGGCGACCGTTCACCTTCACATGACCATGCGAAATAAACTGGCGGGCAGCGAAGACCGTCGGGACAAACTTGGCCCGGTACACAACCGCGTCGAGACGACGCTCGAGCAACCCAATGAGACGCTCGGAGGTATCGCCCTTCTGGCGTGACGCCTCGTGATAGATGGACTTGAACTGCTTCTCGGTGATGTTGCCGTAATAGCCTTTCAGCTTCTGCTTGGCGCGCAGCTGCTGGCCATAATCGGATAGCTTGCCGCGGCGGCGCTGGCCATGTTCGCCAGGTCCGTACTCGCGTTTGTTCTGGGGGCTCTTCGGCCGACCCCAGATATTCTCGCCAAGCCGCCGGTCGATCTTATGCTTGGCGTGAATGCGTTTCGTCATTCTTCAAGACTCCAAAGCCAAATGAAGCTTTCCGCGGGCGGTTCGCATGCCCGCGTCTGCCGCAAAAAACCGTCGATTTTGATTGATCGGGGACCGCCGGAACGCTCCGGCAGGCCGCTTTCGGCCCCAAGCGGCCGATTTAGACCGCTCTGTTACACGGAATGCCTGGAAAATGTCAATTCCGCTATCGCCCTTTGGGCTGTCTTCCGCCAATTACTGTGACTGTGCGTTGGCCACATAGGCTTTGATTGCCGCCTCAACTTGCTGCTTACGCTCCGGCGGGCATTCCGGCGCCGGAGGGGCCTTCAACTGCTGGGGTGCCCCGTCCCCCTCGTCCAGAAGCTTGTCTTGCCATCCGGCGGGGGCCGAACCGGCTTCAATCGGCACGGCAGCCCTGCCAGCAAAGAAACTTGTCGCAAACACATGCAGCGTCTCGAGCATCAAGATCTGCTCCTGTGTCAAATTGCTGTACTGAGACCGCTCGTTAGCCATCATCGTTTGGAAGTTCGCTTGTGCGAGCTCCGGCAGGCCGCAGACATCCGCATAGGCGGACCGGGTAGCGGCTCGAATCGCGCGACGCGCGGAATCGATCGGAATCACAAACTTTGCCGGCTCCGACTTATCGACCTTTACCGGGTTTCCATCCGGTCCTTTGATTTCGTCGGGGAGCAGCCAAGAGGCGTAGGAGGTCATCGTACGGACGCCGCGATCGCTCATGCCGCCGCTTTTAGTCGGGGCGGGCTGCTTACTGCGCTGCGTGAGCTCTTCGGCCGCAAGGATCGTCATGCCCGAGGGGCTGTCATGGGTCTGCGCCGCCAAGCCGATGGGCCCAGCAAAGACAAACACCAGACCAAAGCAAATTACGCCTCCAAACTTCGCCCACGCATGTCTCATCGAACGCCCCTCTCCTCATTCTGGCGGAAGCTACCATTCTTGGGGGTCATCGCAACAGGAGAAACAGGGCGGAACTGTGACAACAAGAAATGCTGCTAACCCTTTGAGACTGTTGACCGCCGGGTAAATGCCGACACAATTCCCCGCCAGGTTCGGACATCTTGTTCCGTGCATTCCATACGGTGAAACATGTTGCGGATCGAGCGAACCATGGCCGGTCTTTTTTCTGGCGGCCTCAAGAATCCGGCCCGATCCAGCGCGCCCTCCATATGCTCAAACAACCCAAAAAGCTCCGCCCGGCTAGCAGGGATGGTGCCGGGCGTTGTAAGCCCTTCACGGACAGGACCATCGAAGGCGGTGACACGGCCAAGAACCTCTGGGTTGGCGCTCTGCATCCACTCGTACGAAAACAGCAGCACGGCTTGGGGCAGGCTGAGTGAGGCGTAGGCCGGATCGACGGGCGCGGTGAGAATTGCGTCGGCCAATGCAATCGAGTCGTTGTCGAGTCCATTGCGCTCGGCGCCAAAGACCACAGCGCATCGCTCCGATGATTGCATCCGGCGCCGAAGCGCTGTTGCTGCGGTTTCCGGACTGAAGACCGTTTTCACCATTTCGCGTGGCCGCGCTGTCGTCGCAACGACATAGTGGCAGTCTGCCAGAGCAGCCTCGAGGGTATCGAAAACCTGCGCCGAGCCCGCAATGGGCTTGGCGACCGCTGCAGCGGCAAGGGCTTTCTCATTGGGCCAGCCATCGCGCGGCGAAACGAGTCTTAGGTCCCGCAGGCCGAAGTTCCCCATGGCGCGAGCGGCAAAGCCAATGTTTTCGCCGAGTTGCGGCTCCATCAGGACGATCGCGGGGGCCGTCAAGCCAGCATCCTCACACGTCAGGTGACCGGCGGCGTCATCGGTTTCTTTCATGGCCGGACGATGCTACAGGGAGCCTTGGCCTGCAATGGGCAGCGCTCGATAGCGTCGAAGCTTTCATGATACCCCAAATTGGAGATTGCTGCGTGGACAAGATCAAGGTTCAGAATCCGATCGCTGACTTACATGGCGACGAGATGACCCGCGTCATATGGGACATGATCAAGGAAAAGCTCATCGAACCTTATCTCGATGTTGAACTCGTGACCTTCGACCTCGGCATCGAACATCGGGACGCGACCGACGATCAGGTAACGGTTGATGCCGCCCATGCGATCCAGGAATTCGGCGTCGGCGTCAAATGCGCAACGATCACGCCTGACGAGGCTCGTGTTGAGGAGTTCGGGCTCAAGAGAATGTACCGATCGCCGAATGGTACCATCCGTAACATTCTAGGCGGTGTCATCTTCCGCGAACCTATTATTTGCAACAATGTACCTCGTCTCGTCCCTGGCTGGACCAAGCCGATTGTGATTGGCCGTCATGCCTATGGCGATATCTATCGCGCGCAGGATTTCCTCGTGCCCGGGAAAGGCAAACTGACCATCACCTTCGAAGGTG
>JARFRF010000096.1 GCA_029287395.1 Methyloceanibacter sp. | reverse complement strand
CACAGTGCGCGCCGAGTACAAGCGCGGCGCCGGTGTGCCGTGCCTTGTGGCCATCGCTCAAGATTCAACAGGCAACGCACACGACCTATCGCTGTCTTATGCGTCTGCAATCGGCGGGGGCCGTGCCGGCATAATCGAGACGACCTTTAGGGAAGAGTGCGAAACGGACCTGTTCGGCGAGCAGGCGGTGCTCTGTGGCGGTCTGGTCGAGCTGATGCGAAACGGGTTCGAAACGCTGGTCGAAGCGGGCTATGCGCCCGAGATGGCCTATTTCGAGACCGTGCATGAGGTGAAGCTGATCGTCGATCTCATTTACGAAGGTGGCATCGCCAACATGAACTACTCCGTGTCCAACACAGCCGAGTATGGCGAGTACGTTTCTGGACCGCGCGTCGTAACGGGCGAGAGCAAAGCCGCCATGAAGGAGGTGCTCAAGGATATCCAGAACGGCTCCTTCGTGAAGAACTGGATGCTTGAGAACAAGATCAACCAACCGAGCTTCAAGGCAATGCGCGCCAAGTGCGACGGCCACGAGATGGAGGTGGTCGGCGAGAAACTGCGCGGGATGATGCCGTGGATCGCCGAAAGCAAGATGGTCGACAAATCCAAGAACTAGGCGCTTCGCGTCCATGCGCGTGAAAGGCTGAAATGGCCGGGCTTATCCCGGCTTTTTCTTTTGGGTGGAGGCATTGAGTTGCGCTTGGTTTAAGCTGACGCCTCATTATCTGGGTAGAGGTGTCCCGAGCGAGGATCGCAACATCTGACAATAGGTAGGGCAGGGGACCGAAATGTACATCGCCCGGATTGCCAAGATTGTCATGGTCGCGTGCCTAGCGCTCTTCTGCCTGCTAGTTGTCTTCAGCAGCCTTCACGACTACCAAACAAACTTCTTGTTCGTGAAAAACCTGATGTCCATGGAGACGACGTTTCCTGGCAACAAGCTGATGTATCGGGCCATCACAACCCCGGAGCTTTGGCACGCTACGTTCGCGATCGTCATCTTTGGCGAGGCTCTGGCGGGGCTGTTGTTTCTCGTCGGAGCGTATTTCTTTTTCGGGCTCGGCACGCGCCTGGAGCGGTTTTCGATCGTGCGAAGAGCTGGACGATTGCGGGAGCGCTTGTCGCCTACCTCGTCTGCTTCTTGCTCTTCATGGTCCTTGCGGGTGGGTAGTTCGTCATGTGGCAGTCCGAGGCATGGAACGGTCAGGAGGCTGCCTTTCGCTTCTCCCTCACCGTGATGGCTGTCCTGATATTTGTGGTCTTGCCCGACCGGGACCTTGAGGAAAAGGCGCGCGCGAAGGACAGTCAACCTGCAAATCGTCGAGCCGCGGAAACCGACAAGACTCACGAGGAGAGCTAAGCAATGGACAACACGGAATTCGAGGCGTTCCTCAAGGGCTTCTATGCCGCTCGCATCGACGGCGAAGTGGAGGCCGTCGGCGCGATGTTCGCCGAAGATGCGCAGTTTCGGATCGTTGGGTCCCCTGAGTTCAGCATGCTTGCGACAACGGTCAAGGGGCGAGAGGCCATAACTGGGCTTTTTCGGACCATCTCGGATAGCTTCGCGTTAAAGGCGTTTTCGATGGAGGACCTTCTGATCGACGGCAACAGGGCTGCGGTCCGCTGGAGCGCCCGTGTCCAAAATATCACAACGGGTGATAGCTTCACGACCGAATTGGCGGACTTCATTGAGGTGGATCAAGAAAAAGTTATATCTCTCAATGAGTTCCTCGACACCGCGCTAGCGGGTTAGGGGCGTATTCTGGGCCACACATTCCCGTGAGTTCTGCCATTTCGGGGCCGGAATTGGGTGGTCGAATAGAGGTTCGTTGCGCATACTCCGGCGCACGGTGAGGATTCGAAAAGATTCGCGCTGTGCTTGAGGAAGGGGAGCCTGACGCGCGGGGACCAAGGACCGCGAGGTCCAGAGGGAGCTAAGAATGACAGCATTGGGTTTGAGATCAGCCGCCATTGGGATTGCGGTTGCTATCTCATTCAGTACCCCGGCCGTCGCGGCGGAGCCAGACGGTCCTGAGGAGCTCGTGACGCGATCGGAGGCGATCCGTATTTCCGTTCAAGAGCAGGTCGGCACGGTCGCTATGAAAGACGCCGCCGAACAGATCGCTCTCGCAGAGTATTACTCCGTCCCGGACCGCAAGCTGCTCTGGGTCGACGAAAAGGGCCTCACTAAACGGGGCAAGGCCGTCGCTGAGGAAATTGCCAAGGCTGACGATTACGGTCTGCGTGCTTCGGACTACACCCTGCCAAATCTATCCGGCTTCGACTCAGGCGCGCCGGGCGCAGTAGACAAGCTCGCGGCCGCAGAACTCAAAATCAGCGCAGCGGTCATCGAATATGCGCGCGACGCGCGAGGTGGCCGGCTCAATCCGCAGAGCCTCAGCAAGAACCTTGATCCGAACCTCTACTTGCCGGACCCGGCGGAAGTCATCGGCTTTATCGCCCTTCGGTCTGACCCCGCGGCCTACTTGCGGAGTTTCCAGCCGGCGCATCCTCAGTTTGAGGCGCTGCGGAAGCAACTGCTTGCGGAGCGGAACGGCGGGGTTTCGCCGGAGCCCGCGTCCGACAAGCCTGAGGATGTGATTATCCCTGCGGGTCCTACGCTGAAGCTTGGCGTGAATCACGGGCAGGTCGCCCTATTGCGGAAGCGTCTAGAGACGCCCGCGAAAGAGGGAGCAGACGAGTACCTTTTCGATGACGAGCTGCGTCAGGCTGTCATTGCGTTTCAGCGCGCCGAAGGTGGCAAGCCCGATGGCATGGTTGGCTCCGGTACGCGGGGCATGCTCAACGGACGGGCCCCGGTATCAACCGTGTCGGGTCAGAAGAAGATCGATCTGCTTGTTGTGAACATGGAGCGATACCGCTGGCTCCCGCACGACATGGGCGCATTCCACGTCAAGGTAAATATCCCCGAGTTCAAGGTTAGGGTTATCGAGGACGGCGAGGAGATTCATCAGACGCGCGTGATCGTGGGCAAGACCCACACTCAGACGCCTGTGTTCAGCGATGAAATGGAGAAGATCGTATTCCGCCCCAATTGGTTCGTGCCGAATTCCATCAAGCAGAATGAGATCGCACCCTATCTGCGCCGGGGTGGTGGGTTTTTCTCAAGCGGTTGGGATACGTCCGTCCTACGGCGGCAAGGCTTGCGCATACGCGGCGCAAACGGTCGCGATATAGACCCAGATAGAATTGATTGGAGCCGCAACGACATCCGCCGGTATGAGCTTTATCAGCCGCCCGGTCCACGCAACGTTTTGGGGCTTGTGAAATTCCTCTTCCCCAACACACACGATGTGTATCTTCACGACACCACGCAGAAGAACCTATTCGCCAATTCAGTGAGGGCCTTCAGCCATGGCTGCGTGCGGGTGCAAAACCCTGACAAATTTGCTGCGGTCTTGCTCGGTCACGATCAAGACTGGACACAACAGCGTGTGGTTTCCGCGATGCATAATGGATCGGATGCCAACAACGTCTTCATGAAGAATAGAATTCCGGTTTACCTAACCTACTTCACCGCTGTGGCAGGGCCGGATGGTGAACTTACGCAGTTCAAGGATCTCTACGGCCATGACCGGCGGATGCTTGCCGCGCTTAAAGGGCGGCCGATTCCCGCGGGTCTACCGGACAATATGGAGGTTGTGCAAAATCCGAATGAGCGTCGCGCTGTCCGTCGCTCCTCGCGCCGTGCTAGCAACCCGTTCGCCTCGATCTTCGACTTCTAGGAGCTTGAGGCGTGGCCATCGGCGCCACGCCTCCCCTTGCTCTTCTTATCGGATCACCCTATTTTCCGCTCATCGCAGGCTTCTGTTGGGCCTTAGCGGAGAAGGGCAATGATGCGCCGATCGAATTTGCAGGTTCGGAATAGCCTCTTCAGCACGCCAGAGCCTCGCCGGGCACTGGGCGTACGCACCCGTCTGCGTGTGCGCACCCTTCCGCTGCTCCTTACGTGCCCCTGAGCACCGGCAGTCTCGGTCTTGCCGAGGCGGGCGTTCAGGGGACGGCGAACCAACTACCAAGAAGTCAAGGGCTTGACGGGTCATGATAGACTGAGAGCCATGCGTTTTAGGGACGAGCACGATGAATACCGAGACAAAGGCACGCGACGAGAAGGATCGCGTCATAATTTTCGAC
>JARFRF010000032.1 GCA_029287395.1 Methyloceanibacter sp. | reverse complement strand
CGTCCACAACGAGCCATTGCCTTGTCCGACCCAGCCGTAATCTTCTTTACGTCCGGAAGCACAGGAAAACCGAAAGGCGTCACGCACAGCTACGAAACGCTGGGCTGGATGTTGGCTGGAACAGCGGCTGCCCTGGAGATGACGGCGGACGATGTGATCCTTCCGGGGTCCTCGATCTCTCATCTGGGGTCTTTTTTGTGGACGCTGGCCGGCCTGGCGATCGGCGCGCGGGTCGTTATCGCACGTACGTTTGACGGCGACGAGATCCTGCCGCTTCTTGTTGAGCACAGGCCGACGGTCCTTTGCATGCTCCCCGCGGCGTTGATGTGCCTAGTGCGCGAACATGGCGCGACCCAGGACGTCTTCTCATCTTTGCGGTTATGCCGCGGCGGGGGCGACAAGGTGCCGGCTGAGTTGGAGGCTGAGTTCACAGCGCTTACCGGCTTCCCGATCGATGAGGGCTACGGCATGACGGAGATTGGCCTCGCAACCCTCAACCCTCCCTCCGGCGAGATCAAAATCGGCTCGGTGGGTCGCCCGGTCCCTGGTTTTGCCATGTCCATCCGAGACGACGATGGAAATCCACTTGAACTCGGGCAAGATGGGCGGCTGTGGGTTCGCTCGCCAACCGCAACAGTCGGCTATTGGGAAAACCCTGAGGCGACCGCGGACCTCTTCTCCGACGGCTGGCTTGATACAGGCGACGTGATGCGCGCGGATGAGGATGGCTATCTGTGGTTTCGCGGCCGGAAGAAGCAGATCATCGTCCACGACGGATCGAACATTTGCCCTCAGGAAGTCGAGGAAGCCTTGCTTGAACATGAAGACGTGCACGCAGCAGGTGTCGTGGGTGTGTACGACCCTATCTATGGCGAAAACGTCCGCGCCTATGTGGCGTTGCGCGAGGGGTGTAAGCGTCTGATCGCGCAAGAGCTGATTAAGTTCGCACGAGAACGGGTTGGCTATAAGGCGCCCGAGGAGATTGAGTTCCTGGCAGAGATACCGCTCAACGCGACCGGCAAAGTCGATCGCGGCCGGCTCAAGGCGATGGCCGCAGCGCGACATGAGCCTGACTAGAAGCCATCGTGTCCTGTACAGCACGAGGACCCGCGATATCAGAAATCGCAGGGTCAACGTATCTTAGTCTGTACACTGTCGGAGTTCATCTTGCGCCTGTCCCGCCGGTTCCTCTGCCACCTTTTATGCTCACTCACGGCTCCAATCTGCGGGCGCAGCCCGAACGAGATAGTCTGGAAGTCAGCAAGCCTTTGGTCTAATGCTTGAAGGAAGAGGCCGCGAGGAACCAGGCGTTGCTCGAAAGCGTCCGAAAAGCTGCATCCTTTTCGCAAGTGCGAACAGAGAAAGCCCGAGAGGAAGCGTACCAAAATGAAAGACAAAACCATCAAGGCTGATGAAGCCATCGCGTTGATCCGCGACAACGACGTCGTGACGACTACGGGTTTTGTCCAGAGCTGTATTCCCGAGGCACTCCATGCGGCACTAGAGAAACGGTTTGTCGACACCGGCGCTCCACGCGACCTGACACTGATCATGTGCGCCGGCGCCGGCGACAGCAAGGGGCTGGGGACTGGCCGCTTACACCATCCGGGTCTTCTAAAACGCGTAATCGCCGCCAATTTTGGGCGCATGCCCAAGGTCGCCGAGGCAGCCCAAGAAAACAAAATTTGCGGTTACAACCTTCCGCAGGGCGTGATCTCACAGCTCTACCGGGCCTGCGCCGCGGGCCAGCCAGGGCTCTTCTCAAAGGTCGGGCTTCATACCTATGTCGATCCGCGGCTCGATGGCGGGAAGGTCAACGACGTAACGCAGGAAGACATCGTCAAGCTTGTCGAGGTCGAGGGAGAGGAGTGGCTCTTCTATAAGGCCACAAAGATTGACGTCGCATTCATTCGTGCGACGAGTGCCGATCCTTCAGGCAATCTGAGTATGGAGAAGGAAGCGCTGACCCTAGACAGCCTGGCTCAAGCCATGGCCGCCTACAACAACGACGGTCTCGTCATCGCGCAGGTTGAGCGGATCGTCGAACAGGGTTCTCTAAAGCCAAAAGACGTGAAGGTGCCAGGGATCCTGGTTGACTGTGTCGTCGTTGCCGATCCACCGGAAATGCACCGCATGAACTACGGCAAGATGTACGATCCAGCCCTATCCGGGGAGATCCGTATACCGGTTGAAGGCATGCCCAAGATGCCGCTCGATGCACGCAAGATCATTGCGCGCCGAGCAGCCTTTGAGTTACCGCCGAACGGTGCGGTCAACCTTGGCGTCGGCGTTCCCGATGGTGTCGCTGCCATCGCCAATGAGGAGAAGGTTACGCCGTATATTACCCTTACGACTGAAGCCGGCGCTGTTGGCGGCGTGCTCGCAGGTGGGTCGAGTTTCGGGTCGTCAGCCAACGCGCACGCCGTGATCGATCAAAACACGATGTTCGATTTTTACGATGGTGGAGGGCTAGACCTGACATGCCTCGGCATGGCCGAGTGCGACGAGCAAGGCAACGTTAACACCAGCCGTTTCGGCGGGCGCCTAAACGGGTGCGGCGGTTTTATCAATATCTCGCAAAATTCTCGTGCGGTTGTGTTTGCCGGCACGTTGACCGCTGGAGGACTGAAGGTCGCAATCGAGGACGGCAATCTCAAAATTGTCCAGGAGGGCCGCGCAAAGAAGTTTGTAAAGCAAGTGGAGCAGATCACCTTCAGCGGAGCCTTCGCGCAAGAACGCCACCAGCCGGTGCTCTATGTCACCGAACGGTGCGTCTTCCAGCTTACCCCGGGTGGTCTTGAGCTGATCGAAGTCGCGCGAGGTATCGATATTGAGGAAGACATCCTCCCCAATATGGATTTCAAGCCGATCATCGATAATCCAATCCCCATGGACAGGCGTCTCTTCATCGACGAGCCGATGGAGCTCTTATCCGACCTCATGAATCTGAAGCTATGGGAACGTGTCAGCTACGATGAGGATAGAAATCTCCTGTTCCTGAACCTCGAAGGCTGGAACGTCCGCAAGAAGAGCGATATCGACGATTTGACCAAGGTCTTGGTCGATGCCTGCAAGAAAGCCGGCCGGAGAGTCAATGCCGTGGTGAACCACGACGGCTGCCGCATTGCTGAAGACCTCTATGACGACTACGCCGCTATGATCGCTTACATGCTGGAGCACTACTACGCTTCGACCACCCGCTATACGACCAGCACGTTTATGCGGCTTAAGATGCAGGAAGCACTCAGCAAACGCGGGCTGGCGCCGCATGTGTTCGAACGCGCGGCCGAGGCCCACCGGGCAATTGGGCTGGAAGAGGATGAAAGCGCCTCGAAAGCTAAACCCCGACCTGCCGAAGCGCATATGGGCAAGTAGGTTCGCCAGCCAGCCGGCACGGCTGATCATGCACGTTGCCGGGGCGTCCAAGCGCTGCCGCCGCAACGCCTTACCGGCTCCTGCGTTGTCAACAATAGAAACCAGGCCCCCCAACTGAGGCGACACCGATGAACGCCGGAACCACACAACGCTGCTTTGTTCTGGTACCCGGCCTGTGGCATGGCGGCTGGAGTTGGGATCGGGTCGCTCCGCTTCTGAGAGAGCGCGGACATACCGTCATCGCCATCACGCAGACAGGCGTTGGAGAACGTTCGCATCTGCTATCGAAGGACATCCAGGTTTCCACCTTTGTCGACGATGTGGTGAACACGCTTTTCTGGCGTAATCTACATGACGTGGTCCTTGTCGGTCACAGCTTTGGCGGGATCACCGTAACAGGGGCTGCTGACCGCGTGCCCGAGCGGATTGGCAAGCTGATCTATCTTGACGCAGCCGTCGTCGAGAGCGGTGAAACTTGGCTCGGCTTGCTGCCCGACGACATAGCCGCTGCTCGGAAAAAGACCGCAAATGAGAGCTCAAACGGCGTTAGCCTGCCTGTGCCTCCATTATCGTCCATCGATATCACGGAGCCGACTGATGTCGACTTCTTACAAGCGCGGCTCACGCCGCATCCCTTCTCGACTTTCACGACACCGCTGACCCTCACGCACCCGGTCGGTAATGGTCTGCCGGTTGAGTACATCACCTGCGTTGGACCGGTCTATCAGCCTGCAATCCAGGCGCACGACCGCGCACGCGCGAAGGGTTGGCGGATCTCGGAACTACATACGAGCCACGAGGCTATGGTCACACTTCCGAGCGAGACGGCCGCGCTTCTCGATTCTTTAAGCCGGTAGATGCAGCCGCCGCGGCCTTGGAACAAACTTCGAGCGACCACTAAAATGGCTTACAGTCGTCGCGGCGAATAGGATAGCGTCAGATCATGTGGAACAAGTTGTATCGAGATCTTGGACTGAGCCTCGTAGCCGCCTTGGTAGCGATAACGATCACGATGATTGGACCACTTCGGGCAGCACAATCGAGCATGATGAATAAGGGCATCAACCCTCCGACCGTAAGCGCTAGATCGGTTTTTGTGATGAACGCGACCACCGGCGACGTGCTCTATGAAAAGAACCCGGACGAGGTCTTCATAACTCTCAGCCAGACTAAGCTTGTAACAGACTACATCCTTGTGGATCGCATGGGAGATCGGCTGTTCGAAACAATAGAGATCAGTGCGCCTCATCTGACCGGAGGCTCGTCTGCGAGTCTCAAGCGGCGCGACGTTTGGACACTTCAGGACTTGCTCTACGGCATGGTCTT
>JARFRF010000007.1 GCA_029287395.1 Methyloceanibacter sp. | reverse complement strand
CGGCGTATCGTCTACCGAGCGATGTTTGTCCTGGGCGAAATCGCGGATGTCGATCGTCTCGAGTTCCCAGGCGCCCTCCGCGAGCGCCTTCCCAGCCAAGCTCAGGCCGAGAGGTCCCGGATACATTTCGGGGAACAGGGTTAGTACGGTTGCTTTCCAACGCATGAGGCGTTCCTCGTCGCAAGGCCACTAGGTTGCAGCAGTGGCTGCGGGCTTCGCTTCTTCAATCAAGAACCAGGTTCGGCGCGTCCCGACACCTTTAATCGGGACAGGCCCGCGCTCGGACATGAGAAATCCGTCGCCGAGAGCGTCATGAACCTGCGCGGAGACCTGTATCTCACCAGGGAGTCCATGCGACTCCAGTCGGGCCGCCAAGTTCACCGTCTCGCCCCAGACATCGTAGGAGAATTTGTCCGCACCAATCACGCCAGCCATGACCGGGCCGCTCGCGATGCCAATGCGAATGCGCAAATCGACATCGTGTGTTCGCGACAGCGAATCGACCACACCCGGCATGGCGAGCGCCAAACGTGCGAGGCGTTGGCAGTGATCGACCTGATGCTGGCTAACCCCGGCCACGGCCATGTAGCCATCGCCGATGGTCTTGATCTTCTCCACCCCGTGCTCGCTGGCGAGACGATCGAATTCGGTTACGAGTCCATCGAGGATCTCTACGGTACGCGCCGCGCCCAAGTCGTGAGCGAGGTTTGTGAAGCCGACAAGGTCGCTGAAAAGTACCGACGCATTCGGAATAGCATCGGCGATACGCCCTTCAGGAGTTTCTTTTAGTCGATCGATAATGGGCTCCGGCAGAATGGTGGCGAGAAGCTTATCGGCCTCGGCCCGGGCACGGTCGGCCTTAATCAGGGCGTATCCGACGACCAGAGCGACAATGCCAAAGGTCGTGACCGCTGAGGAAACGTACAGATTATGAAGAAGTGCAGGGTCCGCCGTGATGCGTGCGCTGCCAGGCGGGTAGAGGAACCAAGCAGCCAAATGGAGGGCAAGTCCCGACAGTACGGCCGCGAACACAAGGCGGATATGCGCCATGCCGCAGATCGCGAAGGCGACCGCGGCGCCAATAATGTAGTTCAGCTGGATGCCCGAGTTATGCCCGAGTTCTCGTACGAAGAAGAACAAGGCCGCGTATTCGGCGACCCAGATCACGACAATTGCGGCGATCTCATTGATGCGATGAGCAAGCGGCGCCACAAGGGCAATAGCCGCAAGACCGAGGTTGACCGCAATTAGCGGCCAGTACTTCATGACGCCAAAGCTCGCATAGGTCGCCACGTAGGCCATCGACGTGAAGGCAATCAGCAGGGCCATCACGTTGATGACGGCAAGCCGGATGCGCGCCTCGTGTGGGTAGCCGGCAATGCCAATCTCGGCATAGCGGCGCAGGGGCCCCAGCCGATCAAGGATCGGCAGATCCGCAGCGCGTCGGCGCGGCGGGCTCACCATATGCGATGCAGAGCGAGGTGACATGGCCGACACTCTACCGTGTAACGCGTCTGCTGGTGAGCGTTATGCCTCGTCTTCTCCGGACGCTTCGATTTCTTCCGGCGGGACCAATACGAGCCGTCCGCCCGCAATGTCGACCTCCGGAATGGTATCGTCAGTGAACGCGACAAGTATTGTGCCACCGTCGTCGTTTAGCGCGACCTCGATGATATCGCTCGCACCGAAATTGTGGACGGCCGCGACGCGACCCAGCGCGGCGCCGTCCTGTGATACCGCTGTCAAACCGATCAAGTCGGCCACATACCATTCACCTTCGTTCGCCTCAGGCAGCGCCCCTCGATCGACGTAGAGCTTGGTCCCATTGAGCGCCTCAGCGGCGTCGCGTGTTGACACACCTCTGATGCTCGCGATCAGTGCCTTGGGCGTCACACGGACACGCTCGATCTCGATCGTTCTGCGGCCTGCTTCGTCGCTGAGCGGGCCGTAAGCCGCGATATCTACGGGGTCTTGCGTATACGACTGAACGCGGACCTCTCCTTTGAGACCCTGCGCCGCCCCGATCTCACCGACGAGAAGCAAGCTTGGTTTGCCGCCCAAGGCTCGAGCGCGCTCCTACTCTGAGGCTTCCTTGGCTTCCTCGGCGGCAGCCTCGTCGGTAGCCTTCTCCTCAGCCTCTTCCTCAGCGGCCGCAGCCGTATCGGCGGCTTCCTGCTCGGCGGACTCTTTGTCGGCAGCTTCCTGCTCCGCCGCCTCTTTGGCCGCGGCTGCCTTTTCCTCTTCAGCGGCGCGCTTGGTCTCCTCGCGCTCTAGGCGCTTCTTGCCGGGCTTGGCTTTCTCCGGATTGTTCCGTGGCTCCCGCTTCATAATGCCTTCGGCATCCAGGAAGCGAAGTACACGGTCAGTGGGAAGGGCGCCATTGGAGAGCCAGTGCTTCACGCGGTCCGTATCGAGCTGGATGCGATCCTCGGAGTCGCGCGGCAATAGCGGGTTGAACGTTCCGATCTTCTCAATGTAGCGGCCGTCGCGCGGGCTGCGTGAGTCGGCGACAACGATGCGATAAAAGGGGCGCTTCTTGGCACCGCCTCGCGACAGTCTGATCTTTAAAGACATGTTTTCTTACTCCTACGTGTTCATCGACTTGGGCTTTGAATAGATAGGGGCTCAGCGCTTCTTCTTGCGCTGTTTTGGGGCCCCTGGGAGTCCCTGAAGTCCGGGCGGCAAGCCACCCGGCATACCTGCGCCGGGAAGGCCTGGAAGCCCCCCTGGCAAGCCGCCACCGGGCAGACCCGGAAAGTTCGCCGGCAGTTCGGCGCCCTTCGGAAGATCCCCGCCGTCGGGCAAATCCGCTGGCATTTGCGGCATCCCGCCGCCGAACAGCGCCGAAAGCGCGCCGCGCTTCTTGCCCATGGCTTTCATCATGTCGGCCATCTGGCGGTGCATCTTTACGAGCTTATTGATGTCCTGAACGCTTGTTCCCGAGCCTGCCGCAACGCGCTTCTTCCGCGAAGCATTCAGCAGTTTCGGATTCTTGCGTTCAGATTTCGTCATTGAGCTAATGATTGCTTGCTGGCGCTTGAGAACGCTGTCGTCGAGATTAGCGGCCTCGATTTGCTTCTTCGCCTTGCCAATGCCAGGCAGCATCGCGAGCACGCCGCCCATACCGCCGAGTTTCTGCATTTGCCCAAGCTGTTCGGAGAGATCGTTGAGGTCGAACGCACCCTTCTTCATGCGTTCGGCCATCTTCTGAGCCTTGTCGACCTCGACGGTCTCCATGGCTTTCTCGACCAAGCCAACCACGTCGCCCATGCCGAGAATGCGGCCAGCGATGCGGTCTGGATAGAAGTCCTCTAGTGCATCGATCTTTTCGCCAACGCCCATGAGCTTGATTGGCTTGCCAGACACGGCGCGCATAGAGAGAGCTGCACCGCCTCGGCCATCACCATCGACGCGAGTCAGCACGATGCCGGTCAGATCAACGCGCTCACCGAAGTTCTTGGCGAGGTTCACGGCGTCCTGTCCGGTCAGCGCGTCGGCGACCAATAGCGTCTCGTGCGGATTGGCGATCTTTTCGATAGCGGCCGTCTCCGCCATCAGTTCTTCGTCGATATGGGTTCGGCCAGCCGTGTCGAGTAGCAGCACATCGAAGCCGCCAAGCCGAGCTGCCTTTACGGCGCGCTCCGTAATTTCGGTGGGACTCTGACCTTCGACAATTGGCAGAGTGGCGATGTCCGCTTGCTCGCCGAGCACGCGGAGCTGCTCTTGCGCAGCCGGTCGCCGCGTATCGAGCGAGGCCATCATGACCTTTTGCTTATCGCGGGTGGTGAGGCGATGAGCGAGTTTTGCCGTGGTGGTGGTCTTACCCGAACCTTGAAGGCCGACCATCATCATGACAACCGGCGGCGTGGCGGCGAGGTCGATGCCCTGGGCATCTGACCCGAGCATACGGACGAGTTCGTCGTTGACGATCTTGACGACCATCTGGCCGGGCGTGACCGACTTCACAACGTCTTGGCCGACGGCCTTGGCTTTGACGCGGTCCGTGAACGACTTTACGACGTCGAGCGCGACATCGGCCTCGATCAGGGCCCGGCGCACTTCGCGCATGGCGTCGGACACGTCGGCTTCGCTCAGCGCGCCGCGGCGCGTGAGCTTATCGAAAATTCCAGAAAGCCGGTCGGAGAGCGTCTCGAACATTAGCCTGCAAATCTAGTCACGTATTTCCGATAGACCCAGCCAGAGCTGCATGGGCCAGAATAGACTTGCCGGCTCGGCCAAGGCGTGCCGACGCCACAATCCACGGCCTTCTGCGAATACACCACGCCGAGCCAGTTTCCACGTTCGTCACAAAGATTGACGACTTGTCCGTTGTAGATTTTGTCCAACATGTCGTGCTTGGAGCTCGGCCCACCGCGTACCGCCAGAAATCCGTCGCCAGCTGCATCCAGGCCACGCACTGCGCCTTGCGATCCGCAAGCGTCGTACTCCGCTTCTCCGCCGGCGAGAACCGGCACGATAGGTTGCTGAGCTGCAGCGCCTGCCGAAAAACACGCAAGCGCGAGCACGGCCACAGTACTCAGACTCAATCGCTTCGACTTCGACGTCATCACATCCGCCTCCATATCGCGGATCGGAAGTTCGTTTCCGCACGCCTCCGGGCCAAAGCCGATAGCGCAACCAAACTCGCGCTCAAGCAGGCCGCTCGGCCGACGGCGCAACCAAAAACGCACCCGTGGGCGCATCGCGCTGACGGGTGTTGACCCCCTATTCCTAGTCGCCACAACGGCCAGACCCCGGAACAAGCGGCGGCTCGCTATCGAGCTGCCATGAATTCGAGCGGACTGTCGGCCAGAGCTTCTCCGAAGTCAAGCAGATGCGGCGAGCTGGGTCCTAATGCGAGAACGACTTCGAGAAGGCGTTTGCGATGACCACGCCAGAAATTATCAAGCCCAGGCCAATCAAGGCCGGCGTGTCCAGGCTCTGCTTGTACCTGAACCAACCTATGGCACTGACCAGTACGATGCCGACCCCGGACCAGGTGGCATAGGTCAGACCGACCGGAATAGACTTCAACGTCATGGCCAGTGCCCAGAACGAAATCCCGTAAGATGTTAGCGTCACGGCGCTGGGCCACAGGCGTGAGAAGCCAGCTGTTTCCTTCAGCGCTGCCGTTCCGATCACTTCAAAGACAATCGCGCAGCACAGATACATATACGGCATGAGATCGATCCCCTGTCGACGATGGTTCCCGATCGAGCGACGGTAGTGGAACTACAATAAATCTGACAGCCCGACGGCGAAATCCAGCAGCGACTCATCGCCCCCCTCCCACGCAATGAACGAAAGCCCAACGGGGTATCCGTCGGCTTCACCGATGGGCACCGAGATTTGCGGAAGCCCGGCCAGGCCGGCGAGACACGTGTTCTGTAAGGTCCGTGTTCGGTACGCCGCGAGCGCCGGGCCGTCGGGCGTGCCGCGCTCGGGCGGTGGCGTTGGCGTGGTCGGCAGGACAATAAGCGTGCCCGGCTGCAGGATGGACTTGAGTTGAGAGGTGACGCCTACGCGCACGCGACGGGCCTCGTCGGCTTCCTCGCGGCTCACGCCAGCGGCCATTTCGAAGCGCTCTTTGATCCCCGGTCCAAGCGAAATATGGTTGGCTTGAATGAAAGGGAGCAAGGTCGACTGCACCTCGAAGCATTGAATCGTGGCAAACGCCGATCGCCAGGCGACAATGGCCCCGCCCGCAATCTCGGCTTGCTCGATGTCCGGTATTGCCGGTGCCATTGACTCAAGTGTCTGCCACATGAGCCGGACCACGCTCGCTTCGCACGCGGAGGCGATGTCCACGGCAAGGACGAGCCGGTCAACGGAAGCCGTACGACCGATTCCTCGCAGGAGCAGCCGGCCCGCAGTGCGAAGAAGTTCGGCGTCTCCCGCCAGAACGCCAACCGTGTCGAAGCTCGGCGCCATGGGGGTGACGCCGGCCACAGCAATACGTCCATGGGTCGGGCGCAGGCCGAAGAGTCCGCAGAACGACGCCGGTACGCGGATCGAACCGCCCGTATCGGAGCCCAGCGCGAAATCGCACATATGACCGGACACGGCGGCTGCGGCACCGCATGACGAACCGCCGGTGACATTTCGGCGCGCGCGTGGATTGATCGGCTGTCCGTAGTGGGCGTTGGTTCCGAGCACGCTGTAGAAGAACTCATCGCAAATGGTGATGCCCGTTAAGGACGCGCCCCCAGCCAAGAGGTTGGCTACGGCGGGTGCTGTCTCGCTTGCTGGAGCGGCTGCTTCATAGGATTCCGGGTTGCCGTTTCCAGTCTTGTGACCGGCGATGGCGAAGAGGTCCTTCACCATGAAAGTTCGACCCGCAAGTGGACCATCCTGCGCTCCAAGGATCGGTTCCGTAAGTGTATGCGGCACGAGCGCGTGGACGGGATCATCCAAGGGGACGTCGATCAACTTGAGCCTCCGTCGTCTAAAAGGCAGGTGCACAAGCGGGCACAACGCCATAGAAGAGCCCCAACCGCAACGCTTGAAACTTCCAAATCCCACGCAGAAGGGCCAGCTCTGGTGCGCGCGAAACAAACAACCCGCAAGGCGTTGCCGCCGACCGTATGGGCACTCGGGTTTACGTCCCTCTTTATGGATGTCTCTTCCGAGCTGATCCACGGATTGCTGCCGTTATTCTTGGTCGTAAGCCTCGGAGCCAGCACGGCCGTACTGGGCTTGGTGGAGGGGATCGCCGAGGCGGCGGCACAAATTGTGAAGGTCTTCTCTGGTTGGCTCTCCGACACGCTTCAGCGGCGCAAAGCACTGGCGGTCCTTGGCTATGGACTTGCCGCGGTGACGAAGCCTTTGTTCCCGATTGCAAGCAGCGTTGCTCTTGTGGCTTTCGCCCGTCTCGTGGATCGCATCGGCAAGGGCATACGCGGCGCGCCGCGCGATGCGCTGGTCGCCGATGTCACGCCGCCGGAGCAACGTGGCGCCGCCTTCGGCCTGCGGCAATCGCTCGATACGGTCGGTGCGACGCTCGGCCCGCTTCTGGCAATCGGGCTCATGGCGCTTTTCGACAATGATATTCGTACCGTGTTGTGGTTCGCCGTTGTTCCTGCCGTGATTTCGGTCGTGATCCTTGTGATTTTCGTTCGCGAACCGGCTCCTGCGCGTGAACCGGAGAGAGCGGCTAAGCGTGTTCCCATCAAGTTTCGCGACATCAGCGGCCTGGACCGGGCTTACTGGTTTGTCATTGGCGCCGGCGCCGTGTTCACTCTGGCACGCTTTAGTGAGGCCTTCCTTGTCATTCGCGCCTATGGAGCGGGTCTGCCTATCGCGCTTGCCCCCGCAGTCATTGCAGTGATGAGCATGGTGTTTGTGGTGACCGCCTATCCGGCCGGTCGCCTCCAGGATCAATTTGGTGCGCGGCCCCCGCTGCTTGCGGGCCTCGTCGCACTGATCGCCGCCGATTTGCTGCTGGCGTTCGGTTCGGGCCTTGTGTCTATCTTCCTTGCTACTGGGCTTTGGGGTCTCCATTTGGGACTGACACAGGGTGTGTTGTCGGCGCTCGTGGCTCAAACCGCGCCAGCTAATCTTCGTGGGACAGCCTTCGGGGTCTTCGGTCTTACCGTTGGGTTTGCGACCCTGGTGGCGAGCCTGATTGCCGGGATTCTCTGGGACACCGTATCGCCGGAAGCGACTTTTCTTGCAGGCGCCGGGTTCGCGAGCCTTGCATTCATCGCTTTTCTGACGCTGCGTCCCGTGGAACAGGCCTAGCCCGCAGCCTTGGACAACGTCTTTTGCGTCGCTATAGAGAGCAAGAACTTCGGATCGGAAACGATGGACGAAAACGCGCATAGATTCCGCAAGATGAACGGTCTCGGGAACGACTTCGTCGTTATCGATCGCCGCACGGACAGAATTCCCTTGCCGAGCGACACGGTGCGCGCGATCGCAAATCGGGCGACAGGGATCGGGTGCGATCAGCTGATCGCGCTCGATTCTTCGACTGAAGCGGATGTGTTCATGCGTATCTGGAATGCCGATGGCGGTGAGGTTGATGCGTGCGGGAATGCCGCGCGCTGTGTCGCCGCGATTGTTGCAGACGAAGTTGGGCGGGGGACTGTCACCATCGAAACGGGCGATCAGGTACTCGAAGCCTATGCGGGTAAAGACGACGTCGTGACCATCGATATGGGCGAGCCGCGACTGCGTTGGGACGAGATCCCACTTGCCGAGGCGGTCCACGACACCAGCCAAATTGAGCTTCAGGCCGGGCCCATCGATGCTCCGGTGTTGCAGTCCCCCGGTGTGGTCAGTATGGGCAATCCGCATGCGATTTTCTTCGTGGGGAATGTTGATGACATTCCACTGGATCGACTTGGACCCCGTTTGGAACACGATCCGCTGTTTCCCGAGCGGGCCAACATCTCGATCGCGCAGATTATCGATCGGTCGCATCTTCGCTTGCGGACCTGGGAACGTGGTGCTGGCCTTACCCGGGCCTGTGGAACCGCAGCGTGCGCTTCTACGGTTGCCGCGGTCAGGCGCGGACTGACCGACCGCAAAGTCAAGGTAACGCTGCCAGGGGGCGATCTGACCATCGAGTGGCGCGAAGAGGATGGTCACGTCCTTATGACCGGTCCGTATGCGTTAGACTATGAAGACACGCTGCCAACCGCCTTGCTTGCGGCCGGCGAGGCGCAAGGTGTCTGACACGGTATCTGAATTCTGTTAAAAGCCGCGACATGTCGGAACTGGACATCATCACCTTTGGTTGCAGGCTCAATACGTTCGAGTCCGAAGTCATGCGCAAGCACGCGGACGACGCTGGCCTCATTGACGCCGTGATTATCAACACCTGCGCGGTGACCAATGAGGCCGTGCGCCAAGCCCGTCAGGCGATCCGTAAGGCGCGCCGGGAGCGCCCAGGCGCCAAGATCGTGGTTACCGGCTGCGCGGCGCAGATCGATCCGCACCAATTCGCTTGCATGGACGAGGTGGACCGCGTCATCGGCAACCAGGAAAAGCTTGAGTTGCAGACGTTTCGAGCCCTGGGCGCCCCGGGTCTTGGGACGGACGACACTGAGAAAGTCATAGTCGACGACATCATGTCCGTAACGGAGACCGCGGGCCATTTGATCGAGGGCTTTGGTGGAAGAGCACGGGCTTATGTGCAGATCCAGAACGGCTGCGATCATCGCTGTACCTTCTGCATCATTCCATACGGACGTGGCCCCTCTCGGTCGGTCCCGGCCGGTGAAGTTGTCACTCAGGTTCGCCGCCTGGTGGAGAACGGCTATCGAGAGATCGTGCTGACGGGCGTCGACATGACGGCGTACGGGAAGGACCTGCCAGGTGCCATGACGCTCGGCAAACTCGTTCAAACTGTGCTCAGGCTTGTTCCAGACTTGCCCCGTCTCCGGCTCTCGTCCATTGACTCCGTCGAGGCGGATGAGGATCTCATCGCGGCGATTGCCGAAGAGGAACGGCTCATGCCCCACCTGCACCTGTCGCTGCAGTCGGGCGATGATCTTACCTTGAAGCGGATGAAGCGAAGACACGCCCGAGGCGACTCGGTCGCGTTTTGTGAAGCGATGCGGCGGGTCCGGCCGGACATCGTGTTTGGCGCCGATATCATTGCCGGCTTTCCCACCGAGTCCGACGTCATGTTCCAAAATTCGCTGTCACTCGTCGACGATTGCGGTTTGACGTTCTTGCATGTTTTTCCGTTCTCGCCGAGAGAGGGGACGCCTGCTGCGCGCATGCCGCAAGTCCACGGCACGGTCATTTCAGAACGCGCGCGGGCCCTGCGGGCTAAGGGGGCGATGGCATTGAAGTCTCATCTCGAGCGCGCGAGGGGCCGCCGTATCAGTGTGCTGATGGAAACGGACCGCCAAGGGCGGTCTCCGGACTTCACGCCGGTGCGCTTCCACATAGACCAGTCGCTTGAGGGCGCCTTGGTCGATTGCGTGGTCTCGGGCGACAACGGCACGGCCTGGTTCGCGGAGGCGCTGCGGTGAGCGGCGATGAGAGTTCTAAATCAAACGAAGGGTGGTTCGCGCGGCTCAAGGCGGGTGTATCACGCACGTCGGCCTCGCTTAGCGAGAGTCTCACCAGCGTTCTCACGAAGCGTAAGCTCGATGACGACACGCTCGATGAGTTGGAGGAGATCTTGCTCAAGGCTGATCTCGGAATCGAGATGGCCGACCGGATCCGCGACCGTCTTTCGACGGGCCGGCACGAAAGAGATATCAGCGTAGACGATGTTCGTGCGGTGTTGGCCGAAGAGGTGGCGAACGTTCTGGAGCCGGTCGCGAAGCCGCTGGAACTCATCGCAGACGCCAAACCACATGTGATCCTCGTTGTCGGCGTCAATGGCACCGGCAAGACAACGACTATCGGTAAGCTGGCGCATCAGTTCATTCGCGATGGTAAGTCAGTCATGCTGGCCGCAGGAGATACGTTCCGCGCAGCGGCTATCGATCAGCTAAAGATCTGGGCCAGCCGTGTTGGGGCCGACGTGGTGGCAAAGGACGTCGGAGCAGATCCTGCCGGCGTCGCCTTCGAGGCGTTGGGCCAGGCCAGGGAAAATGGCGTCGACGTTCTCTTGATCGACACGGCTGGGCGCTTGCAGAACAAGGGCGACCTTATGTCCGAACTTGCGAAGGTGGTCCGCGTCCTGAAGAAGTTTGATGCGGAAGCGCCGCACACTGTGCTGCTCGTGCTCGATGCGACTACTGGACAAAATGCGCTGAGCCAGGTTCAGACCTTCCAAGAAATTGCGGGTGTGACCAATCTCGTCGTGACCAAACTGGATGGTTCAGCGCGGGGAGGCATTGTGGTGGCGATAGCCGATAAGTTTGGTCTTCCCATCAACGCCATCGGTGTTGGTGAAGGGATCGATGATTTCGAGCCGTTTGATGCGCACGACTACGCGCGCGCGATTGCAGGAGCAGGTCGAGAGAATGACGCAGCCGCCTAAGTCCACGACCGAGCCGGGGACGAAAACCGAGGTCAAGCAGTTCAAAGACTCAGAGCAGTCTGTTGTTGGAAAGCTCCTAATTGAGCTCGGGCCACTTCTTGTCTTTTTTGGCGTGAATGCGGCCTACGGTATTTTCGTTGGCACAGCAGCCTTCATGGTGGCGACGGTTATCTCTCTCGGCTTGGCCTGGTGGTTGTATCGGAAGGTCCCTGTGATGCCGGTTGTGAGTGCAGGGTTGGTTCTCGCATTCGGTGGTCTGACGCTTTATCTCCAAGACGACATCTTTATCAAACTCAAGCCGACGATCGTCTACACGATGTTTGCGATACTGCTGATTGGCGGCTTGTTAGCACAGAAACCCGTGCTCGCTTTGTTGTTCGGCCCGGTGTTTAACTTAACGCCGGAAGGTTGGCACAAGCTAACCATACGTTGGGCAATCTTTTTCGTTGCCATGGCGCTACTGAATGAGTTTGTTTGGCGTAATTTTTCCACTGACACCTGGGTCAGTTTCAAAGCCTTCGGATTTCTCCCAATTACATTTGTTTTCGCCATGTCGCAGGTTCCGCTCATGCAACGTTACAGTGCCGACGAGAATGCATGACGGCAGAGAGGCGGCTGTTAGACGCGGATTTAGTGGGGGCACTAGTTGCCGCGCTGCTTTGCCGTGCGAAGTGCAAGTGCTCAGTGTGCGGCACGAACCTTGCAGAAGCGTACTGCTAAGTTTGTTTGAGGTCGATTGGC
>JARFRF010000147.1 GCA_029287395.1 Methyloceanibacter sp. | reverse complement strand
GGAAAATCACGACCAGGGGCAGGCCACTGGTCGGGATCAGCCATACGCTTCAGCTGTTCCGCATCGGAACCCATCGCTGACGCCTGGCCAGCAAAACCCATCGTCACCGCGACGATGGTGCCAGTCAGAACACCATACTTCATTTTCATATCTTTCTCCTCTCCCTAGCTACTCAGTTCACCGAAACGAACTCTGAGCAAATATGTCTGCGTTGGCTCCCTCAACCTTAAGCACGGCTCAAGGTGAGCGATCCCTCAGCAGCAAAATTCGAAGCTGTCATCGTGTTTGTGATTTTTGGAGCCTGCCAGAAAAACGCAGAAGCAAAACTGAGCCTCGCGCCCGCTACTGGCTGCGGGTTCTCCGTTGAACACAATACGCGTTGACACCTCACGAGGACTTTGTGCCAGGCGATTTCCAAAAGACGTTGTGCCGTTCTTTCTGTGACACTTCATTTCTTGCGAATTGCCAAGCTACCCCCTCATATTTGCCAAATGAAAATGCAATGCAAGTGAAATGTGGGCTTGGTAACGATTTCTGCCAAATCGCGTTTTCATTTGTTGCGCTGCACAAGAATTCAGGGTGCGCAGCCCATTCTTTACTTTAGCCCTTACGTTCTTCCGTCTTACGACACTGCTGCTGTCTTTTGCTGTCTTTCGGCACTTTTCTGACGGTGACTTCATCGGCGATCCGAGCCCGCTATTCTCGGAAAGGGAACTGATCGGGGCCGAGGCCGGTTCCGGGAGAAAGCCTTAGGTTTTCAAGGGCTCGAGATTGCCAGTGGACGCTTTCTTGGGAACAGGAGAAACGCCCGATGCCGGCAAGACATTGGACGCCAAGTTTCCATACATCTACCAGAGTTCCTCCCAAACGCGGAAGGCGTTTAGTGAACGCCTTTGTTTTGCATTCTGCGGACGCGCGATCTGAATCATGACGTTTGCACGGAACCGCTAGAACGATGCCGATTCCACAATGATCGCGCGGTCGTCGCCGTCAGATGCAGAAGTTCTAGCGCTGAACTTTTCCGTTCGCGGCGGGAAGATGCTGGATCGCGATTCGCATGAGCTCGGGCAAGGTGCGCACGCCGAGCTTAGCTTTAAGCTGCGTACACGTGTTGGCTACGGTCTTGTAGCTGACATGCAGATGCTCCGCGATGACGCCATAGGGCTTGCCCTCAGCGACAAGTGCGAGGGTCTGTAGTTCCCGGACAGTCATCTGGCGCAATGGGTTCGTCGTTCCGCGCGCCTCCATAAACGCCACCTCGGAAGCCAGGTCATGACTGAGGTAAGGCCGATTGTCGCGCACTCGCTGAAAAGCTGTTTGGACCTCTTCCGGCGGCGTGTCCTTCAACACATAACCCGTGGCACCGACCTCGAGAGCCCGCGACACGATCACGGGATCCGAGTGCATCGTAAAAACAAGAATGGGGGTATCTTGGTCGTGCAACCGCAGTCGCCGAATGAATGACAGGCCGCCGAGCGCCCCGTTATGCATTGCGAGGTCGACGATGATCACATCCGGCTTTTGAGTTCGATACGCGCGGAAGCCATCCGCCAAGCTCTGTGCCTGGTGGACCTGCTTCACACCGACATCCTCAAGCAACTGCGTAGTACCCTGCAGAACGATTGGATGATCGTCGATAACAAGAACTCGAGTCATAATAGCTCCCCGGCCAATTCCGGCGCCCGTGCGGGCGCAGTCGGTTCGTCTTTCTTCTGATTAATTGGAATTTCGACTCTGATGGTCGTCCCCTCCGATGCCTCGGCCATGATCGTGCATGTCCCACCAACCGACCGCACGCGTTCCGTCATTGTTGTGAGCCCAAAGCCCTTCGATTGCTGTGACGGAATGCCGGAGCCATCATCAGCAATCCTAAGCCGGACTTCGTTGGTTTTACCCACGCCGTTCGCGACCTCCACCTGATCGAGATCAATATGGATATTCTCTGCCTTACCGTGGCGAATCGCATTGGTAATGGCCTCTTGGATGCAGCGATAGATAGCCAGATCTTTGTCCTCGCCATAGGATTTCGCGACTCGTCCGATTGTTGTGTGTATCTGTGCATCGGGGTGATGGCTTTGAAGGCCTGCCGTGAGCTCAACAATAAGGTCGGAAAGCTCGACCTGGCCAAGCGGGCCCGGGCGCAACTTCTTGAGCAGCGCCCTATTCATCGCTTTCAAGCGTTCGGCAATTGAAAGAATTTCACCCGCGCGACGCGAGATTCGCTTAGCGCGCTCGGTCTCCAATTTTCCCGCGGTGGTCTGGATTGACGAGGCGTTTGCGGCAATTCCAAAAAGACAGGCGCCGGCTTCGTCATGGAGTTCATTGGCAATCTCGCGACGCTCGGCTTCTTGCACGTTGATCAATTGCTGATAGAGGCTTTCGTTCTCTCTTTTGGTGACGTCCAGGGCGCTCGCCAGCGTATTGAACCGATCCGTGAGAACGGCCAATTCCTTCACCCTGGCACTCTGCAGTCTCGCCCCGTACTCGCCAACCTCAAGCTGGCGCATACCCTTCGAAAGACTGGCAAGCGGGTCAAGCACGCGACCAAGAACAATATAGAGAATGATCAGTACAAGGATATTGATCGTGCCCCAGATCACGGCGAGAGAAAGGAAGTCCCGCCAAGCTTCGGATATTTCGTCCCCCGGCGCTCCAACAATTATTACGGGGTGCGAGCCATCGGGCAGAATGCGCACTTTGCGCTCAGGCACATCGAGATGCACGAGCGACACGAACCAATTGGGCGCGACGGATTGATTTATCCCCGGCGCTTCTCCGTCAGGGGTAATAATAACAAGCCGACCCGAATCATTCATGAACATGATCCGAACGTGCCGCAGATGTCTGAGTAGCGGGGGCAGTTCTTCTTCGAGATTGTCCAGCTTCTTCTGTCGGGCAAGATCTCGAAGCGTCACATCAACGAAGCGCTCCGCCACTTCAACCGAGGCGTCCATGGCCACATTCGTCGCTGTTCGCGTGTTCAGAACCGCAACTGTCGCTGCGACCAAAGCCGCAACGAGATTTATTGCCGCAACAACGACAATAAGTTGCGTCCGAACCGGTTGATCGTACCAGAGCTTCTGCAGCACTTAATATAACGTCTCCACCGGGAAGCCGAATGTGCGACCACGCCCTCGCCCGCCCGGCTTAACCATTGGCCATGCCTTTGAGAATTGCCCACAAGTTCCAATCGTCAGCTTCAGGCACACCGCGTAAGGCGTTGGAATTTCACGATTTGGCCAAACACAGTCGACGCCCGAACCCACCAAATGGCAATGGCACCCCTGGTAATAGCATTGCCAATGCTTCCCGGCTATTGCGGGAAATCCGAATATGAACACATCGGTTAACCGCTGTGCACCCGCAGCGGCCAACCTGGCTGCCCCAATACCCCTCTGTTGCCCACAGCGACGGCGCAAAGTTACTGGCCTATGGGCCGAAGTGTCGCATCGGGTTTGACCGACGGAACCAGCCAATGATTCGGCCGTTTTCCAAGCTTGGCTACAGGACACCTTCGCGCGGGCGCGACATGTATGTAGGTCCCATCCCGCCACGTCAGTGGAAAGGCCTGCGCCTGTTCTCATATGAGGGTGGCAATACTCATTAGCTCCCAACGGGGCACCAACAACAGGAGATCAATTCGATGGCATTCACCAAGATCACGGGCACCGCAGCAGCCCTTCTTCTGGCTCTGGGCGTTACCACTGCCTATGCAGGAGAGGTCAAGGACGGCGCTGAGCAGATGACCGATGGAGCGGCACAAGGCACTGTTGGGGCTGCCAAAGGCGCCGGCGAGGGTGCGGTGGACGCAGGCAAAAGTGCCGTCGACGGTGTGGGTGGCATGGCCCAAGGCGCTGCCGAAATGACTAAGGATCCCGCCAAAGGCGCCGGGGAGATGGGCAAAAGTGCCGTAGACGGTACAGTTGGTGTCGCAAAGGGTGTTGGCGAAGGAGCAGCTAAAGCCGGCAAGAACGTTGTCGAGGGTGCAGCGGGCGTTGTCGGTGGCGCTGCCAAAATGACAGAAGGCGCCGTTGAAGGCTTAGTCGGAGGCGGCAACTGACCTGTCGATTCGTCTTGTGCTGACCGACTGGAGTGTGTGATGCCATCGCGCATCCACTCCAGCGGTTGGGGCTCAAAAGGATAACCGCCACGCATGGCGGAAGCGGATTTCAGGACAGGGAGATGACACCGATGAGTTTTGCGAGGAACGTTTGCATCGCTTTTGCGCTGACATTTGGCCTCGGCCTCGGGACGGCGCATGCCGAGGGAGGTTGGCTAGACAGCATCAAGAGCGCGCTCGGGCTTGCGGACGACGCCACCGAAAAGGCCGCCGATAGCGCCGAAGGTGCAGCCAGCACGGCTGGTCAGGCCACTGAGAATGCCGTCGAGAGTGCGACTGGGGCCGCTGAGAATGCGGCCACCGGTGCCGCAAACATGACTGAAAGCGCCATCGAGGGCGCTGCTGGCATGGCCAAGGACGCTAGTCGCGGCGCGGTCGACATGGGCAAGGAAATGACCAAGGACGCCATGGGTATGGGTGAAGCTGCGGGCGGCGTGGTCGATGGTGCCGTTGAGGGTGTAGCCGGCATGGCGAAGGAAGGCTCTGATGCCGCGGTCGATATGGGTAAGGAAATGACCAAGGACGCCATGGGCATGGGCACGCCCGAAAGTACACAGTAAGCCCACGAACGCGGCATCCGAAGTTCTCGCGACAGCGGGCGCGTTGCGCCACCGCGTAGGCGCGCCCGTTTGCGTTCGAACTGCTACTTGACAAACGCCTGAGGGAGCCTAGTGGCTCATCAAAACAGCGATGTCCGTCGCGTGGAGAACATGGTCAGTGGCGCCTCCAAAAATCCATTCGTGCCAGCGCCAACGCCCATAACCGCCCATTACGAGAAGCACGCCGGATCCCGCTTCTTCAAGAATAGCGTCGCCGACCTCTCGTCCCCCGAGCTGCACGGATGACAGCTCGACCGGAAGACAAGCGGCCTTCAGGTAATTGGCCATCGCCAGCGCCGTTTCATCTTCGGGATCGCCGTCTGGAACCAAACTGATCAAGCGGACCCGCTTTGCTTCTTCTAGGAACGGACCGGCTGCTGCAACAGCGCGGGCCGCTTCAACAGCGTCCTTCCACGCGATAACAACTGTCTCGCCGATGTGGGCGCTCGCCTCATCCGGCACAAAAAGCGCGGGCCGCCCTGAAGAGAACAGCGCGGCATCTCGCGCCTCGTCGAACATCTCGTCGTCTGCCGCCGATACTGTCGGCAAAACGCTGAAGTCGGCCGTCTTTGCGCGCTGGGCGATCGCCGGTCCGACAAGGCCTTCGACGGTCAGCAATTGCGATTCGACTTCGTCCCACTTGGCAGTAGCCTTCTCGAACCAGGCAACCGCCTGCTTCTCCTCGTAGTCAACCTGTTTCCGCGATACGTCCAAATAGGCCTCGAAATAAATGGGGCTGAGTTCGGTGGCGTAGGGCAGCCTCTGGGCCGGCGGAGGGCAGGGATGCAGGACCTCCAGCTCAGCCTCGAACCGTCGCGCAAGCGAGAAGGCGACATCGGCACAGGCTGACGTCGTCCCCTTGGAATTGATGGGTAGTAGCACCCGAGTGGGCTTCATGGACAACCTCCAAGACCCCTTGATGGTCTTCTATTTACAGTGGCATTGGCACGTCCGACGCGCCTTGACACAGCGCAAGAAGACACTCGCCTTTTCTCCACATTTGGGAGCAGAATAGACTAGATAGGTTTAGGATTTAAAGACGCAGCAAGGAGGTGCCGTATGGACTTTCCCTTGAATATTAGCTTCCGCAACATGGATCCCTCCCCGGCGGTCGAGAACCGCATCCGCGAGAAAGTTGCGAAACTCAGCCGGCTATCCAATCGTATCATCGGTTGCAGCGTCGTTGTCGAAGCGCCCCACCGCCACCAGCATAAGGGAAAGCTCTACCACGTTCACATCGACATTAGCGTTCCCGGCAAGGACCTCGTCGTGGATCGCGCGAAGCCGCTAGACCAAGCTCATGAGGATGTCTACCTTGCCGTTCGGGATGCGTTCAAAGCGGCCGAACGACAGCTAGAAGACCACGCACGCCGGATGCGTGGCGATGTGAAGAGCCATAGCCCGTCCTCGCGGGATGGCGCCACGCCGCCTGCAGAGTAGCGGGCTCACGCCTTCCAGAAAGCCCTGGTATCGGCGAAGCGCGCATAAGCCCGCTTCGCCTTTTTCATGAGCGTTTTTTCCTCGCTATCGTCGACCTTCGGCATTGGCAACGCTACGGACCCATACTCCTCACCGCCAAGATCGAAAACTGATTGCCGGTTGGCGATATCGTTGAGCGTTCCGAGCGAGTCTTGAAGCATCTCGAGGGCTGATAGCGACTTCTTGAGACGCTTGGCCTGAGCCTTCTTGGGAAACGTCGCGCCAAAGAACTCACTTCCATAGCGCAGTCGCTTGGCACGAATACGGAGTTTATGGCGATCAGCCACACTCAACGTCTGAAGGTCCTTACCTTTCCTCAAGACACTGCGACGCAGCCGCGAGAGTTTAGCCACGGCGTAAGCGCCGATCGGCTCTTGTCCGAGACGATTGGCGCCGTCGGTCCAGTCGCCAAACTCGATCCAGGCCCCAAGATCCAACAACGCCTGCCGACAGCGCGCTGAATTGATCGCTTGAACGGCCGCCTCTTGCGCCTTGTCCCGCGCTTTGCGTGCCCGTTGTTCGACCGCCTTCCAACCGGGGTCGTCGGGGAATTGTTCAAGATGGGGATGCACGATATCGGAGTTAAAGACATCAAGGTCACGAGCGGGCCCGAGCTGGCTCGCGATCCATTTGAGGTTGGCAGCGACCTCGGGGCATTGAGGACCTTCGACAATCTCTCCGAACAATGAAACTGCCGCCCGCATGCGGCGGAGACCAACCCGCATCTGATGCAGTGCCTCGGGCTCGCCTGCGCGCGTCCCAGATAGGTTTACAAGTATTTGCCGGAGGCAATTTCGAGCGGCGATCTGGAACGCCGTTGCACAACTTTCGCCGGGAGGAATTTCGACAGGCAGAGCTTTCTCGAATTGGGGCTCCCCGCCATCGAGCAGATCAAATCCGCGTTCCGCCTTCGTCCTTATGCTTACAGTCAACGGTATTGTTTCCGCTAATTGCCTTGCCAGAGCGAACAATCGCTCCGCCTTGCCGGACTTCAGTTCTAATTCCAATTCGCACACGCGGGCGCGCGTCGCAGCGGCAACGATTTCTCCCTGATCAACCGCGGCCTCGATCAGGCTCCCGTCATCATCGATCAAAAACGTCCTCCGCTTGAAACGGGTCTCGAAGCGCGGGCAGAGCGCCTTTCGAACCGCATCGCTGAGTAGCGGCTCAAGGGCGGTTCCGGCTGCGGCGGAAAGATCAAAGTCCTGAGTTGGGAGCGGACACTCCCACTCGCTGCGCTCCAGAAACTCACTTTCGGCCCGCGCGGTCTTAATCGTCTGGACATAACCGGTCCCAGTTCGGCGCACACGCAAGAAGACCCCCGCGCGCCGCAAGCGGTCGTCAGGCGTATCGTAATATGTCGAGAGAAGTTCGCGCTCCTTCGATTCCAGCACGCGTGGCCCAGACGGCTCGGCGTCCCCCCTCGCAAAGAGCGGGTGCGCCAATAGAGCCGCGGCGTGGTCCTCGTCGAAGAGGAGCTTTAGCTCAATCTCTTTCGCGTCGTTCTGAAGTCGGTCGCCGGACAGTTTCCCCTCCCTCACAAACGGTCATGGCAGTTCGCGTACTCCGGCTTGCGTCGGTATTCTATCTTTGAGCAAAGTGAACGCATATGTCAGCGACGGCGTTCGATTGCCCTATGGGCTCAATCGACCGGTCGGTCAGAATGTCAGACAACACAAGTCTTGTCGAACGCTATGGCGCGTGGCGACTTTGCTTCAACATGATTGGAAGAAGCGGGGACAATACTTCGATCCGCGTAGTCTTCTGTTGTCGCATCCGAGCCTGGATGAGCACGCTGCAGAGTCTAACTTTTTGCTGCCTTGAACAGTTCAGCGTTTGGACAAAACGACTGTGGTTCGCCCTCTGAGTTGGCAGCGAGCCATTTAGAGCAATTGGCCTTGCAAGAGCACGCGTGGCAGTTAGCGCGAGCTTGAAGGTAGGATTGGCCGCCGTCGAGATCGAGGATGTCGAATGGCTCCACGCCGACGGTATCCATCATGTCCTCCATGAGGACTGGTCGATAGAAGTCAGCAAGATCGGGTTTTGAGTCGGTCAAGGCGTTCCCCCGTTTGCACGCGCACATTGGACGCGCGCGATCCAGGCACTCAACGCCGGACTGGCGCTAGACACCTTGAGCTAGGTCAAACAGTCGGGGTATCTCAGGACTCGGCGTTTCGCTCGACACCCTTGCGAATGAGTTCTGCTGCTTCGCCGACCTCTGCCCAGCGCACGAGCTTGACCCATTTGCCGGGTTCCAAGTCCTTATAGTGCTCGAAGAAATGGCCGATCTGCTCCATCAAGATCTCGGGAAGATCGCGATAGCTCGATACGCGCTTGTAATAGGGGTGCAGTTCGTCGATCGGGACCGCGATGATCTTCTCGTCGATACCCGCCTCATCCTCCATGAGCAGCGCACCGACTGGGCGTGCGCGAATAACCGAGCCAGGGGCAACTGGCGTCGGCGTGATCACGATGCAGTCCACAGGGTCTCCGTCCTCGGAAAGCGTGTGCGGAATAAAGCCGTAGTTCGCGGGATAGAACATCGCCGTATGCAAAAAACGATCAACAAAAAGCGCGCCCGACTTTTTGTCGACTTCGTACTTCACTGGCGACCCGCCCTGCGGGATCTCAATGATCACGTTGACCTCGTGGGGCGGATTATCACCGACCGGAATATGAGGAATGTCCATGAAGTAATATCTCCTAAGTCCTGAGGCCAACCGGCAACGCCGCCGACGCCAACCTAATCAATCCAGCCACCCCAACCCCAATTGGGGGAGCTTTGACGGGGCAATATTTGTTCAAACCTCTGAGAGCAATGATATTTAGCAGCCTGTCGAGCATGCCAGACCCAGTGCCGTTTCCGTGCTGACCCGATGCTGATAGCACGTCCACTTACTCGCCGCACGGCTTACCCTGCTGCGCCTTCCCGGGTCTAGACGCCAAAAGTAGGATGCCACGACTTCCCCTTATTCGCAGGGCCATATCCCGAGCACCCAGGGACACATCGCCCGGGTCCTGATCAAGAACAGCTTGACGGCTCGCCAGGACTATCTTTTGACCCTTTTGTCTGGCTAAAACGGCGTCGAAAGACAAAACAACCAAAATTGGAGGATATATGCGCGCCGGTATTATCGCATTTGGTATCACCATCGTCGCCTTTTCATTCGGCAGCACTGTGGTCCATGCCGAAGAGGTTCGCTGCCAAGCCATTCGCGACTCTGCTCAATGCGCGGCTCAACCTGAATGCTGGTACGACGCGGCGAACAACACAGGCTGCCTACCCGGCCCTCCACCCGCAGTGGATCGGTGTGGCAATCATTCCAGTGAGTCTGTTTGCAATACGAGCAGCTTCGGCTGCACCTGGAACGCCGGCGACGAGAAATGCGAATCCAAGGCTCCGTGACGTTTAGCCCACGAGCGAATGGAGGCGGTCGGTGATCGAGCTTCTCAAAGGTTTTCCGAACAATGTGGTCGCCATTTCCTGCCACGGGAACGTGACGCGCCAGGACTACGACGACATACTCATTCCAGCCGTAGAAGCAGCGCTCCAGTCGAACGCCAAAGTCCGTATGCTGTACGAAGTCGCCAACGACTTCACGGGCTACGACGCTGGCGCGGCCTGGGAAGACTTCAAGACCGGCATGGATCATTTCACCAAGTGGGACCGCATCGCCGTGATCACCGATATCGACTGGATTGCGGGTGCTGTGAAGATCTTTGGTATATTTCTTCCGAGCACGGTTCGCGTCTATCCGCTTGAAGATGCCGCGAAGGCCCGGCTTTGGATCACTCAGGCGTCCTGAGGACTATTCGCGCCTGAGCGCATCAATCGGATCAAGTTGTGCCGCTCGGCGCGCAGGGAAGTAGCCGAAGACAACGCCGATCAGGGCCGAGAAGACAAAAGCAATCAGCACGATCCCAAGATCGAAAACGAACGGTATCTGCATGCCGACCGAGACAGCTCCAGCGAGTCCAAGGCCAAGCGCAACGCCGATCGCGCCGCCTAGCAGCGACAGCGTTACGGCCTCCACGAGGAACTGCATAAGGACTTGGCTCTCCTGGGCCCCGATGGCAAGCCGGATACCAATTTCGCGGGTCCGCTCCGTCACCGAAACAAGCATAATGTTCATAATTCCAATGCCGCCGACCAACAGGCTCACTCCAGCGACGGCGCTCAGCAACATGGTCAGGATCCCGGTCGTCACGGCTTGCGCATCGGCGATTTGTTTCATGTCCGCAACACCAAAATCGTCCTCCTCGCCCCCAGAGATCCCGCGCCGTTCCCGCAGGAGACGTTCAATGTCCGCTTGGACCTTGGACGTATCAGCACCGTCGAGAGCCGACACGGTGATCCTGTTGATGTCGGTATTGCCCGCGATCCGTCGCTGGTAGGTCCGAAGCGGGATCAGAACTACGTCGTCGCGATCAGTGCCGAATCCGGATTCGCCCTTGGGCTCCAGGGTGCCGATCACCTCGCAAGAGACATTACTCAAGCGAATGCGCTTACCGAGGGACTCCTCTCCGCCAAAAAGCTGCTCCTGAACCGTTTTCCCCAGGATGCAGACCGCCTGGCCACTCCTCGTCTCTCCGTCCAGGAAATTGCGGCCTCGCGCGAGTTCCCAATCCTGCGCGACAATGTAACTGGCATCAGTTCCGATGGCGCCCGTACTCCGACTTTCATTGCCGTACACAACGGTCGCCGACATTTGCGCCAATGGTGCGACTGCGCGTATGCCGCGAAGCTGCTCCCGCATCTCGACAACATCTCGATCATTGAATTGTTTCGCCGTCGCGCTGGAGCGGCCCGGCCCCCATTGACCTGGACGGACGAACAGCACATTCGTGCCTAGCTTGGCCATCTCTTCCTGGACTTTGACTGTCGTGCCGTTGCCAATCGTCACCATCGCGATCACGGCACTCACACCAATAACGATGCCGAGCAGCGTTAGGAATGACCGGAGCGCGTTACGCCGGATAGCTTGAACGGCGAGTTTGAGCGTCTCGAAAAACATCAAGCGGCCTCCAGAACTGCACTGTCACTCGCAATCCGGCCATCGAGAAACTCAACAACACGACGCGCATAACCTGCCATTTCCGGTTCATGAGTAACCATCAGGACGGTTATGCCCTTCGAAGTATTGAGATCGACCAACAAGTCCATGATTTCTTCGCTGGTCCTTGTATCGAGATTGCCAGTCGGCTCATCCGCAAGAAGGACGGCAGGGTCTGTGACAATCGCGCGGGCAATCGCGACACGCTGCTGCTGACCGCCCGAAAGCTCTGAAGGCGTGTGTCCGGCCCTTCCTGCGAGGCCAACGCGCTCAAGTGCCTTTAGTGCAAGCGGTCGCCGCTCTGACTGACGCAGGCCTCGATAAATCAAAGGAAGTTCTACATTCTCGACGGCGGATGTCCGGGCCAGAAGGTTAAAGCCCTGGAACACAAAACCGATATAGTGCCGCCGCAGCAGCGCCCGCTGTTTCCGGTCGAGCCTGCCAACCTCAACACCGTTGAACCGGTAGCTGCCCGCCGTCGGCTGGTCCAAGCATCCGATAATGTTCATTGCCGTTGACTTGCCCGAGCCGGACGGTCCCATGACGGCAGTGAACTCCCCCCGCCGGATAGTCAGGTCGATTCTGTCGAGCGCGCGCACTTCTGCCTCACCGCGCCCATAGGTTTTCGATACCCCGCGCAAATCAATGACGTTGGGTGCGGAGGCGTCAAAAGTTTCCTCGTCGCTCACGGGCGGGTCTCCGAATCGACAATCACGCCCTCGCCTGTTTCAAGCTCGCCTTTCACGATCTCCGTTCGCTTACCATCGGTTGCGCCAATCGTAACGGCGCGTGCTTCTGGCGCGCCATTGCTGACAATCAAGACCTTACGCTCAGGTCCCCGCGATTGTTCGGCTCCACTCGGCTTGCGCAAGCGCGGCGGTCCAGGCACCAGTTTCTGCAGAAAGCTCCGCTGATCTTGTGGCTGGGCGCTGGGTGGGATGAAACGTAAGGCCGCGTTGGGCACTGTGAGCACGTCATGCACTTCGGCAACCACAATCTCGGCCGTTGCCGTCATGCCGGGCCGCAAGAGTAGCTCGGAGTTGTCTGTTGTCAGCACGGCCTTGTA
>JARFRF010000135.1 GCA_029287395.1 Methyloceanibacter sp. | reverse complement strand
CAGTTTTGCGTGCCAGCAAGCTGTGAAAGTCAGACCAAGGCGAACGGCACTATCCCTTTTCAGCGTTGCAGCGACGCCCACGGCTGCCGTCCAGATACGTCCATGCCGGCCACTCTTAGCTGTGATAAGGAGCGTATTCTCACAACACTCATCCTAAGCTGGGCGAGGTTGAGCCGACCAAAACTAAGGACATCAAGATGTCAAACGAAACCACTTTGAAGAACTTACAGAGAGCCCTGCAAATGGAATTGACTGCAGCGCACCAATACCAACTGCATGCTCATGTGCTCGACGACTGGGGCCTGGACAAGCTCGCAACGCAAATGCGCAGCGAGATGCAAGAGGAACTGGTGCACGCCGATGAGTTCATCAATCGCATCATGTTCCTAGGTGGCAAGCCCGACATGGCCTTCCACAAGAAGCCCGAGGCAGCCGCTACGCTCGAGGCCATGTTCCAAGCTGACCTGGTCGACGAAGAAGGCGCCATCGCCTTCTACACGGAAGCGGCCATGCAAGCTTCGCAACAGGCCGACGTGGGATCGCGGACGCTGTTTGAAAAGGTCTTGCTGGAGGAAGAGCACCACAAGGCCTGGCTGGAGCTCCAGCTAAGCCTTCTAAAACGCCTCGGCGAGCAAGCTTACGCGAGCCAGTATGTGTCGGGCATCAACTCAGCTGAGTAGTGCTGTCGACCCGTGTATTGCAGTGTGGCGCTTGGGTCTGAAGCGCCACACCTTCAGCGGCACGTCGCCTTCAGCGCGCCATGCAAGGCTCAGAACGGGATTTCGTCGTCCAGTTCCTTGTTGAATGAGCCACTGCCGCCAAGCGGCTTCGTCCGACCGAAATCACCGCCGCCCTCGTCGCTCATACCACCACCTTGTTGGCGACCATCGAGCATTGTCAGCGTTGAATTGAAGCCCTGCAAAACGACTTCGGTTGTGTAGCGCTCCTGGCCAGATTGGTCTTCCCATTTCCGGGTTTGCAATGCGCCCTCGATGTAGACCTTCGAGCCCTTGTGCAGATATTGCTCGGCGACCCGTGCAAGACCCTCGGAAAAAATGACAACCCGATGCCACTCTGTTTTCTCGCGGCGCTCACCGGTGTTCTTATCCCGCCAGCTCTCTGAGGTCGCCAAACGCAGATTGACGATCGGGCGCCCGTCTTGGGTGTGCCGTACTTCTGGGTCGGCGCCCAGATTGCCAATGAGAATGACTTTGTTGACCGATCCGGCCATGCTTCCGAACTCCCCGCATTCAAGCTGCTAAGCGCGCTGAACTCTGTAGCCCCCATTTCCGCGACAGCCAATCCGGCACGATAGGCGCATGGGCATCGTCGCACCAGGACACTTCGCGCCCCTGTCCCACCTGTCCACAACCGATGGGATCGGAACACGAGAAATCGAGTGTACTTGTTTTGTTCTTATCTGTCTACCATGTTGCCCTCTTGTTATTCCCCTGCGCGCGCCCTATGGCTAAGAAAACGAAAGATAAAATTTTGGCAGCGCGCTTCTTCGTCCGAGGCAGCCTGCCCCGGATCCAGGAACAGCAAAAACGATGCAGCGGCAGGTCCGCAAGGGACACACATCGGCGCGCCGAAAAGCTAAGCGACGCGACCCGCGGGTGAAGTATTTCGGCTTCACCGCCATGCAGTGGCCGTTCATCGCCACGCTAGTGGGCAACTGGCTGTTTTCTGCGACCGTTTTTGCTGCCGGCAAGACCTTCTGGGATTGGACACCTGAAGCATGGGGTATTGCCGACCGGCTCGCCCTCGTGATCAAGGGCGCCGTGATCGCTCTCATCCCGGGCATCGTCGGCATTTGTGTGGTCGCCGCCCAACGCCTCGACCCTTCGATGTTTGTGGGCCAAACGCCAAAGCCGAACTCGCCCGTCGAGATCAACACCAAGTTCATCTTGAATACGTTCGAGCAATTCACGGCCTACTTCATCGCGAATGCGGGCCTTGCGATGTACTGCCCGATCGAGGAGGCGCGCACCCTGCCCATTTTGACGGGCCTTTTCGTCACGGGCCGGATTCTGTTCTGGATCGGCTACCACAAGAACCCGTACCTGCGGGCATTCGGATTTGGCGTGACGTTCTATCCGACGGTGATTGCCTATGTCTGGCTCGTCCTGATCATGGTGTTCGGGATCCGCGTCCCGCTATAGCCTGACTGCGCCGGAACTCACTTGCGCCTGTGCATGCGGCCTCTTATGCCTTGCACCGTTGCCCCCATCCCCCGACAGTAGCGCGCAGCATGACGGCAAAATCCATTTCCATTCGCGGCGCCCGAGAACACAATCTCAAGAACGTGTTCCTGGACCTGCCACGCGAAAAACTCGTAGTGATTACAGGCCTTTCCGGGTCCGGCAAGTCCTCCCTCGCCTTCGATACGATCTACGCCGAGGGACAGCGGCGTTATGTGGAGAGCCTGTCGGCTTACGCGCGCCAGTTCCTTGACATGATGCAGAAGCCGGACGTGGACCACATCGAGGGTCTGTCGCCGGCCATTTCCATCGAGCAAAAGACCACCTCCAAGAACCCGCGTTCGACCGTCGGCACGGTCACGGAGATCTACGACTATATGCGCCTGCTCTGGGCGCGGGTTGGTATCCCCTATTCGCCCGCTACGGGACTGCCCATCGAAAGCCAAACGGTCAGCCAGATGGTGGATCGCGTGCTCGCGCTCCCCGAAGGCACGCGACTCTATTTGCTAGCGCCCATCGCCCGCGGCCGCAAAGGCGAATACCGGAAAGAGCTGGCGGAGCTCCAGAAGAAGGGCTTTCAGCGCTTTAAAATCGACGGCGCATTCCATGAGATTTCGGAAGCGCCGAAGCTCGATAAGAAGCTGAAACACGATATCGACGTGGTAGTGGACCGGGTCGTGGTGCGGTCCGACATGTCCGCGCGCCTCGCCGACTCCCTCGAGACGGCGCTGTCGCTCTCGGACGGCATTGCAATTGCGGAGTTCGCCGACGCCCGCCGACCGGACGAAGAGCCGCGCATCATCTTCTCGGCAAAGTTCGCCTGCCCCGTCTCCGGCTTTACCATCGAGGAGATCGAGCCGCGCCTGTTCTCGTTCAACAACCCGTTTGGCGCCTGCCCCGAATGCGACGGGCTCGGCACGGAACTGTTCTTCGAGCCGGACCTGGTGGTGCCGGACGACACGCTGTCGCTCAATCGAGGCGCCATCGCGCCCTGGACGCGCACCTCAGCCACCTCGCCCTATTATCAGCAAACCCTGGAAGCGGTCGCAAAGCACTACAAGCAGCCGATGACGAAGCCGTGGAAAGATCTTCCCGAGGACTTCCGCGAGATCGTGCTCTACGGCTCCATCGACGAGATCACCTTCGTCTATGACGACGGCGTGCGGCGCTACCGAACCGAAAAGCCGTTCGAAGGCGTGATCACCAATATCGAACGGCGCTGGCGCGAGACCGAGTCCATCTGGGTGCGCGAGGACCTGGAGCGCTATCAGTCCGACCAGCCATGCGAGGCGTGCGACGGGTATCGCCTGAAGCCGCAAGCGCTCGCGGTGAAGATCGCCGGGCTCCATATCGGCGAAGTCACCGACATGTCGATTAGGGAGGCGAAGGACTGGTTCGACACGCTCCCCGATCAGCTCACGGACAAGCAGAACGAAATTGCCGAGCGCATCCTCAAAGAGATCCGTGAACGGTTGATTTTCCTCAACGATGTGGGTCTCGAATATCTGACTCTCGCACGTGCGTCCGGCACTTTGTCAGGCGGCGAGAGCCAGCGCATCCGCCTCGCTAGCCAGATCGGCTCCGGCCTGACCGGCGTGCTCTACGTGCTGGACGAGCCGTCCATCGGCCTGCATCAGCGCGACAACGCTCGCTTGCTCGACACGCTCAAGCATCTGCGCGATCTCGGCAACTCCGTGGTCGTGGTGGAGCATGACGAAGACGCGATCCTGGAAAGCGACCACGTGGTGGATATGGGCCCTGGCGCCGGCGCTCATGGCGGGCAAGTGGTGGCCGAAGGCACGCCGAAGCAGATTATGCAGTCCCCGGACAGTCTCACCGGGCAATATCTCGTCGGGATGAAGCAGATCCCGCTCCCCAAAGAGCGCAGAAAGCCCCGGCGCGGCAAGACGCTGACGGTCAAAGGCGCGCGGAGCAACAATCTCAAAGACATCGACGTGTCGATCCCGCTTGGCCTGTTCACCTGCGTCACGGGCGTCTCTGGCGGAGGCAAGTCCACCTTCCTCATCGAGACGCTCTACCGCGCCGTGGCCCGCAAGCTGAACAATGCGCGCGAGCTGCCCGGCGACTACGACGAGATCGTCGCCCTCGAACATCTCGACAAAGTCATCGATATCGACCAACGCCCCATCGGCCGCACGCCCCGCTCCAACCCGGCCACCTATACTGGCGCCTTCACGCCCATCCGCGAATGGTTCGCTGAGCTGACCGAGGCAAAGACGCGCGGCTATAAGCCGGGCCGCTTCTCCTTCAATGTGAAAGGCGGGCGCTGCGAAGCCTGCCAGGGCGACGGCGTCATCAAGATCGAAATGCACTTCCTGCCCGACATCTACGTCACCTGCGATGTCTGCAAGGGCAAGCGCTACGACCGCGAGACCCTGGAGATCAAATTCAAGGGCAAGTCCATCGCCGACGTGCTGGACATGACCGTGGACGAGGCCGCCGAACTGTTCAAGGCGGTGCCGAGCGTGCGCGACAAGCTGCTCACCCTCGCCCGGGTCGGGCTCGGCTATATCCATGTGGGCCAACAGGCAACGACGCTCTCCGGCGGCGAGGCGCAGCGCATCAAGCTCTCCAAAGAGCTGTCCAAGCGCGCGACAGGACGTACACTGTATATTCTGGACGAGCCCACCACGGGCCTGCATTTCCACGACGTGGCGAAGCTTCTCGACGTGCTGCATGAGCTGGTCGATCAGGGCAACACGGTCATCGTCATCGAGCACAATCTCGAAGTGATCAAAACCGCCGACCACATTATCGACCTCGGCCCCGAAGGCGGCGACGGCGGCGGCCATGTGGTCGCAACCGGCACGCCAGAAGAAGTCGCCGCCGTCAAAGGCAGCTATACGGGGCAATATCTGAAGCAGTTGCTGGGGCGCCGAGGTTCCGCTGGTGGGTCAAACTCTAGCGCCGCGAACGCCCCGGCAAAGAAGGCTGCAAAGTCATCGGCTAAAGGCTTGCCCCGGAAGAAGCTGGTGGCTGGGGAGTGAGTCGCTAGCAACCTTCTAATCTTAGTTGTATTGTCCGCAACATGGACCCTGTCGCTGGCGCGCCAGTTGAGGGCCTGCTTTTTCGCCCTATCGCCTACCGGCTATTTGAGGGCGGCTCGTCCGCCTCCAAGCCCGCCGTCATTATGTCGCCAAGCGCGGCGGCGACGCAGGCGCGCGAATGTGGTGCGCGGGCAAGAGCCGACGGCGATAGCCCCATGCGCGCGCGGCCGCCCGTATCGCGGTTGAGCGCCAGCGTTCTCAAGAAACGGGCGAACGGCTCGGCGGCGTCCCGCCCAGGGCCGTATTGGAGCCGTCCCTTCCGCACTTCGGCCTGATAGATCGAGGTGCCCTCTTTGATGGTCTCGAGGACTTTGAGGTCGGCCAGCGTTTCGGGATCTACGGCGGTCGGGTCGCCCGACAGGATGACGAAGTCCGCGAGCTTGCCGACCTCGAGCGAGCCTTTGAGGCCCTCCTCGAAGTGCTGCCAGGCCGGCCAGATCGTCATGGCCTTGAGCGCCGTTATGACGTCCACGCGCTGGCTCGGGCCCAGAATGTCGCCCGATCGCGTGCGCCGCGTAACCGTGGCGGAAAGGATGCGCATGCTGTCCGGAAACGCCACCGGTGCATCGTGGTGCGAGCCGAACATCATGTCGCGCTGCCGGAGCCAACCGGTCGGCGAGATATTCTCCGCGTTCACCGGGCCGACCGTGTGATCGCGATGCCAGCCGCCCCAGTAGAAGGTGTGCATGGGAAACAACGACGGGAAGACGCCGAGCCGCTTAAGGCTGTCGACTTGGTCCTCGCGCAGGAATTGGCCGTGGATCAAGACGGGGCGGTTGCCCGGGTCACCATATTCGCTCTGCGCCACACTGATGGCGGCGATCAGCATGTCCGATGCGCCCTCGCCATTGGCGTGGGTGATGATCTGTATCCCGTTTTCAAAGCACCAGTTGACGGCGTCCCGGACCTGCTCTGCCGTAATGGCCGCGTAGCCGCGATAGCCCGGCGGGTAGTTGCCGACAGGATCGTAGTACGGACGATCTCTAAGTGCGGTGAAGCCCTGCGGCGAGCCGTCGATCGTCAGCTTGCAACCGCCGACACGAACGCGGCCCGTATACGCTTTCGAGACATTGTCCTTGATGTAGTCCTTGGCCTCCAGCACATCGGGATAGGCGACCACATCGACCGGGAGGCCGTTCTCAGCGTCGACGGCCTTCAGCGTCTCGACGATACCGGCGGAAGACCGGCCGTCTTGTGCGGTCGTGTAGCCGTAGCTGGCCCATAATTCCGCGCCGGCTCGCGCAAAGGCTGCCGTGGCTTTCGGCCCAAGGTCCGATAGGAGCGGTACGAGCACGTTGAAGAAGGCGTACTCTTCGAGAACCCCGTTAGGCTCGCCGTCGGCGCCGCGTTGGATCACGCCACCGTCCGGGTTTCTGGTCGAGGCGTCGATGCCGGCCTTTTCGAGCGCCTTGGAATTCGCAACGCCCAGATGTCCGGACTGATGAACGATCACGATGGGCAAGTCTTCAGAGACCTGGTCGAGCTCTTCACGGGTTGGATGGCGCAGCTCGGCCAATTGCGCGTTGTCGTATCCGAAGCCGATAATCATGCCAGCCTTCTCGACCGCCTCGGCGTTCGCCTTAGCCCATTCGGTCAGGGTCGCCTGGAGGCTGGCAATGTCCGTGACCTCGCCATCGGGCGGCGCGAGCAAGTTGGCCGACAGCGCCTGCAAACCGCCGAATACAACGTGACCGTGGCTATCCACGAAGCCCGGCAGCATGGTGCGGCCACCAAGGTCGACTAGCTCGGTCGTATCGCCTTTGTACCTTTCGACATCGGTAAGTGCTCCGACAGCGATAATGCGTCCATCCTTGACCGCCACCGCTTCTGCGGTTGGTGCAGCATCATTGATCGTCAGGATCGGGCCGCCCGAGTAAATCGTGTCGGCAATTTCCTGGGCCATGGCCAGGTTCGGAAGAACCAACAGAGCTAGAACGGCCAATCTGAACGCGCTTCTCAATGTCTTCTCCTGCTTGATCAAATCTACCTTGGCACCGGGAAACCGGGTGTCAGTCAACATAAAGTTCAATCGGCGATGGTGCCATCCCCCATGGGGACGCTTGGCGCTAATGGTCCGTACGCTGGAGCGTGTCCAGCATGCGCAAAAGAACTGTCTGGCGAAATGTCTCGATTGCCGCGTATGGTGCCATAATCTTTGTCTTGGCCGCGCCACCCGCTCACGGAAAGTCCGTCGCTCTTAAGATGACCGCACTCCCCATCCGCTATGTCGAACCCGTCTACCGCCCGCCGAGCGAAGCGCAGTCGCTGATCCTGCCTGTCACGGACGGCTGTTCCTGGAACCGTTGCACGTTCTGCGAAATGTACACCGACCCGCAGAAGCGGTTCCGTCCCCGTAGCGAGGAGGAGGTGCTAGGGAATATTCGGACTTGCGCCGAACAAATGGGTGCCGGTGTCGAGCGCATCTTCCTGGCCGATGGCGATGCGTTGACGCTTTCGACCCGTCGCCTGGTGAGCGTCCTTGAAGCGATCCGCAAGGATCTGCCCAGCGTCCGGCGGGTGTCGAGCTATTGCCTGCCGCGCAATTTGCGCAAGAAGTCGGTGGCGGAGCTTCGGGAGCTGGCAGAGCTTGGTCTGTCGCTCGTCTATGTGGGGGCGGAGTCGGGCGACGACGAAGTGCTGGCGCGGGTCAACAAGGGGGAGACCTTCGAGACCACACGAGAGGCGCTCGACAAGTTGCAGCAGGCGGGGATCAAACGCTCGGTTATGATCCTCAACGGGCTCGGCGGCGCGGCGCTGTCGCGTCAGCATGCGGCAAACTCGGCGGCGCTGATGAACGCCGCGCAACCTGAGTTTCTCGCCACGCTCGTTGTGAGCTTCCCGCAAGGTGAGGCGCGCTTTCGCGAAAATTTCCCGGACTTTGAGCCGCTCAGCGTGCTGGGTTTGATGCAGGAAATGGAGCAGCTCCTGTCCCAATTGGAACTGAAACGGACCGTCTTCCGCAGCGACCACGCCTCGAACTGGCTGATCCTGAGAGGGACTTTGAACGCGGATAAGCCACGGCTGCTGCAAGAATTGCGCGCGGCCATCAACGCTCCTGATGCGGCCCCCTTGAGGCCTGCCTGGGCGCGCGGCCTCTAGAGCCGAAGCGTCTCAACGCTCCCCGCTCGTCACGGCCGGGATCATTTTCCGTTGGACGGGCGGGGCCTCGTGCGGCCGGGGCTTCGCCCGAGAGTGGCATTCTCTACGTGTAGAAATCGGGTGCGAGCCTTTGTGTTTGAATGAGATAGGGGTCGTGGCCGACGAAGAGCGTCGCGTTGAGGTCTCGTCTTAGACCATTGATCCGACGGATGCTCTCAAGCGCCTTTACATCGTCCGACGCTTCACCGGGAAGGATCTCTTCATCGAAGTTCTGAAGCCAGTCGCCCACATCGCCAACGAGCACCGCTGTGCCCGTTTCGGGCAGCGTCACGAGCGCGGATTGGTGCCCCGGCGTATGACCGTGCGTCGCCACGAGCTTTAGCCCCGGCATGATCTCGTGGTCCCCGTCGACCCAACACCAGTCGATATCGGGGTCATCAAAATCGTGTCTCAAAACACCGAGATGCGGTGGATCGGCAAACGCGTAATCACGCTCCGCCTCCTGCATCCAGACTTTCGCCCGCGGAAAGTGCTTCAGGTTGCCGGTGTGATCGAAATGCGCATGACTCAGAATCACATGGCGGATGTCTGCGGGCGCTGCACCAATCTGCCCCAGCTGGTCCAGCATCTCATGTTGCGGCCACACCACAGGTGTCTCCCAGCCATGGGCCTCGAAGTGCTTTTCGCGCTCTTCAGCGTCGCGCAGCAGACTTGGATCAAAGCCGGTATCGAAAATGACCAGACCTTCCCTCGTCTCCAAGAGATAGGCGGAGATGGGTACGCTCATCACGAACCGGTCCCCGCCCCCGCGCAGGCAGAGACTAAAGGGTACAATTTCATACCCGCAAAGCAGCACGAAGAGCTTTTGGACCGAAGTCATGGAGGCTAACCGCTCTATCTCGAAAACTTGTGTACCGCTGGAAGCTCGCCTCAAATGAGTTGCGACCTTTTCAGACGCAGCAGGGTAACGGAACCGCATCAAAGAGGCATTATTGATCCAGAGCAAAGTCACGCAGGGGCGTCGGCTTGTTAGACTGGGCCAATTCTATCAGCCCTAAGGAGAAACGATGAGCATTGAAGATCTGAGCCTAGAGGAAGTGGAACGGCGTATTCAAATCGTCGAGGATAATCTCCGTGAGCTAATGGAGCAGGCTGCCGCTTTTTCCGGCGCCGCAGACGAAGAACGCAATGCAAACCGCATCGCCGACCAACAAGAGAAACTGGACGCGCTCATGGCGCGTCGAGCGGAATTGTTGGAACAGGCCTAGCCCTCGAAGGGGCTGCGGCCCGCAGCCTTCTTCTGCCCTATTTTGGGACCGCATCACCTGCGGCGCGACAATTCTCAGGGATGTCATGACCGCCGGCCTTAAAGTTCTCGCAGGTGAGGAACAGATCGTGATGCGTACCAAGCGCATACCCTGCTGTCCCCATCACCGCCAATATACCGAGTAGTGCCCCAATCAGTTTCGGATGGGTCAAACGGTCGATGTCGGGAACGACCGCGAGAATGATCACATAAAGTAGGTAGGGAAACGTCACTAACGCGCTCACCAACGTTAGGATCCACAGCGCCCAAGTGGCCGGGCTGTCCGGCTGATAACTGTCTACATCGACAAGAGCGGCAAGTACGAGCCAGCACGTCGGCAGCGCCAACAGGAAACGCCCTTGCCAAGGCAGTTTCAGAAGTGGCGTCTCCAGCCGTGGGATAAAGAAGCTCGCAAGAAGCGCTGCCGTCGCCGCAATCCAGATGTAGAGGATATGCGTGAAGAAGATGCGGCCGAACACACCGAACCAAAATGTTGCATTGGCGACCGTCGCCGAAAGAGCAATGGCCGAAATCACAAAGACCTTCGCCTCGGCCTTACTGATTGGCTGCGCGCTGTTTCGCATAGCGCTGGCCCCGGTCAAACGATCGGGTCGTCAGCGCGGCCGCCGCCGAAACAGCCCGCCAAACGGACCACGACGTTGACGCACTTGAGTGCCGCGACCCGACTGGCTCCCACTGAGTGCTCTGGCTGTACCGGGCGCCGAAGTGGGCGCCCAATTCCCCGCCGGGTCTGCCCCTGCCACAACCACTTTCGCCGTAGCGACGCCTCGGGTTTCAACAAGGTTGAACAGTGTCTCAGCATTCCTAAGCGAGAGTCGTACGCAACCGCGAGAGCGCGGCGTTCCCATACCGGGATTATTGGAGCCGTGAATGGCGTGACCTCGCGATGTGAAGAAGATGGAATGAGGCATGCCCGCTCCATCCCACTCCACGGAGTAGTGCATTTTCTCCAAGCGGAAGGCCGTGTAACTGCCGATTGGCGTGGAGTAACCGGTCGCACCCGTCGAGACGGGCCAGCGATAGCGCATCTCGCCGTCCACAGACACTGTCATGGTCTGGGTCGGCTTATCCACTTTTATGACGATCGAAGCAAACGCCGAGCCCGTCAGCACACTGAAGACACAGGCGAACAGCGCGCCCCTGAGCAAAAGGTCACGGACACACATTATCCGTTTCATCACGCCTCCCTGCATGGAACTCCCTCCCGCAAACGGCTAACTGCCCAAATACATCATAGCACAGCTTGATCCGAACACACCGCGCACAATCTCGTCATTCACCCGGGCTCAGATGGGGCGGCTTTGCCCTGGCGCAAGGTTTGATGTCATGTAACAGATCTTACTTCTCGAAAGTGTACGAGGGGCTAATGTCAAAGGTTCAGATCGACTACTACTCCGACGTGCTTTGTATTTGGGCCTATGTTGCCGAGCGCCGGCTGGAGGAACTGGCAACTCAGTTCGATAGCCAGATCGAGATCATTCCGCGGTATTGTTCCGTGTTTGCAGACGCCTGGGGCAAGATCGAGAGCCGAGGCGGTTTTGAACTCTTCAATGAACACGTGAGAGACGTCGCCGCGCGATTCGACCACGTAATCGTTAGCGACCAAGTCTGGCTCCGTGGGCGCCCTCGGACTTCGGCAAGCTCCCACCAGTTCTTAAAGGCGGTCGAACTCGTGGAGCGATCTGAGAGCGCGACGTTGCCGCCATATCTCAACAGACTTTCAACGCGTGCTGCACGCGACATACGTCATGCTTTCTTTGCTGAAGCCAAGGACATCGGCACCTGGGGCGTACAGCGAGACATCGCGACGCGACTTGGAATCGATGTTCGGCAGATAGAGCAAAAGCTTCGCTCGTCGGAGGCCCTGGCTGCGCTCGTCATCGACTATGGACACGCGGCTGACAACGGCATTGCAGGCAGCCCGACATTTTTGATGAACGAAGGCCGACAGAAACTCTTCGGCAACGTGGGCTATCGCCTCCTCGAAGCCAACGTACAGGAACTACTGCGTCGACCTAAAGACGACGAAGCAAGTTGGTGCTAAATACCCTTACTTTGGTGCCCGCCTCCGCCGGCGAAGCCTATGCCGGCTAACAGTGCGATCTGTATCACCACGATACCGTTTGTGCTTCCGCACCCCCGTCTGCTTCCGATACCAAGGTGGCGCCGGCCCTAAGAGACGTCTCTCAGATCACCCGCACTGAAACGGGCTACTCCCCCATTAAAGTCTCGACAGCAG